>JALOLK010000145.1 GCA_025456015.1 Candidatus Nanopelagicales bacterium
TGGGGTGCACCTGCGCGGCCGCCGGGAGCGCGGTGGCCAGCGAGGTCAGGTTGCGTGCGGGGTCCCCGCGCGGAGCGATCCGCTCGTCGACCTGGTGGACCACCACGTGCTCCCACGCGACCTGCAACTGGCTCAGGGCGACCAGCATGCGCACCGGGGTGCTGCCGCCGCTGACGGCGAACGCGAACCGCGCACGCGTGGCGATCGCCGCCCGAGCGGCGTCGGCGACCAGGTGCGCGGCAGCCTGTGCCGCCTCCTGCGGGGTCTCCCGGATGATCCACTCGGGCACGGGTCGCACCGTATGCCCGGGACGGATCCGGCGACAGTCGGCAACCGGTGGCCATGAGCAGGCGCCGCGGGACGCACGCCACGGGCGCTCGGCGGCCGGTGGGTCGGGTCAGAGGTCCAGAGCGGCGAACATGTCGGTCGCCTCCGCGTACGCGCGCAGCAGCGCAGGCACCGACGCGCGCAGCGCCGCGTAGGCGGCAACGTCGTCCGGGTCGGCCATCACGAGCTCCTCCGGACCCCCCACGCGCAGCTGCGCTGCGGCCTGCTCGAGGCTCGGGCTGCGGCCCAGCGCGAACAGCCCGAGGGCGGCTGCGCCCAGGGCCGTGCCGTCGGCGCCGCCCACCACGGTCACCGGTCGGGCGAGGGTGCCGGCGAGCACCTCGCGCCACAGGCCCGAGCGGAACACCCCCCCGGTCGCGCGGACGCCGTGCACGGGCACGATCCGGTCCAGCCGCGCGACGATGACCGCGAGCTGCAGGGCGACGCCCTCCACGGCCGCGCGGACGAAGTGGCCGCGGGTGTGACCGTGCCGGATGCCCAGGAAGGCCCCGGTGAGCTCGGGGTCCCAGAGCGGGGCCCGCTCGGCCAGCAGGTAGGGCAGCATGAGCAGCCCGTCGCTGCCGGGTGGCACGGTCGCGGCCAGTGCCAGGAGCCCGGCGTCGACGCCGGCCCCCGCAGCGTCGCGCAGCAGGTCCGCGCCGAGGATGCGACCGGCCCAGCGCAGCACCTCCCCGCCGTTGCTCACCGCGCCGCCGAGCACCCAGTGGTCGTCGGTGAGCGCGTAGCAGAACAGCCGGCCGTCGGGGTCCAGCGCGGGCTCAGGCACGAGCATGCGCACCGCGCCACTGGTGCCGATCGACAGCCCCGCGACGCCGGGCTGCACCGCGCCCGTCCCGAGGTTGCCCAGCGGGCCGTCGGCGGCGCCGACGACGACCGGGGTGCCGGGAGCCAGGCCCACGCGGGTCGCTGCGACGCTGCCCAGCCCGAGCTGCGCGGTGGTCGGCAGGATCGGGGGCAGCTGCTCGGGTCGGACCCCGGCGAGGGCCACCGCCACCGGGTTCCAGTCCCTGGTGCGCAGGTCCCACAGTGCCGTGCCCGAGGCCGAGGAGGCCTCGGTGACCACCTGCCCGGTGAGCGTGGCCAGCACGAAGTCCTTGAGCCCGACCCAGTGCCGGACGCGGGCGGTGAGCGCCGGATCATGCTCGGCGCACCACATGAGCTTGGTCAGCGGGGTCATCGGGTGGATCGGGGAGCCGCTGGTCCGGTGGATCGCCAGGGCAGCCCCGGAGTCCCTGAGGCGCCGGGCCTGGGGTCCCGAGCGCGTGTCGGCCCACGTGAGCAGCGGGGTGAGCGGCCGCTGCTGGGGGTCGAGCCCGATCAGGCCGTGCATGGCGGTGCTCACGGAGATCGCGACCACGCGGGCCCCCCGGCACGCCGCGACGACCTCGGCGAGGGCAGCCAGCACCGCCGTGGCGACCTCGTCGGGGTCCTGGACCTGCCAGCCGGGTTCCGGCTGGCGCAACGGGTACTCGCGCAGCGCGGCGCGCCGCCAACCCGGCCCGTCGAGGCCGAAGGCGACAGCCTTCGTGGCCGTGGTGCCGACGTCCAGGCCCAGGATCACCTCGTCTGGCACGCCGCCCGCGCCGGGTCCGGCGTGCGCCCTGCCGCGGGTCATGCCAGCACGGACCCGCAGGCCGTGGCGGTCGGGGTGAGGAGGGCCATGGCTCGATGCTCGGCGATGCCCGGATCTGGGGCAATCGGCTGCCGGGTGCTGCCACCGGAGCGTGCCCCCTGTCATCGCCCCCGACGTGCCCGTGCTCACGACGCCGGTGCCGGAGAACACCTGGCAACCGGTTGGCAACGCGATGCGGGACTGGCGCAATGGTCACCACAGCGCACGCCAGCGACGCCCAGGCGCGACGATGGCGATGACCACCGACGTCGATGCAGACCGAAGGGATCCCCGCATGACCAGCGCAACCCCGACTCCCGCTGCCACCGCCGAGGTGGGCGTGCTCGGCCTGGGGGTGATGGGCAGCAACCTCGCCCGCAACTTCGCCAGCCGCGGCTACACCGTCGCCCTGTACAACCGCTCCCGCGGCCGGACCGACGCCGTGATGGCCGGGCACGGCGGCGAGGGCGACTTCGTGCCGGCGTTGCGCGTCGAGGACTTCGTGGCCAGCCTGGAGCGGCCCCGCCGCGTCGTGCTCATGGTCGTGGCCGGGGCGGCCACGGATGCCGCGATCGCGTCCCTGCTGCCCCACCTCGAGCCCGGCGACATCATCGTGGACGGCGGCAACGCCCACTTCCAGGACACCCGCCGGCGGGAGGCCGCGCTGCGGGCCAAGGGCCTGCACTTCGTCGGCGCGGGGATCTCCGGCGGCGAGGAGGGCGCCCTGAAGGGGCCGTCGATCATGCCCGGAGGGCCGGCCGAGTCCTACGCCGTGCTCGGGCCCATGTTCGAGTCGATCGCGGCGAGGGTCGACGGCGTGCCGTGCTGCACCCACGTGGGGCCCGACGGTGCTGGCCACTTCGTGAAGATGGTGCACAACGGCATCGAGTACGCCGACATGCAGCTCATCGCCGAGGCCTACGACCTGCTCCGCCAGGGCCTGGGCACCAGCCCCGCCGAGATCGCGGCGATCTTCGCCGAGTGGAACGCCGGTGACCTCGAGTCGTTCCTCATCGAGGTGACCGCCGAGGTGCTCGGCCACGTCGACGCCGAGACCGGCCTGCCGTTCATCGATGTCGTGGTCGACCAGGCCGGCCAGAAGGGCACCGGCCGGTGGACCGTCCAGAACGCCCTGGACCTCGGCGTGCCGATCACCGGGATCGCCGAGGCGACCTTCGCCCGCGCCCTGTCCAGCTCCGTGCCGCAGCGCGAGGCCGCCCGCGGGGTGCTGCCCGGCCACGCCGGCACCTGGCAGGTCGAGGATCGCCCGGCCTTCGTCGAGGACATCCGCCAGGCGCTCCACGCCTCGAAGGTGGTCGCCTACTCGCAGGGCTTCGACCAGATCGCGGCGGCCAGCGCCGAGTACGGCTGGGGCATCGACCGGGGCGCGATGGCGCGGATCTGGCGCGGCGGCTGCATCATCCGCGCCCGGTTCCTCAACCGGATCACCGAGGCCTACGAGCGCGACCC
>JALOLK010000012.1 GCA_025456015.1 Candidatus Nanopelagicales bacterium
CTTGGCCCCCCCTCACCGTGATCCATTCAGGTTCTCGCTCCACTGGCGGCCAGGACCTGAATGGATCACACGGGGGACGGGGGGACGGGGGGACGGGGGGACGGGGGGACGTGAGGCGGAGGCGGGGCGTCAGGAGCCGAGCAGGTCCTTCATCTTCGACTGGATGAGGTGGGTCGCCCGCTTGGGGGCGAGCCGCACGGCGGCCCCCATGAGCTGGGAGTCGCGGCCCACGTAGATGTGCAGTCGGTCGCGCTCGATGCCGTCCACCATGATCCGCGCCGCGGCGTCCGCCGACAGGGTCCGGGCCGCGGCGGCCTGGGCCGCAGCAGCGTCCATCCCCCCGGGTGCGGCCACGCCGGAGTTGCCGGTGATGTTGGTGGCCACGGCCCCGGGCATGATCACGCTGACCCCGACGCCGGTGTCGAGCAGCTCGGCGTAGAGGCCCTCGGTGAGCAGCTTCACCGCCGCCTTCGACGCGCCGTAGGCGACCTGGCCCGGCACCGGCAGGAAGCCGCCCATGCTCGACACGTTGGCGATGTGCGCCTCGGGCCGCCGGCGCAGGTGGGGCAGGAACGCCTTGACCATGTGCACGGTGCCCCAGAAGTTCACGTCCATGACGCGCGCCATGACGGCCTCGTCGAGGTCCTCGATCGTGACGAACGGCTGGATGATCCCGGCGTTGTTCACGATGGCGTCGACGACCCCGTGCGCGGCGATCACCGCGTCGGGCAGGGCGGCGACGGCCGGCTGGTCGGTGATGTCGAGCACGTGGGTCGACAGCCGGGGCCCGGCGGCGGCCAGCGCGGCGGTCTCGGCCAGGGGCTCCGCGCGCAGGTCGACGGCGGCCACCTGGGCCCCACGCCGGAGCAGCTCGAGGGCCAGTGCCCGGCCCATCCCGCTGCCGGCCCCGGTGACGACGACGACCCTGCCTGCGACCTGCATGGCGCTGCCCTCCTCGTGACGCCGCGGTGGCTCCGCTCGCTGTGGCGATCGTCGCACCAGCCCCGGCCCACCCGCGCGCGATGGGGCCGGGCGGGCGCTGCGCCGGCCCTGGTCGAGAGGGGCGGTGGGGCAACGGGCCGACACGCCCGAGGCCACCCGGCCACGGTCCGCGAGCGGCGATGGCGGGACTGCCCAACGCATCGCGGATCACGGGCCCCGACGACCACGACGCCCGTGCTGGGCGCCGTCGAGGGATTTTCCTGAGGAAACCCTCATGTGTCACCATGGGGCCGCGAAACATGAGGGTTTGCTCATGAAGTCGATCGGAAGGCGCACGTCATGGATGCCTGGGACGCCGAGTCCGCCGCCGCACTCGCGGGGGCGCCCATCGATCCGGCCGTGGCCGCGGACCTGCGCCACGGGGCCGCCCACCGGTCCGGTGCCGCTGCGGCCCCCGGCCGGCTCGTGGACGCGCTGGCCGGCGGCAGGACCCCCGTGGCCCTGCTGCTCCCCGGCATCGACGCCGGGTGGCCGGCTGCCCTGGCCGAGGCGACCCTGGGCCGGCCCCGCCTCGCCACCTGGCTGCAGGCCGTGCTCGCCGGGCTCGACGCCTGGGCGGCCACCCCGGACGTCGCCGCGCTGGGCACCTTCCCCGATGGCTTCAGTGCCGTGGCACAGGTCGCGTCCGACGAGGAGCCGGGCGCCGCGACGCCGCTGGCGGCGTCGGCCCCGTTCGCGATCGTCGGGGCCGTGCTGGCCGACCTGGTGCACCTGCAGGGCCTGCTCGACGAGGGCCTCGCGCCGGCCCTCGACCGGCCGGGGACGGTCCTGGCCGGGCACAGCGCCGGCCTGCTGGCCGGGTGGGTCGCCGCCGGGCCGCGCGATGCCGAGGGCCTGGTCCCCGTGCCCGTCGCGGTCGCCGCCGTCGCGGTCGCCGCGCTCGCCGGCGTCCACGCCGCCCGCCACCCCTGGGCGGTGGGGGAGTCCGCCCTCGCCGAGGCGCTCGCGGGGGAGCCGGCGGCGGCCACCCCGATGGTCGTCGTGACCGGCCCGCGCCGGGCCCGCCTCGCCGGCCTGCTCGAGCGCGCGGCCGGTGTCCTCGACGGCGCCGTGACCATGGCGGTGGCCAACGCGCCCACCCGTCACGTGCTCGCCGGTGACCCGGCCGCCCTCGCCCTGTTCCGCGAGCACCTCGAGGCGCTGGCCCGTGACGAGGCCCAGCGCCGGGCCGCGGGCCGGCTCGGCGGGGCCCCGCTGGCCTTCACGTGGGAGGCCCTGCCCAGCGGTGCGCCGTTCCACCACCCGGCCCTGGCGGGCGCAGCGCAGGCTGCGATCGCCCAGGCCCGCGCCCTCGGCCTGGCCCTGGCCCCGGCGCGGCGCGCGGTGCTGGACCCGGCCACCGGGCGACCGGTGCCCGCCGAGGACCCGCTGGCCGCCATCGTCACCTCGATGCTGGCCCGCCCGCACGACTGGGCCGGCACGCTCGCCGGCCTGCTCCCGCGCGGCGGCGTGGCGGTGACCGTGAGCCCGCTGGGCTCGCTGGGCCGGGTGAACGCCGAGGCTCTCGAGGGTCGCGGCGTGCTCACCGTCGATGCCGCCACGCGCGCCGGCCGCGAGGCCCTGGCCACCCCGGGCGCCGCCCCGGCAGCACCGGCCCCCTGGGCCGACCTGGCCCCCCGGGTGGTTCGTGACCCGGCCGGCCGGCTGCGCCTGGCCACCCGGCACACCGAGCGCAGCGGCCGCTCGCCGATGGTGCTGCCCGGGATGACCCCGACCACCGCGGAGGCGCCGATCGTCGCGGCCGCCGCCAACGGCGGGCACGTGGCCGAGCTCGCCGGTGGCGGGCAGGTCAGCGAGCGCATCTTCACCGAGCGCGTGCGCGAGCTCGCCGAGCTCCTGGCCCCGGGCCAGGAGGTCGTGCTCAACGCCATGCACCTCGACCCGTACCTGTGGGGCCTGCACCTGGGCCGCGAGCGCCTGCTGCAGCGCGCCCGCGCCGCCGGCGCGCCCATCTGCGGGGTGACCATCTCCGCCGGCATCCCCGAGCCCGACGAGGCCGTGGCCCTGCTCGACGAGCTGCACGCGCTGGGCTGCTGGCTCAACGCCTTCAAGCCCGGCACGGTCGCCCAGGTGGAGCAGGTGCTGGCCATCGCCGAGCGCAGCGAGCATCCGACCTGGATCCACCTCGAGGGCGGCGCGGCCGGCGGCCACCACTCCTGGGAGGACCTCGAGGAGCTGCTGCTGGCCACCTACCCGCGCATCCGCGGCAACGACCGGGTCGTGCTCGCCGTCGGCGGCGGCATCGGCGACCCGGCCCGGGCCACCGCGCTGCTCAGCGGCACCTGGGCGCACGCCCACGGCATGCCCGCGATGCCGGTCGACGCCGTGCTGCTGGGGACCGTGACGATGGCCGTCGCCGAGGCCGGCACCTCGCCGTCGGTGAAGGCCGCCCTGGTCGCGGCACCCGGCCACCAGGGCTGGGTCAGCCGCGGGACGGTCGCCGGGGGCACCACCTCGGGGCGCTCCGGCCTCGACGCCGACATCCACTACCTGGACACCTCCGCGGCGCGCGCGGCCCGCCTGCTCGACGAGGTGGCCGGCGACGCCACCGCGGTGGCCGCCCGCCGCGACGAGATCGTCGCCGCCCTGGCTGCCACCGCCAAGCCGTGGTTCGGCGACCTCACCACCATGACCTACGCCGAGCTGCTCGAGCGCTTCGTCGCGCTCACCGCGCTGGGCCGGCACCGGCGCTACGACGACGGCGCGTGGCTCGATCCGACCCACCGCAGCCGCTTCGTCGCGCTGCTGCAGCGCGCGGAGGCCCGGCTGCACCCGGTCGACGAGGGCCAGGTCCCGACCCGGTTCGCCGATCCGGCCAGCGTGGACGACCCGGCGGCGGCCCTGGCCGCCCTGGTGCAGGCGCATCCCACCGCCCGTACGGCGTTGCTGCACCCGGCCGACGTCGACCACTTCCTCGTCGTGTGCCGCCAGCCCGGCAAGCCGGTGCCGTTCGTGCCGGTGCTCGACGCCGACGTGCGCCGCTGGTACGCCGCGGACTCGCTGTGGCAGTCCCACGACGACCGCTACGACGCCGACCAGGTGCTCGTGATCCCCGGGCCGACCGCGGTGGCGGGGATCACCCGCGCCGACGAGCCGGTCGCGGACCTGCTCGACCGCTTCGAGGACGCCGTCGTCGCCGCGCTGGTCGCCGCCGGCGAGCAGCCGGTGGACGGCCCGGCGTTCCGGCTCGCGCCGGTCGTGCCCGGTGCGCCGCGCGCGGCCGACCTGCTCGGCGCGGCGCTGGCCGCCCCGACCTGGCACTGGCTGGGCAGCGCGCGGCCCAACCCGCTGCACCACCTCGCCCCGGCCGCCGCGTGGGCCATCGACCTCGCACCGCCCACCCCGGCGGCCGTGGCCGTGGCGCACGTGGAGCGCGACGGCGAGCGTGCCCGCCTGGCCGTGGACCCGTCGGGGCGACTGGCCCTGACCATCCTGTGGCCCGACCTCGGCCTGCCGGGCGACGGCAGCACCACCATGCCCGTGGCGGTCCTCGAGCGGGCCGGCACCATCACGTTCGCGATCACGGCCGAGGGCCTGGCCGGTGCCGGTGCCGCGCTGCTCGAGATGTTCGCCGGTGGCACGGATGCGCCCACCGAGCCGGCCGCCCTGGCCGCGGCCCACGCCGCCACGGTCGGCGCCGCCGACCCGCTGCCCGACCGCGTGATGACCTCGCTGTGGCCGCACACGTTCCGCGCCCTGGGCCGGGCCGGCCACGCGGACGGCATCTTCGACCTGGTGCACCTGCGCCACCAGGTGCTCGGCGACCCGGCCGTGGCCCCCGACGCCGCGCCCGCGGTGCTGGCCCCCATGGTGACCCGCACCGACGCCGGCCTCGTGCTCACCGTCGACGCCGTCGCCGCCGGGCAGCGCGTGACCGACCGCTTCCTCGTGCGGCGCACGGCCCCCGACGCCGCGGTGCCCGGGCTGCACGCCCGCGACCTCGCCGGCCCGCCCGTGCCCACCCCGGCGCGCACCCTGGGCACCCGCACCATCACCGCGCCGCGACGGCTGGAGTCCTTCGCCACGGTCAGCGGCGACCCGAACCCGATCCACCGCAGCGACCTGCTCGCCCGGTTCGTCGGCCTGCCCGGGCGCATCGTCCACGGCATGTGGACCTCCGCGGCGGCCACCCGCGTGGTGCTCGAGACCGCGGCCGGTGGGGACCCGGCACGGCTGCGCCGCTGGTCGGTGGAGTTCCTCGCCCCGCTGGCCCCGGGCGCGACGGTCACCGTGACGGTGCGGCGCACCGGCATGCGCGCCGGCGCCGCCGTGCTCGCCGTCGAGGTCGCCACCGCCGAGGGCCCCGTCGCCCTCGGCACCGCCGAGGTCGCGCCGCCGCGCACCGCCTACGTCTTCCCCGGCCAGGGCATCCAGGGCCAGGGCATGGGCATGGACGGGTACGCCCGCTCGGCGGCGGCCCGGCGCGTCTGGGACAAGGCCGACCGGATCACCCGCGAGCGGCTGGGCTTCTCGGTGCTGGCCGTCGTGCGCGAGAACCCGACCACGATCGAGGCGGCGGGCACCACCTTCCGCCACCCGGCCGGGGTGCTGCACCTGACCCAGTTCACGCAGGTCGCCATGGCCACGCTGGCCGCCGCCCAGGTCGCGCAGCTGCGCGAGGCCGGCACCTGGGACCCCGACGCCGTCCTCGCCGGGCACTCGGTCGGCGAGTACAACGCGCTGGCCGCGGCCGCCCCGGTGCTCCCGCTGCGCTCGGTGATCGAGCTGGTCTTCGCCCGCGGCATGGCGATGCATGGCCTCGTGCCCCGCGACGCCGAGGGCCGCTCGCAGTACCGGCTGGCCGTGATCCGCCCGCACCTGGCCGGGCTGACCCACGCCCGGGCCGAGGCCCTCGTGGCCGAGGTGGCCCAGGTCACCGGCGAGCTGTGCGAGATCGTCAACCACAACCTGCGCGGCAAGCAGTACGCGGTCGCCTCGACGGTCGGCGCGCTGGCCGAGCTGGCCGCGCGGCTCGGGCCCGGCCGGCCGGGTCGCCCGCCGCTGCTCGAGGTGCCCGGCATCGACGTGCCGTTCCACTCCCGCGCCCTGCGCGACGGCGTCCCCGGCTTCCGCGAGCACCTGCGCGCCAAGCTGCCCGCCCACATCGACGGCGCGGCCCTCGTCGGCCGCTACGTGCCGAACCTGTACCCGGTGGCCTTCCGGCTGGACCGCGCGTACGTCGAGGGCGTGCACGCCACCTGCGGCTCGGAGGTGCTCGCCGGCCTGCTCGCCGACTGGGACGCCGCTGCTGCGGACCAGGACGCGCTGGCCCGCACGCTGCTCGTGGAGCTGCTCGCCTGGCAGTTCGCCTCCCCGGTGCGCTGGATCGAGACGTTCGAGCTCTGCTGCACCCCGCTGGCCGCGGGGGGCCTGGGCATCGAGCGCATCGTCGAGGTCGGCGTCGGGTCCGCCCCCACGCTGGCCAACCTCGCCAAGGGCTCCCTGGCCCTGCCGGCGCACCGGGGCACCCGCCCGGTGGTGGCCAACCTCGAGCTCGACGCCGAGGTGCTGCTCGCCGCCGACGCTGACCCGGCCCCGGCCGAGCCGGCCGCGCTGGTGGCCGACGCCCCGGCGCCCGTCACCGCGGCACCGACCCCCGCAGAGGCCGCCCCGGCCGCCGCTGCCGCAGGCCCGCCGGCGGGGACGGTGGCCGACCTGGCCGTCGACCTGCCGACCGCCCTGCGCGCCCTGCTGGCGATGCGCGCCGGCGTGCGTGCCGACCAGCTGGGCGAGGACACCATCGACGGGCTGGTCGAGGGCGCCTCGAGCCGGCGCAACCAGCTGCTCATGGACCTCGGCAAGGAGTTCGGGGTCCCGGCGATCGACGGTGCCCACGAGGTCGGCCTGGCCGACCTCACCGCCGCCGTCGCCGAGCGTGCCCGCGGCTACCGCTACCCCGGCCCGGTGCTGGCCCCGGCCGTCGAGGCCGCTCTCACCGCGGCCCTCGGGCCACTGGGCTCCTCCCCGGCTGCGCTGGCCAAGCGCGTGGGCGGGCACTGGGCGCTGGGCCCCGGCTGGGTCGCCCGGACCGGCCTGGCACTGGCCCTGGGCAGCCGCGAGGGCGCGAGCCGGCGCGGCGGGGACCTGCGGACCCTCGAGTCCGCCACCGCCGAGGCCCTGGTCGACGCCGCCGTGCAGGCCGCGGGAGCCGCTGCGGGCGTGCCCCTCGCGGTGCCGAGTGCCACCGCAGCCGGCGGCGGCACCGTGGACGCCGCCGCCGTCACCGAGCTGCGCGACCACCTCGAGGACCTGCTCGCCGAGCAGGCCGGCGCCATGCTCGCGCGGCTGGGCCGCACCCCGGAGCCCACCGAGCCCGCCGACCAGCGCGAGGCGCTCGCCCGGCTGGCGCTGCTCGAGGCCGAGCACGGCCCCAGCGCGCAGGTGGCCCCGCGGTTCGACGCGCGACGGCACGTGCTGCTGGCCTCCGGGCCGGCCTGGGCGCGAGCCGACGCCGACCACCTGCTGCACGCGGCGCTGCGGGCCGAGGCCGCCGGCGAACCGGTCGGTCCCGACGTCGGGGCACTGCTGGACCAGCTGCGGATCCACCGCGACGCCGATCCGCGCCTGGTCGCGACGCTGCGGTTCCACCGGGCGCGCGCTGACGCGCTGGGCCGCCCGGCCACCGTGCGCCTGCTCGATCGCGCCCTCAGCGAGGCGCCCACCGGCGTGCCCGCCGAGGGCCTGGCCGGACTGGGCGCTGCGCTGGCCGAGCCCACCGCCGCGGCCGTGCTCGCGGCGGCCACCGAGCTCACCGCCGCGCCGGGGCCGTTCGCCGGCGAGGTCGCGCTGGTGACCGGGGCCTCGCCGGGCTCGATCGCCTGGGCCGCGGTGGCCCACCTGCTGCGCGGCGGCGCGACCGTCGTCGTGGCGACGACCAACGACACCCCGGAGCGGATCGCGGCCTACCGCGACCTCGAGCGCCGGTGGGCCGGCCCGGGGGCGGTGCTGCACTGCGTGCCGGCGAACCTCGCCTCGTTCGCCGACGTGGACGCGCTCGTGGCGTGGTGCACCACGCCGACCACCGAGGAGGTCGGACCGGTCACCCGGGAGGTGAAGCCGGCGCTGCTGCCGACCCTCGTGCTGCCGTTCGCGGCCGCCCCCTCGGGCGGCACCCTGCCCGACACCGACGCCGGTGCCCAGGCGACCCTGCGGCTGCTGCTGCTGGGCGTGCAGCGCCTCGTCGGCGCCGTGGCCGGCCGGATCGCGGCCGCCGGTGCGCCGCCCGTGCGCGTCGTGCTGCCGCTGTCGCCGAACCACGGCACGTTCGGCGGCGACGGCGCCTACGGCGACGCGAAGGCCGCGCTCGAGTCGCTGGTCAACCGCTGGCACAGCGAGCCCGGCTGGGGCCTGCACACCCGCCTGCTCGGCGCCGAGATCGGCTGGGTGCGCGGCACCGGCCTCATGGCCGGCAACGACGGCGCCGCCGCGGGTGTGGAGTCCGCACTGGGCGTGACCACCTTCAGCGCCGAGCAGATGGGCGCGCTCGTCGCCGCGCTGGCCACCCCGGCGTTCGCGCAGCGCGCCGAGCGCCGCCCCCTGCGGGTCGACCTCTCCGGCGGCCTGGCCGGTCGGGCCGACCTGGCCGAGGCGCTGCGCGAGGCGGCCGGGGAGCCGGCTGGCGCCGCCGCCGCGTCGGACCGGGAGGTCGCCGAGGCGCTGCCCACGGTCCCGGCCCTGCCGAACCTGCCGGCCGCCCTGCTGGGCACCGGCACCCCCGCGACCGCCCCGGCCACGGCCGCCCGCATCGCCGCCGAGGACATGGTCGTGCTCGTCGGCCTGGCCGAGATCGGGCCGTGGGGCGCGTCGAGCACCCGCCTCGAGGCCGAGCATGGGGCGCTGTCCGCGGCAGGTGTGGTCGAGCTGGCCTGGCGCTGCGGACTGGTCGCGTGGGACCCGTCCTCCGCCCGGTGGGTGGACCAGGCCCGTGACGAGGCCCTCGAGGAGGCCGAGGTGGCCGCGCGGTTCCGCGCCGAGGTGGCCGAGCGGGTCGGGGTCCGGCCGCTCACGGCCACCGACGACGTGGCCGCCGAGGGGCGGACCGTGCTCAGCGAGGTCTACCTCGACCGCCCGGTCACGCTGGCCGTCCGATCGCAGGACGAGGCCGCCGCCATGGCCAACGGGGTCGTCGGGGCGCGCGTGGCCCAGGGCGAGCACGGCTGGGCGCTCACCCTGCCGGCGGGCGCCGCCGTGCGGGTCCCGCGCACCGTGCCGCTGGCGCGCACGGTGGGTGGGCAGCTGCCGACCGGCAGCGACCCGACCCGGCACGGCCTCGAGCCCGGCGTCGCCGCCGCGATGGACCCGCTGGCCGCGTGGAACCTCGTGGTCTCCGCCGAGGCACTCGCCGACGCCGGGGTGGCCCCCGAGGAGCTGCTCGCCGCCGTGCACCCCAGCCTGGTGGGCAACACCCAGGGCAGCGGGATGGGCGGCATGCGCAGCATCCGCACGCTCAACGCCGCGGACCTGCTCGACCGCGAGCACGCCAACGACGTGCTGCAGGAGGCGCTGGGCAACGTGGTGCCCGCCCACGTGAACCAGGGCCTGGTCGGCGGGTACGGCCCGATGGTCCACCCGGTCGCGGCCTGCGCCACGGCCGCGGTCTCCCTCGAGGAGGCGATCGACAAGATCCGCCTGGGCAAGGCCGAGATCGTGCTCGCCGGTGGCTGGGACGACCTGGGCACCGAGGGGATCAGCGGGTTCGCCGACATGGCGGCCACGGCCGACAACCGGGCGCTGGTCGAGGCCGGCGTGCCGGCCCACCAGCACAGCCGGCCGGGGGACCGGCGCCGCCGCGGGTTCGTCGAGGCGCAGGGTGGCGGCAGCTTCCTGGTCTGCCGGGGATCGGTGGCGCTGCGCCTGGGCCTGCCGGTCCGGGCGGTGCTGGCCTACGCCGCGTCGTTCGGCGACGGGATCCACACCTCGATCCCGGCCCCGGGGCTGGGTGCGCTGGGTGCGGTGCGGGGTGGGGCCGACTCGCCGCTGGGCCGTGCGCTGGCCGACCTGGGCCTGGCCGCCGACGACGTCGCCGTGGTCTCCAAGCACGACACGTCCACCGAGGCCAACGACCCCAACGAGGCGTTCCTGCACGCCACGATCCAGGACGCCCTCGGGCGCACGCCGGGCAACCCGCTGCGGGTCATCTCGCAGAAGGCGCTCACGGGTCACGCCAAGGGCGGGGCAGCGGCCTGGCAGGTGGCCGGCCTGTGCGACGTGTTCGCCACCGGGGTGGTGCCCGGCAACCCCAACCTGGCCAGCGTCGACCCGCGGGTGGCCGCCGAGCCGCTCGTGGTCGACCACCGCCCGCTGCACCGGGCCGAGCCGGTGCGCGCCGCCCTGCTCACCAGCCTGGGCTTCGGGCACGTCTCGGCCGTCGTCGCCCTGGCCCACCCGGACGTGTTCACCGCGGCGATCGACGCGCACGAGCGCACCGCCTACGAGGCGCGCGCCCGGGCCCGGCGGGTGCAGGCGGCGCGACGCCGGCTGGTGGCCCAGCACGGCGGCGAGCCGCTGCTGCGCCGGCGCACCGAGCGGCGCCTCGGCGAGGGCACCGCGACCGACCTGCGGGCGCGCGAGGCCGCCATGCTCGTCGACGCGGCCGGCTGGCTGCCGGGTGCCGCACCCGCTGCTGCCCGGCTGGGTGCGACCCCGTGACCGTGGCCGGGCTGGGACTGGACCTGGTCGACGTCGCCGGCTTCGCCGAGCAGCTGGGCACCGTCGGCTCGGCGTTCGCCGCCGCGACGTTCACGCGGGCCGAGCTGGCGGCCGCCTCCGGCAGCGCCGGGGCCGCACAGCACCTCGCGGCGCGGTTCGCGGCCAAGGAGGCCTTCGTCAAGGCCTGGTCCACCGCGCTGGCCGGGCGTGCCCCGGTGCTCGCCGAGGTCGACTGGCGCGAGGTCGAGGTGCGCACCGACCCGTGGGGCCGACCCGTCCTGGCGCTGCACGGGGCGCTCGCGCAGGCCGTCGCGGCCTCGGTGGGTCCCGTGCGCGCCCACGTCTCGCTGACCCATGAGCCGACCACCGCCGCCGCCGTGGTGGTCCTCGAGCAGGGGGAGGATCCCCGATGAACGCCACCCCGCACGCCGCTGCAACGTCCGTCACGACCCCGATGCCGGGACTGGTCGTGGCCACGCACGTCGAGGTGGGCGCCGGCGTCGCGTCCGGCGACCCGCTGTGCACCGTCGAGACCATGAAGTGCCAGTCCGTGGTGCGCGCCCCGCAGCCGGGGACCGTGACCGGCCTGCGCGGCCCGGGCGAGCTCGTCGCCGCGGGTGATGCCGTGGCGGAGCTGGGCATGGTCGGCGCCGCTGCCGTGGCACCCGCCCGCCCGGTCGCCACGCTGCCCACGCCGGCCGACGCCGTGGACCTGGCGCTGGCCGGCTGGGGCCGCGACGCGTGGTTCACCGAGCTCGACCTCGACCACGCCGAGGACGTGGACGCGCCCGACCGGCTCGTCGCCGTCGAGCGCCCGCTCGGCGAGCAGGCCAGCGGCATCGTCGTGGGCCTGCTGACCCATCGGTTCCCCGGCCATGTCGGGCCCACCAGCCGGGTGTGGCTCGCCGGCGACGCGGGCATCAAGCGTGGTGCCGTGGCCGAGGCCGAGTGCCGGCGGATCATCGCCGCGTTCGACCACGCCGAGGTCCATGGGATGCCCGTGGAGTGGGTGGCCATCTCGGCCGGCGCCCAGATCGCGATGGACCGTGGCACCGAGAACATGGACTGGTGCGCCGCGGTCGTGCGCCGGATCCTGGAGTTCACGCAGCGCGGGGGCGAGGTCGTCATCATCGTCGCCGGCATCAACGTCGGCGCCCAGAGCTACTGGAACTCGGTGGCGACCATGCTCGGCCACTGCGCGGGCATGCTCGTCATGGTCGACGACACCGCCATGGTCCTGACCGGCAACCGCGCGCTGGCCACCTCCGGCGGGGTGCCCAGCGCCGACGAGGTCGCGCTCGGCGGCTACCCGGAGGTGATGGGCCCGAACGGCCAGGCGCACCACCGCGCCCCCTCGCTGGCCGCGGCCTACGACCTCGTGCTCACGCACCACCGGCTGCTCGCCGCGACCGCCCGCCGCCGCGTCACCACCGACCCCGTGGACCGCGACGTGACCACCAGCCCCTACGCCGGGTTCGGCGACCACGCCGACGTCGGCACGGTGCTCGACGCGGCCACGAACCCGACCCGCTCGGTGCCGTTCGCGATCCGCCCGGTGATGGCCGCCCTGGCCGACGCCGACGCCCCGCGCCTGGAGCGCTGGACCGACATGGCGGGCGCCGACGGCGCCGTGGTCTGGGACACCGCCATGGATGGCGCGGCGGTCACCCTCATCGGCATCGAGTCGCACCCCCGGCCCGCGGCCGGGGACGCCGGCCCCGGCGGCACGGGCTCCTGGTGGGCGGCCGGCACGCTGTACCCGGCGGCGTCGAAGAAGGTCGCGCGGGCGATCACGCACGCCTCGGGCCGGCGACCGGTCGTGGTGCTGGCCAACCTCGCCGGATTCGACGGCAGTGCGTGGTCCCTGCGCCGCCAGCAGCTGGAGTGGGGTGCTGAGATCGCGCGCGCGGTGGTGAACTTCGACGGCCCGATCGTGGTGGTCACCATCGGCCGGTTCCACGGCGGGGCGTACGTGGTGTTCAACAAGGCCCTGCACCCGCAGCTGCGGATGCTCGCCCTGGCCGACACGCGCGTCTCGGTCATCGGCGGCTCGGCGGCGGCCGAGGTGGTGCTCACCCGCGAGGTGCGGGCCCGCATCGCCGAGCTGCGCGCGGAGCCGACCTGGGCCGATGCCCCTGAGGAGGCGGTCCGTCGGGCCGCCCGTGCCGACGTCGCAGCGGCCTTCGACGCCGTGCACTCGGTGCAGCGGGCGTTCCGCACCGGGTCGGTCGACGAGGTGATCGAGCCAGCCGACCTGCGGCCCACGGTGGCGGCGTACCTGGCGGCCGCCGCGGGCGGCGCGACCCCCGCGGGCAGCGCCACCCCCGTGCAGCCCGGCCGCCGCGCTGACCTGCGGGCTCAGGCGTCGAGCGCGACGGCCCGCAGGTAGGCCCGCAGCATCCGCTTGAGCTCGGCGACCATGGCCGGTCGCGGCTGGCCGTCGGAGACCGAGAAGTGCAGCATGGACTGGCCGACCTCCACGATCACCTCGGCGACGGTCCGGCGACGCTCGGCCGACAGGTGCGGGGTGAGCTCGGCGACGATCGGCTCGAGCAGCATGGCGAGGCGCTGGAAGTGCGCGGCGGCGGCGGTGCGGGTCGCGGCGGTGGAGCGCATCGCCAGCCAGACCGCGCGCCGCGACGGGTCCTCGGCCCAGTGCTTGGCGACGATGTCGATGATGTGGTTGGTCTCGGCCTGCCAGTCCTCGGTCGGGAAGCGGCTGGCGGCGGCCTCCAGGTCCTCGACGAGGGCCTGCGTGTCGCGGGCGTCGAGCTCGGCGACGATCGCGTACTTGTTCGGGAAGAACTGGTACACCGAGCCCACCGGGATGTCCGCGCGGTGCGCGACGTCGTCGATGGTGAAGCCGTCCACCCCGCGCTCGGCGAGCAGCGCCCGGGCCTCGCGCAGGATCGCCTCGAAGCGCACCCGCCCGCGCACCTGCACCGGGCGATGGCGCACCTCGAGGTCGGGCACGTCGGGCATGGAGCCAGCGTAGGTCGGTCGGGTGCTCCCGGCTGGGACCGAGGGCCCCTCGTCGGCCGCCGTCGGGCCCCAATGCCACGGTCGGGCGACCCCCAGGGTGGGACAACGCTGGCCGGGCAGCCCTGCGCCCGGGATGATCAGGGGGTGTCCCCTTCACTGAACGCCTCGATCAACCTGCGCCTGGCCCAGCTCGGCCTGCCGTTGCCGCACGGCTGGGAGCAGACCGACGCCGCCCTGCTCGTCGCCCCGATCCTGGCCCGCCAGCGTGAGCTGAGCCGGCGCCTGGCCGACCGGCCGTGTGCCGCCGACGGCCGCATCCAGGCCTTCCTCGACGACTACCTCGCCGACACCGGCGAGGCCCCGGCGCTGCCGCGGCGCACCCTCGTCCTCGACGAGCCGGGCCTGGCGCGCGCGCTGTCGCTGCCCTTCGACGGCGACGAGTTCACCTCGCCCCTGCTGGCCAGCTACCGCCTGGCCAACGGCGTGCTGCACAACCCGGCCAAGGACCGGCGCACCACCGCCGGGGTGTTCCACATCGCCGACGGCGGCCTGCCCGTGCCCGACGACAAGATCGAGGTGCCGCGCCTGGCGTTCGCCCGGCTGGTGGCCCTGGCCTTCGAGCCCCCGGCGATCGACCAGGTGCTGCCCTACTCGGCCAACCAGCCCGAGCCCGCGGCGTGCCTGGTCTCGCTGCTGCTGCGCCCGCTGGTCTCCCCCGAGGTGCCCGGCCTGGTGCGCGAGAAGCGCATGGAGACCCGGTTCTTCGTGCCCGGCGGCCTCGTGGCCAACCTCGACTTCGTCGAGAGCATCTTCGGCAACGGCGGCGACCCGTACCTGCCCGAGAACGACGCCTCGCTGGCGCCCGAGACGTGGACCGGGCACACCGGCTGCGTGGTCCTGGCCCCGCACCTGACCCGGGTGACCAAGCGCGAGCTCGGCCTGCCGCACGTCGACGACGCCACCGAGCGCCAGCGCCGCGACGGCGTCTGCTGGTCGGATCCCGACGAGCCGTACAACAACGGCCAGGCGTTCAAGATCTGCGCCCGCGACGCCCGCGGCGTCATGGTGACCCTCATCGCGGACAACTACTTCGGGTATTGCAAGAAGGAGGTCAAGACCCAGATCTCCTACTCGGCCAACCTCTTCGGCAACGCCGAGGAGGAGCACGCCGGTGGCGCCCTGGTGATGCCCAGCTACGACCTGGGCCAGGAGTGGACCGAGTTCCTGTGCGGCGACGCCTACCGGCTCGCCGACGTGCTGGCGCGCGACCCGCACCTGCAGGCCCAGCCCGAGGGCCACGCGCTGGACCCGACCACGCCGCACGTGGTCCTGGTGCCGGCCGGTGCCACCTACTCGATGGCCACCATGCGGGTCAGCTGGCCGGGTGGCGACGGCCCCGCCGGGAGCATCCCGCTGCGCGCCGGCACCTCCTACCTGAGCCCCAACGGCTACCGGGTGGAGCTGGTCCGGCAGCCGGGCGAGCATCGGTCGTGGACGCTGTCGGGCACCTCGCCCGAGGTCACCTCGCTGCACAAGCCGGCGACCGTCTCCGGCGGTGGCAAGTCCGAGGTCTCCAAGGCGATCACGGACGCCTTCATCAACGGCTCGGTCTACGTCGCCGACTTCGACCTCGACATGGACCAGGTCGCGGCGATCCTCGAGCACGACTTCGCCCAGCGCTACGCCGATCCCGCCCGCAACGGCCGCGACCACCGCAGCATCCTGTCGGCCGAGCGCAGCGTCGGTTCGGTCATCAAGCTGCTCACCCCCTCCGACGCGTACTCGGAGGCGTACAACGCGTGGCTGGACCGGATCCCGGCCCACATCAAGGAGCTCGTGTACGTGGTGAAGCGCTCCTACCGCCCCGAGTGGGGCGAGGACTGGCGCAGCCACTTCAGCGTCGTGGTGATCGACGGCCGGCAGGGCAACTCGCTGCGCCTGGACGGGCAGAAGATCGTGGCCCACCAGCTGCGCGTCGGGTTCAACCAGGACGGCTCGTGGCGGCTGTTCGGCCTGCGCCACGACTTCGCCCCGGCGACGAAGGTGCAGACCCAGGACGACATCACCGCCACCACCGTGATCGCCGGCGAGGCGATCGGGCTGGACCCGCAGCGCTCGTACAAGCTGGTCGAGAACTGCGAGAGCATGCTGTTCCAGCGGCCCGACGACGCGATCCACCGCGGCTACGACAAGCAGGCGGAGCGCGACATCGCCACGCCGGGGACGTTCCTGTCCAACTGGCAGCCGCTGACCCGCGAGGACGTGGCCGGGCTGCGGGCCGACGCCGTGGCGTTCAGCGCCTTCACCGAGCCGATGGCCTCGATGCTGTCGGCCTTCGGGGACTCGGCGGTGGGGCAGGCGCCCACCTACGTGGTCTGCTCGGCGAACCCGCGCATCGTCGACGGGGCGATCTCGAAGAACCCGCGGTACCTGCAGCGCCGGCCCGACCGCGCCAACCCGAAGCCGACCGCGACCGCCCAGCTGGCCGCGCGGCTCGTCCGGCGGCTGCCCCTGGACGCCTCGCTGGTGCTGCCGGTCGACGTCGTGGCCGCCGGGCGGCGCAACAACCCGCCCGGGGACGGCGTGCCGGCGCTGTGCCCCTACAACCCGCTGCACTACATGGAGCTGCCCGAGCTGTTCATGGAGTTCATCTCGTCGATGACGGGCAAGTCGCCCTCGACGACGGGGGCTGGCTCCGAGGGCGCGCTCACCAAGGGCCCGTTCAACGCCATGCCAGCGGTGGTGGACCTCAACGCCTCGCTGGTGGCCTACGCCCTCACTGGGGCCGACGGGTGGCTGTCGGCGGCCGGGTACGTCGGGCCGCACGTGCGGGTGGACCACGACGTGTCGATGCTCATCCCCGAGGTGTTCGCCCGCATGAGCGCCGCCGAGCGGGACGCGCGCGCACTCGTCGCCGAGGGCTGCCTGGAGCGGGTGGCCGACGTCGAGCACGACGGCCGGGTCGTGCCCGCCAGCCGGCTGGGCTACCGGATCACGTCACGGTTCGCCGCGAAGTACCTCGGGCGCATCTTCCTGCACCCGCACGTGGTGCTCTCCGCCGAGATGCTCGCCCCCGAGCTGCAGGACCCGGCCCTCTACGCGGCGTCGATGGAGACGATCGTCGCCACGCACGAGCGGGTGGCCAGGGCCTACATCGACGACGGCACGATCGCCTGGGCGATCCCGCCGCTGCGCGGGGTGCTGCAGATCATGGCCGACGGCGTCACCGAGGAGGGCTGGCGGCTGGACTCCCCGCAGTTCCGGGCGCAGTTCACCCGCGAGGCCGTCCTCGCCTCCGACTGGTACGCCGCGCGCCTCGACGCCAAGCAGGAGGCGGCCCGGGCGCGGGCCGACACCGGCCTGGCCGCGATCGAGAAGTTCGTCGCGACGCCGGGCAACGAGGAGCCGACCGAGCGCCTCGGCATGCCGGCACGGGTGGCCGCGGCGAAGGCCGAGCTCGCCCGCGTCAGCGCGCCGGAGTACCGCGCCGGCCTGGTGGGGACCGCCGGACGCACGCCGCTGTAGCCGCGGCCCGACGTGTCCGCCGCCCTGCCCCCCTGCGATCGCGTTCGATTCGGGTGACTCTGGGGCGGATCCCGATCGGTCTCGGTCCCTGGATCGCTCGGGGACCGAACGCGATCGAGGGGGGCGTCGCCACCGGGTCACCCGCCCGGTGTCCGGCGCCGCGCCCACCGGGATCGCCGGGGCTACGCTCGCTGGCATGCCGGTGCCCAGGCTGCTCGTCGTCCACCACACGCCCTCGCCGGCGGTCCGCGCGCTCCTCGAGGCCATCCTCGCCGGGGTCCGCCAACCCGAGGTGCTCGAGGTCGGCGACCTCGCGCTGGACGTGGAGCCGGCCCTGTCGGCCACGGCCTCCGATGTGCTCGCCGCGGACGCCGTGGTGCTGCTGACCCCGGCCAACATCGGCTCCATGAGCGGTGCCCTCAAGCACTGCTTCGACACCATCTACTACCCGTGCCTGGACGCCACCCGCGGCCTGCCCTACGGGCTGGCGGTCCACGGCAACGACGACACCACGGGAGCCATCCGCTCGGTCGAGAAGATCACCGGCGCACTCGGGTGGGTCGCGGCCGCGCCAGTGCTCTCGACGATCGGGAACCCGCAGCCGGCGGTCCTCGCTGCCGCCGAGGAGCTCGGCGCCACCCTCGCGCTGGCTGCGCTGGAGCGCGGCGAGCGCCGGGCACGCTGACTGCCACACACGCGCGGAGCCTCGGACTCCCGCGTGCGGTCGCGTGCGGCTGTCGCAACCTCAGGCGCGCAGGGCGCGCACCGACGGCGCGGCCAGGGCGCCGAGGATCGCCACGAGCGTGAGGGCCGCGGCGATCAGGAAGCCGGTCTGCAGCCCGGCGACCGTGATGATCGGACCGGCCAGTGCCAGCCCGATCGGGCCGAACATGAGCGAGCCCATCGCGTCGTAGGCACTGACGCGCGACAGCGCCTCGCGCGGCACGTTGCGGTGCAGCGCGGTGAACCACAGCACCGCGAACAGCTCGATCGACAGGCCCCAGGCGAACGAGCCGAGGCACACGACCGGCAGCGGGGCCGCCAGGGCCAGGCTCACCAACCACACGGGCAGGGTCAGCGCCACCAGCAGCGCGAAGCGCATCGGCCGCGCCACGCGGATCCGGGCGCCGAGGACCGCCCCGATGACCAGCCCCGCGGACTGGCAGGCCAGCACGATGGCCCAGCCGCGGGCCCCGCCGTACGCCTCGAGGGCCAGCACCGGGCCCATGACCTCCTCGGCCCCGCGCAGGGCCATCACCAGGACGCTGAAGGCGGCCACGATCACGACGACCCAGCGGAACGAGACGAACACCCGCCAGCCGTGGGCCAGGTCGTCGAGCATGCGCTCGCCGGAGTCGTGCCGGACCGACAGGTGTCGGAAGGTGAGCACCAGCAGGCCCGCGACGAGGAACGTCACCGCGTCGACCGCGATGGCGACCCCCGACCCCGCGGCCGCCACGAGCAGCCCGGCGATGGCGTTCCCGGCGATCAGCCCGCCGTTCGAGGCCACGCTGAGGTAGGCGTTCGCCGGTTGGATGTGATGCTCGGGCACCACGTCCGGGACCAGTCCACCGTACGCCGGCCACCACAGGGCGTTCAGCACCCCGATCACCACGGACAGCCCGACCAGCACGGGGATGGTGACCGTGCCGGTCAGGAACAGCAGGGCCACCACCCCGACGACGGCGCTGAGCACGATGTCGGACACGGCGATCACGCGGGCTCGGCCCACGCGATCGGCGATGACCCCGCCCAGCGGCAGCATCACGACCAGGGGGACGGCCTGGGCGGCCAGGACCAGGCTCAGGGCGGTGGGCGAGCCCTCGGGCAGCGCCAGCACGCCGAACGCCAGCGCGATGGGGGCCATGCCGTTGCCGACGTTGCTGATCGTGCGGGCCACGAACAGCCGGCGGTAGGCGACGTTGCCGCGCAGCCCCGGCGGTGTCGCGGTGGCCCGGCGGGCCTGGTCGGGGCCGTTCACGGGCGCCCAGTCTGGGCCATGACCGTCACCGCGCGGCGCGGGGCCGGCGCGGGGCCCGCGCGGGGCCCCCTGCGATCGCGTTCGATCTGGGTGACTCGCTGGCGGATCGCGATGGGTCTCGGTCCCTCGATCGCTCCGGAACCGAACGCGATCGGGGGGCGGGCGGCCCGCTGCCGCGTCACCCGCCCGTTGGCGCCGCCCCCGCTGGGCGCGTCATCCTTGCCCCAGCGGCCCGCGACCCCGGAAGGTGCTCCCATGCCCCTCAGCTTCGGCCTGGACACCTTCGGCGACATGACCGTCGACGACGACGGCACGCCCAAGCCGGCCGGCCAGGTCATCCGCGACCTGGTCGAGCAGGCCGTGCTGGCCGACCGGCTCGGCCTGGACCACGTCAGCATCGGGGAGCACCATCGCGACGACTTCGCCGTGTCGGCGCCGGACGTGGTGCTCGCCGGGATCGCCACCCGCACGCAGCGCATCACGCTGGGCACCGCCGTCACCGTGCTGTCCACCGACGACCCCGTCCGGGTCTACGAGCGGTTCGCCACCCTCGACGGGCTGTCCGGCGGTCGCGCCGAGATCACCGCGGGCCGGGGCTCCTTCACCGAGTCGTTCACGCTGTTCGGTCACGACCTGTCGGACTACGACGTGCTGTTCGAGGAGAAGCTGGCGCTGCTCGTCGCGCTGCTCGCCGAGCAGCCAGTGACCTGGTCGGGCAGCACGCGGCCGGCGCTGACCGGGCAGTCGGTGTACCCGCGCACCGAGCGCGGCCGGATCGCCCTGCGGGTCGGCGTCGGCGGCACGCCCCAGTCGGTGGTGCGGGCGGCGCGGCTCGGGCTGCCGATGGCGCTGGCGATCATCGGTGGGGACCCGGCGCGCTTCGCCCCGTTCGCCGAGCTGTACCGCAGCGCGCTCGAGCAGTTCGAGCAGCCGGCCCAGCCCCTGTCGATCCACGCCCCGGGCCACGTCGCCGACACCGACGAGCAGGCGGTCGAGGAGTTGTGGCCGCACTACGCCACCATGTTCGGCCGGATCGGGCGGGAGCGCGGTTGGCCGCCGCGGAGCAAGGAGCAGTACCTGGAGGAGGTGCGCTCGGGCTCGCTGCACGTGGGTTCGCCGGAGACCGTGGCGCGCAAGGTCGCCGGCACGCTCCACGCCCTGGGCGCCCAGCGCTTCGACCTCAAGTACTCCAACGGCCCGCTGCCCCACAGCCGCCTGCTGCGCTCCATCGAGCTGTACGCCACCGAGGTGGTCCCGCGGGTGCGGGCCCTGCTGCATTCCTCGGACGCGTAGCCCCGGCGCGCAGCGCCCAGCCTCCAGGCCCGCGGCGATGTCCACGCCCGCGGCGATCTCCACGCCCGCGGCGATGGTTCTCCCGTCGCGCCGATCCTCTCCCGTCGCCACGGGAGAGGATCGGAGTCGCGGGAGAGGATCCGAGTCGCGGGAGCGGATCCGAAGGGGGGCGGGCCGACGGCGTCAGCGCGGGGTGAACCGCGCCTGGAAGAACCGCAGGTACTTCGGCTCGAACGTCATGTCCAGGCCGCCCACCGACGCCCGCCGGTCCCACACGGCCAGCACCGCGTCGGCGGTCACGTCCATGTGCGCCTGCGTGTAGACCCGCCGGGGGATCGTGATGCGGACCAGCTCCAGCTTCGGCCGCCGGTGCTCGCCGGTGGCCGGGTCACGCCCGGCCGAGACGATGCCGCGCTCCATGGTGCGCACGCCCGCCTGCAGGTACAGCTCCCCGGCCAGGCGCTGGGCGGGGAAGTGCTCCTGCGGCAGGTGCGCCAGCATGCCCGCCGCGTCGAGGAACACCGCGTGCCCCCCGAGCGGGCGCACGAGCGGCACGCCCTCGCGCAGCAGCTGCTCGCCGAGGTAGTGCACCTGGCCGATGCGCGCGTCGAGGTGCGCCTGGTCGATCGACTCGCGGATGCCCTGGGCGATCGCCTCGAGGTCGCGGCCCGCCAGCCCGCCGTACGTGTGCAGGCCCTCGTACACGACGCACAGGTTGCGCGCCTCCTCGAACACCGCCTCGTCGCGCAGTGCCAGGAACCCGCCGATGTTCACCAGCGCGTCCTTCTTCGCACTCATCCACGCCCCGTCGGTGAGGTCGCAGATGCGCCGGATGATCTCCGGGACCGACAGCGCCTCGCACCCGGGCTCGCGCTGCTGGATGAACCACGCGTTCTCGGCGATCCGCGTGATGTCGCAGTACAGCGCGATGCCGTGCGCGTGGCACAGCTCGCGCACGGCAGCGATGTTGGCCAGGCTCATCGGCTGCCCGCCGGCCATGTTCACGGTCACGGCGATGCTCACGTACGGGATGCGCTCGGCGCCGTGCTGGTCGATGACGTGCCGCAGCTTGGCCAGGTCGACGTCGCCCTTGAAGGGATGCTCGCTGGTCGGGTCGTGCGCCTCGTCGATGATGACGTCGACGAACGAGGCGCCGGCGAGCTCCTGGTGCAGCCGGGTCGTCGTGAAGTACATGTTCCCCGGCACGACGTCGCCGGGGGAGATGCGGACCCGGCTGATGATGTGCTCCGCGCCGCGGCCCTGGTGGGTCGGCACCACCAGCGGGTAGCCGTACACCTGCTGGATCGCGCGCTCGAGACGGTAGAAGCTCTCGCTGCCGGCGTACGCCTCGTCGCCGAGCATGAGCGCGGCCCACTGCTCCTGGCTCATGGCGTTGGTGCCGGAGTCGGTCAGCAGGTCGATGTACACGTCGCGGCTGCGCAGCAGGAACGTGTTCCAGCCGGCCTCGGCCAGCGCTGCCTCGCGCTCCGCACGCGTCGTCATGCGCAGCGGCTCGACCATCTTGATCTTGTAGGGCTCGGCCCAGGAGTGCCGGCGCGTGGGCGGGCGCTGCGGGACGTCGCCGGACTGGACGGGGGTGGCGGGCGTGGCATCGGTCATGGCCGTGAGTCTGCCCCGGACAGCCGGTGAGCCGCAGCGCAGGGGTCGGCCCACGCCGGCCAGCCCCTGCCCGCCCCTGCCGATGATCCATGCAGGATGTGGTGGCTCTTGGGCCCACAACCCGAATGGATCATCGGGCGGGCGGCGGACGCGGGACGGGCCCGGGCAGGGCCGAGGTCGCCTCAGCCGCGCGCTGCGGCGTCGGCCTTCCGGTTCGCCTTCTGGATGGCCTCGACCAGCTCGGCCTTCGACATCGTCGAGCGTCCCGGCACGTCCAGCCGCTTGGCGACGTCGTAGAGGTGGGCCTTGCTGGCGTTGGCGTCCACCCCGCCGGCAGTCGGCCGATCGGTGTCCTTGCCGCCCTCCGCCTGCGGGTCGGACGGTCCGCGCTTGGCCTTGGGCTCCCAGCGCTTGCCCACCTTCTCGAAGGAGTGCTTGAGCGCGGCGTAGGCCACCCGATGGGCGCGCTCCTCGTCGCCGTACTGCGCCAGGGCCGCGTCGTGGGCCTTGGCGAACGTGCGCTGGGCCTTCTTGCCCGACCGGGCCACGGGCTTGGGCAGCGTCCCGGCACGGGCGCGGCCCTTGCGACCGGACTTCGGCATCGGTGACCACCTCCACGTGGCACCTACCCGTACGCCGCGAGGGCAGACGGTGGCCGGCCCGGCTGCGGATGGCCGGACCACCGTCGGGTAGGCGGGGGTCCGGGGCACGCCAACGACAGCATCCAGCCGGAACGCCCGAGGAGCGAGGGGATCGACGTGGAGACCAGCAAGCCAGGCAAGTTCGTGAAGGACCTCGCCGAGGCCGGTAAGCAGGCCGTCGGCGCGGCCACCGAGGCGGCCACCGACGCCGTCGGCGCGGCGACCGAGGCGGTCGCCCGCGGCCTCGAGCAGCCGATCGCCGGGGCCCCGGGCAGCGCCCCGCCCACGCTCGAGCCGATGGACGCCCCGCACGACCCCCTGCCGCCCAAGCCGGACCAGCGCGCCCCCCAGCTGCGCAGTGCCACCGGCGCCGAGGCGACCGGCCCCGACGACGCCCGCTCCCAGCAGGGTGCCTTCCTCACCACGTCCCAGGGCCTGCGGCTGCGCGACACCGACCACTCCCTGAAGGTGGGCACGCGCGGCCCCACGCTGCTGCAGGACCACCACCTGCGCGAGAAGATCACCCACTTCGACCACGAGCGGATCCCCGAGCGGGTGGTGCACGCCCGTGGCGCCGGGGCGCACGGGGTCTTCGTGGCCAACGGGGCGGCCACCTCGGTGTGCCGGGCGGCGTTCCTCGCCGAGGGCGCCGAGACGCCGGTCTTCGTCCGGTTCTCCACGGTGCTGGGCTCGCGCGGCTCGGCTGACACGGTCCGCGACACCCGCGGCTTCGCCACGAAGTTCTACACGGCCGAGGGCACGTTCGACCTGGTCGGCAACAACATCCCGGTGTTCTTCATCCAGGACGGCATCAAGTTCCCGGACGTCATCCACGCCGGCAAGCCGCACCCGGACCGCGAGATCCCGCAGGCCCAGAGCGCCCACGACACGTTCTGGGACTTCGTCTCGCTGCACACCGAGGCCCAGCACCACACGATCTGGAACATGTCCGACCGGGGCATCCCGCGCTCCTACCGGATGATGGAGGGCTTCGGGGTGCACACCTTCCGCCTCATCGACGCCGAGGGTGCCACGGTGTTGGTGAAGTTCCACTGGAAGCCGCTGCTGGGCGTGCACAGCCTCACCTGGGAGGAGGCGCAGCTGGCCGCCGGCGTCGACCCCGACTTCCACCGACGCGACCTCGCCGACGCCATCGAGTCCGGTGCCCACCCCCAGTACGACCTGGGCATCCAGGTGTTCCCGGACACCCCGGAGCAGACCTTCGAGGGCATCGACCTGCTCGATCCCACGAAGATCGTGCCGGAGGAGCTCGCGCCCGTGCAGGTGATCGGCCGGATGACGCTGACCCACAACCCGACGAACTTCTTCGCCGAGACCGAGCAGGTCGCCTTCCACGTCGGGCACCTGGTGCCGGGCATCGACGTCACCGACGACCCGCTGCTGCAGACCCGGCTGTTCTCGTACCTCGACACCCAGCTGACGCGCCTCGGTGGCCCCAACTTCTCGCACATCCCGATCAACCGCCCGCACGCGCCGGTGAACGACATGCTGCGCGACGGCTTCCACCAGCACGGGGTGCACGTCGGCGTCGCGCCGTACCGGCCCAACACGCTCGACGGTGGCTGCCCGTTCGTCGCCGGCGCGACGGAGGGGGCGTTCGTCGAGGCCCCAGTGCTCGTGCCCGCCGCGAGCAAGGTGCGCGAGTCACCCGCATCCTTCGACGACCACTTCAGCCAGGCGCGGCTGTTCTGGCGCAGCATGACCCCGGTCGAGCAGGAGCACATCATCCGGGCCTACACCTTCGAGCTCGGCACGTGCTACGAGCAGGCGATCCGCGAGCGGCAGCTGCGCTCGCTGGCGCGGATCGACCCGGTGCTGTGCCAGCAGGTCGCCCAGGGCCTGGGCCTGCCCGTGCCCGAGGCCACCGGCGAGCCGCTGGCCGAGCCCCTGCCGAGTCCCGCGCTGTCCCAGCTCGGGGGCACCTGGCCCGTCGACGGGCGCCTGGTGGGCATCGTCGTGGACCCGAACGCCCCGCTGGACGAGCTCGGGCCGCTGCGCCGCGCGATCCTGGCAGCGGGCATGGTGCCGCTCGTCGTGGCGCCCACCGGCGGCCTGCTGCCCGAGGGCACCGCCGTGCAGCGCACGTTCCTCACCGCGCGGTCCGTCGCGTTCGACGCGCTGCTGCTGGCCGGCGCCCCCGTGCCTGCGGCCGATGCGCTGCCGCACCGGGACGCCAAGGCCGGCGAGCCCGGCCCCATCGGCCTGGATCCGCGGGTGTCGCTGCTGGTGCTCGAGTGCTTCCGCCACGCCAAGGCCCTCGGCGGGTGGGGTGCCGGCGCCGAGGCGCTCGCGGCGGTGGTCGGTACCGCGCCGGGCGTGGTCGTGGGCGACGACGCCCTCGCCGTGCTCGCCGAGGTGCAGCAGCTGCTCGGCGCCCACCGGGTGTGGGAGCGGTTCACGGTCGCCGCGCCGCTGGCGTGACCCGCTGCGCGGCGGCCAGCGACGCCACCGCTGCCCGTGCGGGCGTGCTCCGTGCACCTCGACGGGCACCGGTGCGGCTACGGTGAGGCGCATGGATCTCGCCGAGGGCCTGCGGGCCGCACCACCGATCCGCTGGGGCATCCTCGGCCCCGGCGGGATCGCCGCCGCGTTCACCGAGGACCTGCTGCGCGAGACCCGCAGCACCGTCGTCGCCGTCGGCTCCCGCTCCCAGGAGCGCGCCGACCGGTTCGCCGCCGCGGTCGGGGCGCAGCGGGCGCACGCCAGCTACGAGGCCCTGGTCGCCGACCCGGACGTCGACGTGGTCTACGTCGCCTCGCCGCACTCCCAGCACCACGAGCACGCCCTGCTGGCCATCGCCGCGGGCAAGCACGTGCTCATCGAGAAGGCCTTCACCCGCAACAGCACCGAGGCGCGCGCCGTCCTCGAGGCCGCCCGGGGGGCCGGCGTGTTCTGCATGGAGGCGATGTGGACCCGCTTCCTGCCGCACGTCGCCGCGATGCACGCGGTGATCGACCGGGGCGAGATCGGCGAGCTGGTCGGCGTCATCGCCGACCACGGCCAGAACATGCGCCACCACCCGCCCACGCACCGCCTCCACGACCCCCAGCTCGCGGGCGGGGCCCTGCTCGACCTGGGCGTCTACCCGATCGCCTTCGCGCACGACCTGCTCGGCGCCCCGGACCGCATCGCGGCCATCGGCTCGCTGACGACGACCGGCGTGGACGGGCAGGCCTCGATCGCGCTGGGCTTCGGGTCGGTGCAGCAGGCCAGCCTGCACACGACCCTGTGGGCGCGCACCGCGACCACGGCGGTCGTCTTCGGCTCAGCCGGCCGCATCGAGCTGGCCACGGACTTCTACCGGCCCACCTCGTTCACCGTCGTGCGTGACGACGGCGAGCGCTGGACCCACCACGGCCACGTCGAGGGGGGCCTGCAGTTCGAGGCCGCCGAGGTGGCCCGGTGCGTCGTCGAGGGCCGCACCCAGAGTGCCCGGATGACCTGGCAGGACACGCTCGACGTGATGGCCACGATGGACGAGGTGCGCCGGCAGGTCGGCGTGCGCTACCCCGGCGAGTAGCGGGCGGGCCGGGTCCGGCGGGTGGCGGGCGACAGGAGCGGCGGCGGTGGTCGTGTGCCGGGCGGGGCCACGCCGGAGCCGCTGCTGGCGTTCACTGCGGCCCTGTGGCAGTGGGACGCCCGGCGCCAGGACACGTGGACGTTCGTGACCGTGCCCCCGGAGGTCACCACCGCGCTGGAGGACCTCGCCGACAGCCGCGGCCCGCGCGCCGGCTTCGGCTCCGTGCGGGTCGAGGTGCACCTGGGCCGCTCGACCTGGCAGACCTCGGTGTTCCCCGACAGGGCCAGCGGCTGCTTCGTCCTGCCGGTCAAGCGCGCGGTCCGCGAGGCCAACGGCGTCGACACCGGCGACGAGGTCACGGTGCGGCTGCGCCTGGCCTGATGCCGCCCGCGTCGCCCAGCGCCCGCAGCCGTTCGACGATGTGGCGGCGCACGTCGGGGCCGACCTCGAAGATGCCGGTGCCGAGCAGGTCCGGGTCCTCGGGGGAGGCGCTGTAGAACAGGCGGCGGTAGCGGCCGGTGGCCACCAGCTCGGCGACCACGGCGAGGGCCTCGTCGATGACGGCGCGCGCGTGCGCGTCGAGCTGCGGGTACCCGCCGAGGTCGCCGGTCGGGATGCCCGCGGCGCGCGGCGGGTCCTGGCAGCGGAACGGCCGGATCGCGGCGTTGCCCCCGCCGGCCGAGCAGCCCGCGCCGCCGGTCGGATCGCGGCGGAACGCCCGGAACTGCCCCTCGTTGTCGTTGAACACGAACAGGGCGTCGTCGTACGCCGCCTGCTCGATCATCCAGCTGAAGTCGCCCTCGCGCTGGCGGCCCTGGAACACCACGCCGATGACCTCCATGGCCCCATTGGATCGCGGCCGGGGCGTACGGCGCGCGCTCGGGGCTGGGCGGGTACGCGCGGCCCTACGCTGGCGGCGTGCACCCCGTCCGGGCGACCCGCTACGTCACCCCCCTGCGCGAAGGGGGCTCCCTGCCCGGGCTCATGGAGGCCGACGACCTGGGCACCTACGTGGTGAAGTTCCGGGGCGCCGGGCAGGGCCCGCGGGCCCTGGTCGCCGAGGTGATCTGCGCGGTCCTGGCCGACGGGCTGGGCCTGGCCGTGCCGCGGTGGGCCCCGGTCGAGGTGCCCGCCGAGCTGGCTCCCGGCGAGCCCGACGAGGAGGTGCAGGCCCTGCTGCGCGCGTCGGCCGGGCTCAACCTCGGCATCGACTTCCTGCCCGGGGCGCTGGACGTCGGACCCATGCCCGCCGTGGACGCGGGGCTGGCCGGACGGATCGTGTGGTTCGACGCCCTCGTCGGCAACCGCGACCGCTCGTGGCGCAACCCCAACATGCTGCTCTGGCACCGCCAGCTGCACCTCATCGACCATGGCGCCGCCCTGACGTTCCACCACGCCTGGCGCCCGGAGGGCCTCGAGGACCAGGTGGCCCGCTCCGCGGCGGCGCCCTACGCCGTGGCCGACCACGCCCTCGTCGAGTGCGCCCCCGACGTGGTCGCCGCGGCCTCGGAGGCTGACCGCGTCGACTGGGAGGGCCTGGTCGACACCGCGGTGCAGGCCGTGCCGCACGAGTGGCTCGACGACGCCCTCGGCGATGGGGACGCGGCGCGAGCCGGGTACCGGCGGTTCCTGCTCGCTCGGCTGGCCGCCCGCGCCGTGTGGGAGCCCGCCCTGGTCGAGGCCGTCGCGCAGGGGGCGGCCCGCGACGCCCAGGGCCACCGGGTGCCGCAGCGGTCGAGCTCGGGCCCGCCGGACTGGCTCGCCGAGCTGCGGATCGGCCCGCGCCCCCGGTCCGACGAGGGGGGCCGGCCGTGAGCGCCCTGCCGTTCGAGTACGTGGTGCTGCGCGTGGTGCCGCGGGTGGACCGTGGCGAGTTCGTCAACGGCGCCGTGCTGCTCTACTGCCAGCAGGCCGACTACCTCGGGGTGCAGGTGCGCACCGACCTGGCGTGCGTGCACGCGCTGTGGCCCCAGGCCGACCTCGAGGCCATCGGCGCGGCCCTGGCCTCGGCCGCCGCCGTGGCGCTGGGCACCGCACCCGGCCAGGCGGGCCAGGCGGAGCCGGGCCGGCGGTTCCGGTGGTTGAGTGCCCCGCGCAGCGCGGTCGTCCAGCCCGGCCCGGTGCACACCGGGGTCACCGAGGACCCAGCCCGGGAGCTCGACCGGATCGCCGCACGGATGCTGGGCTAGCGGCCCTTGCTGTCGCGCTTGGCCTGCCGGCGGGCGCCCTTGGCCTGGCTGGAGGCGTTGCGCTTCTCCCGCCCTGGCCCCGTGGGCGTGCGGTCGTGCACCTGCGCCGTGGCGTCGATGTCCTCGGCCGCCGTGGCCTGGTCCGAACCGGGCCAGGTGCCTGGGGCGTTGGCCGCCGCCAGCCGGGCTGCCTTGAGTTCCTCGGCCTGAGCCGCGGCAGCATCGGCCAGGGCCGCGCTGACCCGCGCGAGCGCGTCCTCGAACACCTCGGCGCGCCCGGCGTTGCGGGTGTTCCTCTCCTTGGCCAGGCCGCGGCCGCCCTTCGCGGCGACCTTCGCGCTGCCCTGCCGGCGGTACTGGCCCACGTACTTGTTGCGGGCTCGGCGGATGCGGCCGTGCAGCTCGACGAGGCCATCCTCGTCGAGCTTGGCGAGGCGCTTGTCCTCGACCTCGCGGAGCAGGTCGCGCTCGGCCTTGCCGAGCGTGGTGGCGAGCGGGTGCATGGGGCTCCTGACGTGGTTGATGGTCCCGGGACCCTAACGCGTGCCCCGTGCCCGTGCCCGGGGGGAAGCCTGCTGAACAACCGACGACTGCGGAGCATTCGCGCAAAGGATGCCGCGTCTGCGCCTGCTACTGTGTCAGCATGCCGCACCTGCGTATCCGGGAGGCCGCCGCGTTCCTCGGCGTCAGCGACGACACCGTCCGGCGCCTGGTCGAGGCCGGGACGCTGCCGGCCACCCGCGATGCCGCCGGTCGCCAGGCCATCGACGGGTACGAGCTGGCGATGCACCTGCGCTCCCAGGCGGCCGCGGTCGCGGACCCGTCGGCCATCGCCAGCTCCGCGCGCAACCGGTGGGTGGGGCTGGTGACGGCGATCCGGTCCGACCCGGTGATGTCCCAGGTGGAGCTGCAGTGCGGCCCCTTCCGGGTGGTGTCCCTGATGAGCACCGAGGCGGTGGGCGAGCTGGGCCTGGAGCTCGGCTCGCTGGCCGTCGCGGTGGTGAAGTCGACGAACGTCATCGTCGAGGTGCCCGCTGCGGCCGGGCCGCCCCCGTGAGCCGCCCGTCCGGGCGCCGGGGGGCTGTGCGCCGCCGTGCCGCCGGCGTCCTCGGGGCCGTGGTGGTCGCGACCCTGACGGCCTGCTCGCCAGGCGCGGACGAGGCCGCTGACGCCGCCGGACGGGGGCTCACGGTGCTGGCCGCCGCGTCGCTGCAGTCGGCCTTCACCGAGCTGGGCGAGCAGTTCGAGGCCGCGAACCCGGGCACGACCGTCCGACTGGGCTTCGCCGGATCGGCCGACCTCGTGGCCCAGGTGCAGCAGGGTGCGCCAGCCGACGTCGTGGCCACTGCCGACGACGCCAGCATGGCCCGGCTCGCGGACGACGGCCTGCTCGCCGGACCGGCCCGCCCCTTCGCCGGCAACACCATGATGATCGCGGTGCCCGCCGGCAACCCCGCCGGCATCGCGGCGTTCGAGGACCTCGGCCGGGCTGGGACCGCGGTCGTGGTCTGCGCCCCGCAGGTGCCGTGCGGCGCGGCAGCGCAGCGGATCCAGGCCAGCACCGGGGTCACCCTGGCGCCGGTGAGCGAGGAGGGCTCGGTCGCCGGCGTGCTGGGCAAGGTCAGCACCGGCCAGGCCGACGCCGGCGTGGTCTATCGCACCGACGTGGCCGCGGCCGGGCCAGCCGTGCAGGGCATCGCGATCCCCGAGGCGGTCAACGCCACCACCACGTACCCGATCGCCGTGCTCGCCGACAGCGCCGAGCCCGCGCTGGCCCGCGCGTTCGCGGACCTCGTGCTCGGCGAGGCCGGCCGGCAGGTGCTCCGAGATGCCGGCTTCACCGCCCCGTAGCCGGCGTCGGCGCACCCCGGCC
>JALOLK010000086.1 GCA_025456015.1 Candidatus Nanopelagicales bacterium
GACGACCGAGTCCGTGACGGCGACCTCGTGGATGCGCCCGGCGGGCACCGCCCGCATCACCGGCGCGAGCGTGGACAGGTCGTAGCGCGCGATCGTGCCACTCACGTCCTGCACGGCCAGGCCGTCAGCCGAGGTGAAGCCCACGGACACGACCAGCTCGCTGCCCCGGTACCGTGCGATCCGGCGCACCGGCGAGAGCGTGAACACCTCCCGGGTGCCGTCGATGCGGCCGATGGCGACCCGGCCGCCGTCCGCGGACCATGCCAGGGCGCTGGCCGGGGAGTCCCCCGGGATGGCCAGCGCAGGGGCGCCGGTGCCGGCGTCGCGGACCTGCACGGCCCCGTCGGCGAAGTCGCCCGTGAGCAGGCGGCGACCGTCCGGGGACAGCGCGCTCTCCAGCCGTGGCATCGTGGTGTCGACCACGAGCACCACCCGCTGCCCGACCCAGAACGGCGGCGCCTGCAGGATCAGCTGCACCGCGGCACGCGTGCCGTCCGCGCTCATGGTGACGCCTGTGGTGAGGTCCTGGTCCGGGAACGTGCCGTCGAGCTCCGGCAGCGGGAGCGGGCGCAGCGGCTCCCAGCGACCGGCGCGCAGGTGCCACACGCGGACCATCCGTTGCCGCACCGAGACCAGGGTTCGACCGTCGGCGCTGATCCGCGGGCGCTCCTGGTTGAAGAAGCCCTCGGCCACCGCGCCGGGCAACGGCTGGGGGGCGCCGAGCAGCTCACCGGTGGCCGTGCTCACGGCCAGGACCCGGACGCCCCGGACGCCACTGCCGGGCGCCGGCTCGGAGACCATCGCGACCCGACCCCCGTCGACGAGGCCGAGCGGGTGCCGCATCCAGGGATCCCCGTCGTTCGGCAGCGATCGGCCCGCCGTGGTCCACCTGCTCGCACCGGTGCCGGTGTCGACCAGGTGGATGTCCCCGGAGCCGCCGAGCCGGAGCAGCCGCGAGCCGTCGGGGGTGAAGGCGTGGTCGCGGGTGATCGGCGAGGGCGGTGAGGTGGCGGGATGCGTGAGCCCGACCAGTCCCCCGGCGTGCACCAGGCTCTGGAGCAGGGTGCCCTCGGTGGCCGGGTCGTCGGCCATCTCGACGGCCTGGCGCGCCAGCAGCAGCGACAGCGCGGTGTTCGGCTCCGCGACGGCGGTGGAGCCCAGGCGAGCCGCCCTGGCGGCGAGCGCGGCAGCGTCAGCCCTGGTGGCCGCAGCCTGCGCCTGGCGCCCGCGCAACCCCGCCTGCGTGCCGGCGAGCACCGACACGCCCAGCAGGGCGGCGACCGCGAGCAGGGCGGCGACCAGCTGGCGGTTGCGCCGCACCTGGTGGGCGTGGGCCGCCTCCACCCGCAGTCGCTCCGCGTCGGCCCGCGCCGCGCTCGCCGCCAGGAAGGCCTGCTCCCCCGGCGCCAGCAACGGGTGCACCCGCGCCTGCCACTCGCGTGCGGCCGCCAGGCGGGCGCCACGGTAGAGCTCGTCCTCCGGCCGGCCGAGGCCCTCCCAGCTGTCGGCGGCCGCCTGCAGGTGGGCCAGGATCCGCCGGCCCTCGACGTCCTCCTCGAGCCAGGCGCGCAGCCGGGGCCACGCACGGACCAGGGACTCGTGCGCGATCGTCGCGGTGTCGCCCATGGCCGTGACGAGCCGCGATCGGATGAGCAGGTCGAGCAGCCTGGGCACCTCCGGGGATCCGACGAGGGCCCGGGTCGGCACGCGCGCGGCGACCGGCTCGCCGGACGGGGTGGGTGTCACCATGCGCTCCAGCAGTGACCGCAGGACGTCCCGATCGGGTGGGGCGAGCGACTCGTAGAGCCGTTCGGCCGACTGGGCGATCGCGGAGTGGATCCCTCCCGTCGCACGGTACGCCTCGACCGTCATGACCGTGCCCTCGCGATGCTCCCAGGTCTCGGCCAGCGCGTGGGAGAGCAGCGGCAGGCCTCCGGGCGCCCCGGCCACGTCACGGACCAGCACATCGACCAGCCCAGCCTCGAGGTGCAGGCCGACCAGACCGGCTGGGGCCTCCACGGCCTCCCGCAGCTCCTCCTCGGTCAGCGGGGTGAGCAGCAGCAGGCCACGCTCCACCAGGTCGGCCAGGGCGGGGCTCTCGGCCAACCAGCCGAGGTGGTCGGCCCGCACGGTGGCCAGCACCGTGCGGCCGTGCCCGGCGCACGCGGCGACGCGGTCGAGGAACCGCCGGACGTGCTCGCGATCGGCAGTGCCGGTGAACGCCTCCTCGAGCTGGTCGACCACGAGGACCCCGTCATCGGGCAGGCCGGCGATGGCCGCCTGCAGCGCCGCCATCGGATCCGGGCCGGGCGTGAGGACGGCCGCGGCCCTGCCCCGCCGAGCCAGCTGGGGCAGCAGGCCGGCCCGGACCAGCGAGGACTTCCCGGAGCCCGAGGGGCCGGCGACCACGAGCAGGGGCGACGTGTCGAGCCGGGCGATCGCCTCGGCCACGGCCCGGTCCCGGCCGAAGAAGAAGTCGGCGTCCTCGGTGTCGAACGGGCGCAACCCGCGATAGGGGCAGGTCTGGCTCGCCCCCCCGATGCGGTTCGGGACGTCGACGAGGGACGCGTCCTGCGCGAGCATCCGCCGCTCCAGGTCGGCCAGCTGCGGCCCGGGGTCCAGCCCGAGCTCGTCGCGCAGGGTCCTCGCGGCCCGACGCAGCACGGCGAGTGCGTCGGCCTGGCGACCGCTGCGGTACAGCGAGGTGGCGAGCAGGGCCCACCGTCGCTCGCGGAACGGCTCGCGCGCCACGAGAGGGCCGGCCCGCGCTGCCGCGTCGTCCGCCCGACCCGCAGCGAGGTGGGCCTCGACGAGGTCCTCCTCGACGGTGCTGCGCACCTCCAGCAGCCGGGCGGCCTCGGCGCGCGCCGGGTCCCAGCCGGCCAGCTCGTGGAAGGGTTCGCCGCGCCACAGCGCCAGCGCCCGGGCGAACGTGGTCGCGGCGCGCTCGGGCTCGTGCAGGGCGAGGAACGACCGACCCCGTGCCACGAGCCGCTCGAACTCCACGGTGTCCAACTCGCCCTCGGGCAGCACGACGCGGTAGCCGGCCTGCGTGGTCTGGATCGCCCCCGCCCCCAGCGTGCGGCGCAGCCGCACGACCGTGCCCTGCACGACCTTGGCCCACGTCCGCGGGGGCGACTCGCCCCACAGGGCATCGGCCAGCTCCTCGGCGGGGACCGCTCGGCCGGGCTGGACGCAGAGGGCGCTGAGCACGACGCGGTCCCGGGGGCCGAGGCTCCCGGCCGGCTCGAGCTGGGTGGGGCCGAGCAGCTGGATGACCACGCGAGCACCTCCGAGCGGAGTGTGGACAGCCTCGCCTCACCCCGTCAACGGCCCTGATACCGGGCCGTTACCAGCACGGCGGCTCGGTGACACCGGGCCTGCGCAGGCTCGACGCACGGTCCCCGAGCCGCGGGGATCGTCGATGAGGGAGGACCCCACCATGACCAGCACCACCCAGCACGCCGCACCCCGCACCAGCCCCCGCACCATCCTCGTCGCGCTCATCGCCCTGGTCGTCCTCGCGGCCGTGGCGACGCTGGCCCAGCTCGCGCTGAGCGCCCGGGCGGTCCCCGACACCCAGAGCCCGGTCGTGAGCGACCCGTGGGCGCCGTCCCGCCCCGGTGGGTCGGTCTACGACTCGCAGGTACCCGATGGCCGGGCCGTCGATCCGTGGCTGTCCTCGCAGCCGGGCGGGTCGGTGTACGAGTCCCAGGTGCCGTGACCAGCACATGGCGCCGGACAGCGATCGGCCCGGGCGGGATCACTCCCACCCGGGCCGACCGGCTCCTCCCCCGAGGTCTCCTCCGCGGCTACACCACCTGGTGCAGCCAGCGCACCGGCACGCCGTCGCCGGCCCGGCGGAACGGCTCGAGCTCGGCGTCCCACGCGGTGCCGAGGATGAGGTCCAGGCCGCGGCGCAGGTCGGCCGGGTCGGTCGCGCCGAGCATGACGGCACGCAGCCTGTCCTCGTGGATCATGACGTCGCCGTGCGGCCCCATCGTCGCGCGGAAGACCCCCAGGTTCGGCGTGACGGCGAACCGCTCGCCCTCACCGCCGCGGCTGGGCTCCTCGGCCACCTCGTAGCGCACGGTCGTGAACTGGCGCAGGGCCGAGGTGATGCGGGCAGCGGTGCCGGGCTTGGCCTGCCACGAGACCTCGCCGCGGACCTGCCCGGGCAGCACGGGCTGGGGCAGCCAGTCCAGGCCCACCCGCGTGCCGAGGACGTCGCTGACCGCCCACTCCAGGTGGGGGCAGAGCGCCCGCGACGCGGAGTGCACGAACAGGACGCCGCGGGTCAGACCCGGGCGCTCGGCAACCATATGCACGGCCATGGCCGACCTCCGTTCCCGGCGAGTTTCGCCTTCCCCAGCGGACTCGTCGTGCGGAGGGAGCCATCCCTTGCGCGAAGGATAATCACACGCCTGTGGTTTTGGCCACCCCCCGAGCACCACCGGTCGCTGGCTACCCTCGCCGGATGGCCCCCGATGCTGCACCCACGACCGGCTCCCTGCCCGCCCGCGCGAGGGTCGTGGTGATCGGCGCCGGGATCATCGGCACCTCCATCGCCTACCACCTGGGCCAGCTGGGCTGGTCGGACACGCTGGTCCTCGAGCGCGACCGGCTCACCTCGGGCACCACCTGGCACGCCGCCGGGCTGATGGTCACCTTCGGCTCCACGTCGCAGACCTCCACCGAGCTGCGGCAGTACACCCGCGACCTCTACGCACGGCTCGAGGCCGAGACCGGCCAGGCGACCGGCTTCCGCCCGGTGGGGCTGCTCGAGGTGGCCAGCGACGCCGACCGGCTGGAGGAGTACCGGCGGGTGGCCGCGTTCAACCGCCACCTCGGCGTCGAGGTCCACGAGGTCTCGCCGGCGGAGGTGGCCGCCCTGTGGCCCCTGGCGCGCACCGACGACCTGCTCGCGGGCTTCCACGTGCCCGGCGACGGCCGGGTGAACCCCGTGGACGCCACGATGGCGCTGGCCAAGGGGGCCCGGCAGCGAGGCGTCCGGATCCTCGAGGGGGTGCCGGTCAGCGACGTCCTCGTGCGCGACGGCGCGGTCGCCGGCGTGCGCACCCCGCTCGGCGACGTCGAGTGCGAGGTGGTCGTGAACGCGGCCGGCATGTGGGCCCGCCAGCTCGCGGCCCGCTCCGGGGTGTCGGTCCCGCTGCAGGCCGCCGAGCACTACTACCTGGTGACCGGGCCGATGCCCGAGGTGGACCCGGCCTGGCCGGTGCTCGAGGACGCGCGCAGCTTCACCTACATCCGCCCCGAGGGCGCCGGCCTGATGGTCGGGCTGTTCGAGACCGTCGCCGCGCCCTGGCAGGTCGGGGCGATCCCGGAGGCGTTCTCGTTCGGCTCGATCCCACCGGACTGGGAGCGCATGGGCCCCTACCTGCAGGCCGCGATGAGCCGCGTGCCCGCCACCCTCGACGCGGGCGTCCAGACCTTCTTCTGCGGGCCCGAGAGCTTCACGCCCGACCTGCAGCCGATCATCGGGGAGGTCCCCGAGGTGCGCGGCTACTTCGTCGCCGCCGGGCTGAACTCGATCGGCATCCTCACCGGGGGCGGCTGGGGCCGGGTGCTGGCGCACTGGATCTCCACCGGTCGGCCCGACGTCGACGTGACGGCCGTGGACCCCGCCCGGCTGCACCCCTACCAGGCCACCCCCCGCTACCGAACGGCCCGCACGGCCGAGAGCCTGGGGCAGGTCTACGCCTGCCACCTGCCCGGGCACGTGCTGCGCTCAGGGCGCGGGGTGCGCCGCTCGCCGTTGCACGACCGGCTGGCCGCGGCGGGTGCGTGGTTCCGGGAGGTGTCGGGCTGGGAGGCGCCGGACTGGTACGCGGGGGACGGGCTGCAGCCCGAGCCGCCCGAGCCCACGTGGGGCCGGCCGAGCTCCTGGACGCGCTGGGAGGCCGAGCACCACGCCGTCCGCGAGGGGGTCGGCCTGTTCGACATGACCTTCATGGCGACGTTCGAGGTGACCGGGCCGGACGCGGGCGCGCTGCTGGACCGCCTGAGCACCAACGCCGTGGACGGCGAGCCCGGATGCATCACGTACACGCAGTGGTGCAACCCCGGCGGCACCATCGAGGCCGACGTGACGGTCACCAAGCTCGCCGAGGAACGCTTCCTCGTGGTGGCCTCGGACACCGCCCAGCGGCACGTGCACTGGTGGTTGCGCCGGCACGTCGGGGACCTGCGCGTGGCGATCGCCGATGTCACGAGCGGGGTCGCCCAGCTGAACGTGCAGGGCCCGAGGGCGCGCGAGGTGCTGGCGGCGGTGACCAGCGCGGACCTCGCCGAGGCGACGTTCCCGTTCCGCGCGGCCCGGGAGGTCGACCTCGGCATGGCGGTGGGGCTGTGCACGCGGATCACCTACGTGGGCGAGCTCGGGTACGAGCTGTTCGTGCCGGCGGAGACGGCGCTGCACGTGTACGAGGCCCTGCTCGGGGCCGGGCAGCCGTTGGGCCTGCGGCACTGCGGGCTCAAGGCGCTGGGCAGCCTGCGGCTGGAGAAGGGCTACCGGGACTACGGCCACGACATCGACAACACCGACGACCCGATCACCGCGGGCCTCGGGTTCGCGGTGGCCTGGGACAAGCCGGGCGGGTTCCTGGGCCGGGAGGCGCTGCTGGCCCAGCGCGAGGCCCTGGCCGGGCGCGCGCCGTCCCGGCGGCTGGTGCAGGTGCTGCTCACCGATCCGCAGCCGCTGCTGCACCACGCCGAGGTGGTGCGCCGCGACGGGGTCGAGGTCGGCTACGTCCGCTCGGCGTCCTACGGGTTCACGCTCGGCGGGGCGGTCGGCCTGGCCATGGTCGCCTCGCCGGACGGCGCACCGATCGACCGGGCCTGGCTCGACGCCGGGGCATGGAGCGTGCAGGTCGGCAACGCGGTGCACCCGGCGCGGGTCTCGCTGCGGCCGATGTACGACCCGACCGGTGAGCGACTGCGCGTCGACGGCTGACGGTCAGCGGGCCTGCAGCGGCGAGGCGAGCGGCGACGGGCGGGCGGCCGCCGAGGCCGCCCGTTCCTGGACGATGCGGGCCAGCGCATCGTTGGCGGCCAGTGCCCCACCGCAGGCCTGTAGCGTCGTCCACGAGCCGTCGCGCAGCAGCACGACCACCTGCTCGCCACCGGGGGCCACGCTCGGGTACACCGACTGCACCTGCTCGAGCGGGAGCAGGGCGAGGGGCTGGGCGGGCGCGTGCGGGGGTCCGAGCACCAGGTGCGTCGAGGTGGCCGTGAGCCGCAGCGGCACCCCGGGGGCGGCCGACCAGGCCAGCGGCTCCACGTGCCGCTCGGGCAGCCCGTGCGTCCACTCGTACCACTGGTAGGGCGAGCAGGTGCCGCGGCGCGGCCAGTGCGCACGGATGAACCACACGAGGAACGGCAGGCTCAGGGCCAGGCAGACCGCGGCCGTGACCAGGGACTCCTGCACGGTGGGCTCGGGCACCGCGGTCGGATCGGCCACCCGCATGCTCAGCAGGGCGACGAGGTTGTTGGCGGCGTGGATCAGGATCCCCGGCCAGAGCGAGCCCGTGCGCAGGTAGAGCAGGGCGGTGACGACGCCGAACATGCCCGCGCCGACCGGGTCCACGTGCAGCAGGCCGAACCCGACGGCCGAGACGAGGATGCCGACGGCCAGGCTCCACTTCACCGCGAACCGCTCGATGAGCACCCCGCGGAACACCGTCTCCTCCACCAGTGGCGGCAGCACCACCAGGCCCACGATCGCGAGCAGCAGGTTGCCCTCCCCCACCCCTTCCAGGGCATCCCGGAGCCCGGGGAAGACCAGCTGGGTGAGCGTCACGGCACCGATCGAGAAGAGGAACTGCACCACCAGCATGCCGACGACGACCCACCAGAACGTGCCCAGGCGCGGCCAGCCGAACAGCACCTCCAGCCGGACGCCGGCGCGCCGGCCCACCATGACGAGCACCCAGGCGACCAGGGGCAGGTAGAGCAGGATGCCCAGCCACTCGTCCACGGCGGCCTCGCCGAGCGCGGGACCGAGCACGGCCCCGAGGGCCAGCGCGGGGACCATCCCCAGCAGCACCCAGAGCGGCAGCCACCGTGCCCGCACGCGGCTGAACGCCCCGGTTCGCGGCGGCGCGACCGGGGAGCTGGCGGGCGCGACGGCCGCCATGGACGGGGCTGGCACGGCGACCGGGTCCGGGAACTGCATGGCATGCAGTATGCGACGCGCACGCCGAGGCGACGTCACGGACTGGTCGTGTGCGCAGCGGACCAGCCGAGCCTCGGGGCCCGGCGCTACTGGCGGGCCAGCGCCATGGACAGCCGTAGTTGGGGGTCGACCAGGTGGCTGAAGTCGGTGGCACCCTCGGCGATCTCGAGGAGCACGCTGTCGATGGTGCCGGTGAATGCGCTGTCCTCGGCGCGGTAGTCGTCGCTGACCGGCGAGCCGGTGTCGTGTCCGACGTCGCAGGTCTCGTCGAGGGAGAACACCAGGGGCACGGTTGCCTCGAGCCGGCCCTCGGCGGCGGTCTGGCCATCGACCGTGAGCGTGACGGTGCCGCCGCGGCCGGGGCCGCCGCCGTCGTAGTCGAACACCATCACGAGCCGACGCCGGCCCGCTGCCAGCGGTTGGGAGCCGGCGACGGTGGTGGACCTCATGCCCATCAGGTTGTAGCAGTACGCGGGCGTGCCATCGGCGCGCAGGTAGAGGGTCCACCCCCCGAAGGCGCCGCCTTGGGACACGATCACGCCGGACGCGCCACCCTCGGGGATCGCGACATCTGCGGCCACCGCGTGGGAGACGTTCTTGAGGTTGATCACCGAGGACTCGGTGAGCCGGCCCATCCCGCCGTACAGGATCTGCGATCGACCGGAGACCAGTTCCGGGCGGCCCGCGATCTTGGCATCGAAACGCTCCACCCGTCGATCGTCCAAGGGCAGCACGTTGTACGTCCGGGCCTCGGCCAGGAACAAGTCCTGGAGCTCCCCGAGCTTCTCTGGCATCTGGGCTGCGAGGTCACTGGCCTGGGTCCAGTCACCGGGGGCGTAGAGCTCCCACACGTCGTCGGCGAAGGCGGGCAGCTCGGCCATCGCGACCCACGGGGTTGCGTGCTTGGTGACCGCGGTCCACCCCTGGTGATAGATGCCACGGTTGCCCCCGATCTCGAAGTACTGGGTCGTGTGCTGGTCGGCCGCACGCCCCTCGTCGAACGAGTAGCGCATGCTCACCCCGTGCAGCGGGTCCTGCTCGACCCCGTGCACCCGATCCGGGTGGGGCAGCCCGGCGACGTCGAGCACGGTCGGGGCGATGTCGATCACGTGGTGGAACTGGTGACGGACCTGTCCGCGTTCGCTGATGCCCGCCGGCCAGTGGACGACGGTCGCGTTGCGGGTGCCGCCCCAGTGGGAGGCCACCTGCTTGGTCCACTGGTAGGGGGTGTCCATGGCATGTGCCCACCCGACCGAGAAGTGGTTGTACGCCTGCGGGGTGCCCAGCAGGTCGATCCGTGAGGCCAGGAACTCCGGGGTCTCCAGCGCGGCGGCCCCGTTGAAGAACAGGTACTCGTTGAAGCTGCCGTTGATGTGGCCCTCGGCCGACGCCCCGTTGTCGCCGAGGATGTAGAACACCAGGGTGTTGTCCAGGACGTGGATCGCCTCGAGGGCATCAACCAGGCGTCCGATGTGGTGGTCGGTGTGCTCCAGGAACCCGGCGTAGACCTCCATCTGGCGGGCCAGCACCGGCTTGAGCTCGTCGGGCATGTCCTGCCACGCAGGGATCTCGGCATGCCGGGCGGTGAGCTCGGCGTCCGGGGGCACGATGCCCCGACGCTGCTGCTCGGCGAACGTCCGCTCACGCAACGCGTCCCAGCCGTCGTCGAACTGCCCCCGATACCTGTCGGCCCACTCCAACGGGACGTGGTGCGGGGCGTGGGTCGCGCCGGGCGCGAAGTACATGAAGAACGGCCGATCCGGGGCCAGGGCCGACTTCTGGCGCACCCAGGCGATCGCGCGGTCGGTCATGTCCTCGGTGAAGTGGTACTCCTCGTCAGCAGTGCGGTCCGGTTCGATCGGGGTCGTCCCGTCGTACAGGGCGGGCGCGAACTGGTTGGTCTCACCACCGAGGAACCCGAAGAAGTGCTCGAACCCGCCACCGCCGGTGGGCCACGCGTCGAACGGCCCCACCGGGCTGGTCTGCCACATCGGGACCTCGTGGCACTTGCCGAACTGGGCAGTCGCATACCCGTTGAGCCGCAACACCTCCGCCAACGGTGCCGCCGACTGCGGCCGAACCGAGGTGTAGCCCGGGATCGACGTGGCCACCTCCGTGATCGCCCCCATCCCCACCGCGTGGTGGTTGCGGCCGGTGAGCAGCGCCTGCCGGGTCGGCGCGCACAGTGCCGCCGTGTGGAACCGGGAGTACGACAGCCCATTGCCGGCCAACCGCTCCGCCGTGGGGGTCCGACACGGCCCGCCGAACACGCTCGCCGCACCGAAGCCGACATCATCGAGGAGGATCACCAGGACGTTGGGCGCACCCGGTGGCGGCCCGACCGGCCGGATCGGCTCGTACACCGCCCGCGGGTCCTTCGCCAGGTGCAGGCAGTCCGGCGCCAGGAGGCGTGCGTGGCACGTCGATCGATCCCCGCGCTGCCCGACTGCCAGAGCCGTGTCGCGGAGTCAATCACGGCTGGCGGTCGCTCGGCCCGCCGAGCGGAGCCGACGATCCACGAGGAGATGGGCCGCCCGTCACGCGGCGGCGTGCCAGCGCTCAGGTCTGCGTAGGCCAGCTCTGACGTGTGGGGCGACCGGGATTCGAACCCGGAACCTGACGGATTATGAGTCCGCTGCTCTGACCTGTTGAGCTACCGCCCCGCCGGGCAAGCCTAGGTGACCGACGCGGCCGTCCAGGTCCGCCCGGGGCCAGGCACTCCGACACGCCGGTAAGGCGCTGACACAGCGTGGCGGGCGCAGGCCTCGGCATACTCCATCCGGTCACGAGTCCGCCGCCGCCTCAAGCGCGACCCCCGATCCGACCGATCCCCTCCCTGAACGCCTGCGCCCGCCCGGGCGCCGATCCGACAGGAGAGCGACGCGTGATCCAGAGCACCCGCCTGGCCGTAGCGGCCCTCGCCATCGCCGCACTGGTGGCGACCCCGGCCACCGCCGGGGCGGTCGCGCCACCGGCTGCCTCCGGCGCCGTCGTGGCGGCTGCCGCTCCCCGTGCCAACGGCCCTGCCGCAGGCGCCCTGCGCGTGGCCACCTTCAACGTCGCGAAGTCGACGATCCGCACCAGGGGCTTCCACTGGGGCGTGCGCCGCCAGGCCCTGGTGAACGTGGTGAACGCCACCCGGCCCGACGTGCTCATGGTGCAGGAGGCCAACACCCAGAAGTGGCAGGGCGTGCGGCACATCGACGACGTCATGGGCCTCATGGGCTCGGTCGGCTACCAGATCGCCTCGACCGCGGTGGACAACTGCAACCCCGGATGCACCCGGGGGGCGCACGTGTTCTTCAACCCCCAGCGGATGACGCTTGCCGAGCTCCCTTCCGGCATGGCACCCGCCGGCATGACCGGGCAGTCCAACATCGCGGGCACCTGGGCCGGGGGCATCCAGGAGCGCGCCACGTCCTGGGCCTTCCTGCGCCCGCACGGCAGCGGCCGGGTCACCCTCTACGTGTCCGTGCACCTGCCGACCCAGAAGACAGGCACGGGCGAGGCCCTGCGCCTGGCCATCGCCAACCGACTGCACCCCTGGGCCGCCGAGCTCGTCCGCGCCAGCGGACTGGCCCGGGCCGAGCTGGTCATCGGCGGGGACTTCAACTCCTATGACCGCCGGCAGCCCAACGGCGCCCAGCAGGTGCTGCGCAACGTGGGCCTGCTCGATGGATGGCTCGCGCCGGAGAAGATCAACGCCAACTACAGCACCGTGAACCTCACGCCGAGCACGAAGAAGTTCAAGGGCTTCCCGCCCCGGCCCTACTTCTACAAGCAGAACACGACCCGGATCGACTACGTGTTCGCCACCGTGCCGCCCCTGCGCCACGAGGTGTTCCTGCGCTTCAACGGCGACGGCACGATCGACAACGCCTTCCGCGCCTCGGACCACAACATGGTGCTGGTGGACCTGCCGCTGGCGTGACGAGCGGCCCGGCCGCTCAGCGCGCCGGGGCGGCCACGGGCAGCCGGAAGCGCCCGTCGGGCAGCGGTTCCACCAGTCCGTCGGCCACGAGGCCGTCGAGGGCTCGCTCGCGCTGGATCCCGTCGGCCCAGGTGGCGACCAGGGCATCCGGGGGCACCGGCTCGGCCGCGTCACGCAGCACGGCCATGAGCAGCCCGCGCACCTGGCGGTCCGTGCCGGCGAACCGCTGGGCTGGCCGGGCGGGCCCGCTCGCAGGGGGCCTGCCGGCACGCACCCAGGCACAGGCATCGGCCACCGGGCACCGCTCGCAGGCCGGCGCACGCGCCGTGCACACCAACGCCCCGAGCTCCATCACCGCGATCGACCAGAGCGCGGCGGCTGCCTCGTCGGTCGGCAGCAGGGCCTCGGCCCGGGCCCGTTCAGCTGCCGTGAGCGCGGGCGGTGGCTGGGCCACGCCGCCCACCAGCCGGGCGAGGACGCGTCGCACGTTCGTGTCCAGGGCCCGCGCGCGCCGCCCGAACGCGAAGGCCTGCACCGCCGCTGCGGTGTACTCCCCCACCCCCGGCAGCGCCCGCAACGCGCGTCCGTCGTCGGGCACCTCGCCGTCGTGGCGCTCCACGATCGCGGTGGCCGCCGCGTGCAGGCGCAGCGCCCGGCGCGGGTAGCCCAGCCGGCCCCACTGCCGCACGGCCTCACCAGGAGCGTCGGCGGCCAGTGCCGCGGGCGTCGGCCAGCGCTGCAGCCAGGCCGTCCAGGCCGGCAGGACCCGCGCGACCTGCGTCTGCTGCAGCATCACCTCGCTGACCAGCACGCCCCAGGGCGTACGGCCCTCGGCCCGCCACGGCAGCTCCCGGCGGTGGGCGAGGTACCAGGCGCAGACCGCGGCCACCGTCGTCGGGTCCGCGCCTGTCACGGCGGCATTCTCGCCCGGGCCGGTCGCCGGCGCCGGGCGCGCTGCCCCCGACGCGCGCTCGCCTCTGGCGGAATACCGCGAAGCCCGGTACCGTTGTCAGTAGTTGAAATCTGAACGATCAAGCTCGAGGAGACCGCCATGCCTGCCGTGACCGCCGACACCATGACCCTGCCGCGCGTCGAGGCGGCGGCCCCCACCTCGCAGCCGCGGCCCGTGAAGTCCATCACCACGGCCCCGCGCGGGTTCGAGGGCGAGGGGTTCCCGGTCCGCCGGGCCTTCGCCGGGGTCGACATGGCCGACCTCGACCCGTTCGTGCACATGGACCAGATGGGCGAGGTGGAGTACGGCGTGGGCGAGCCCAAGGGCACGCCCTGGCACCCGCACCGCGGCTTCGAGACGTTCACCTACCTCATGGAGGGCACGTTCCTGCACCAGGACTCACACGGTGGCGGTGGGGTCATCGAGAACGGCGGCACCCAGTACATGACCGCCGGCAGCGGCATCCTGCACATCGAGACACCCCCGGAGTCGCTGGTCATGTCCGGTGGGCTGTTCCACGGCATCCAGCTCTGGATCAACCTGCCCAAGGCGAAGAAGTGGCTCACCCCGGCCTACCAGCCGCTCGAGGGCACCGACGTCACCCTGGCCTCCTCCGTCGACGGCGGGGCGCTCGTGCGGGTGCTGGCGGGCACGGTCGCCGGCCACACCGGGCCGGGCCGCAGCCAGTCCCCCATCGCGATCGTGCACGCGACCCTGGCGCCCGGCGCCCGCCTGGAGCTGCCCTGGCGCGCGGACTTCAACGCCCTGGCCTACGTCCTGTCGGGCACCGGTGCGGTCGGGCCGCTGGGGCACCCGATCGAGGGCGGCCAGCTCGCCGTCCTCGGCGCCGGCGAGCATCTCGTGCTGGACGCGGCCCCGGGCCAGTCGGTCGCATCGCCGACCCTCGAGGTGCTGCTGCTCGGCGGCGCCCCGCTGCGCGAGCCGGTGGTGCAGTACGGCCCGTTCGTCATGAGCTCGAGGGCCGAGATCGTGCAGGCGATCGAGGACTACCAGTCCGGGCGGTTCGGCGTGATCCCGGAGGGCGCGATCATGCCGCACCGCGGCTGAGCGCGCGACCAGGTCGGCTCGCCCCCCCGGGGCGCGGTCAGCGCCGCTCGAGGAGCAGGTCTCGGCTGGGGCGGCCGGCGGCCAGGCCCCGGCGCTCGTAGCCGGTGACCGGCCGCCAGGCCGGACGTGGCACGAACCCGCCGCCCGGGTTCACCAGCAGCGGCTCGGCCGCCGTGACGGCGAGCATCTGCTCGGCGTAGTCGGTGATGTCCGTGGCCAGGTGCAGCGTGCCGCCGGGGACGAGCAGCTCGGCTGCCCGGTGGACGAAGGCCGCCTGGACGAGCCGGCGCTTGTGGTGGCGCACCTTCGGCCACGGGTCGGGGAAGAACGCGCGGATGCCGGCCAGCGAGGCCGGGGCGAGATGGTCCATGAGCTCCACCGCATCCCCGACGCACACCCGTACGTTGGCCAGCCCGGCCCGCTCCGCCCCGGCGAGCAGCGCCCCGATGCCCGGCGTGTGCACGTCCACCGCAACGATGCCCACCTCGGGATCCGCACTCGCCATGGCCAGCGTGGTCTCCCCCATGCCCGAGCCGATCTCCACCACGACCGGCAGCGGGGGGTCGAACAGGTCGGCCAGGTGGGCCGGCGCCTGGTCGGCCTGGACACCCCAGGCCGGCAGCAGCCGGGCCAGCGCGGAGGCGGCGCTGGGCGTCGTACGGCTGCGCCGCGGGTGGAAGGTCCGGATGCGCCGCTGCGCTGGCGACGTCCCGGCCTGCGCCGGGCTCATCGAGCGCCGTCGGATCGATGCCGCATGCTCCTCCTC
>JALOLK010000013.1 GCA_025456015.1 Candidatus Nanopelagicales bacterium
GCCGGGGACACGCTGGCCGCCGCCCTGGCCCTGGGCCTGGCGGTGGGTGGCGCGCTGCCCGCGGCCACCGAGCTGGCGGTGGCTGCGGCGAGCACGGTGGTGCGTCGGGAGGGCACCACCGTCTGCGCGGCCGCGGACCTGCTGCCGGTGGGCCCCGGGCGCGTGGTGGGCCCCGACGAGCTGGCCCAGGTGGCCGCTGCCCACCGCCGTGCCGGGCGGCGCATCGTGTTCACGAACGGCTGCTTCGACGTCCTGCACGCCGGCCACGTCGCGTGCCTGGCGGCCGCCTCCGGCTTCGGCGACGTCCTGGTCGTCGGCGTCAACGACGACGCCGGGGTGGCCGCCATCAAGGGCCCCGGACGGCCCGTGAACCCGCTGGCCGATCGGGTCGAGGTCATCGCCGCGCTGGGCACCGTGGACCACATCGTCGCCTTCCCGGGCGATGCCCCGCTGGACCTCATCGGTGCCCTGCGCCCCGACGTGTACGTCAAGGGTGCGGACCACGACGTCGAGCGCCTCCCGGAGGCGACGCTCGTGCGCCACCTCGGCGGGCGCGTCGTGGCGCTCCCGCTGCTCCCGGACCGCTCCACCTCGGGCGTCATCGCCGCCTGTGCCGCACTGCCCGGGAGCCGCGCCTCGTGACCCAGCCCACCCCCGGGCCGGCCTGCGACGTGCTGGTCCCCACGCTCGACCGCGCCGGGGCGCTGGCGGTGACGCTGGCCGGCCTGGCCGGCCAGCCACCCGCAGCACTCGCCCGGGTCGTGATCGCCGACCAGTCCGGGCAGCCGGTCGCCGAGCACCCCCTCGTCGCGGCGATGCTGCGCACCCTGGCCGGCCACGGCGTGCCCGTCGAGGTGCACCGCCGCGACGTGCGCCGCGGGGTCGCCGAGCAGCGCGCCTTCCTGCTCGGGCGCGCCACTGCCGAGACCGTGCTCATGCTCGACGACGACGTCTGGCTCGAGCCCTGGGCCGTCCCGCTCATGGCCGGCCAGCTCGCGCAGCACGGCTGCGGCTTCGTCGGCATGGCCGTCACCGGCCTGAGCCACGCGGGGGACCATCGCCCCCACCAGCAGGCGCCCTTCGAGGCGTGGGCCGGCCCGGTGCAGCCCGAGGACGTCCGGCCTGGGACGCCGGCCTGGCAGCGCCACCAGCTGCACAACGCCGCGAACCCGACCCACCTCGCGGCCCGGGTGGGGGCCACGCCGCAGCGGCCGGTCGCCTACCGCGTCGCCTGGGTCGGCGGGTGCGTGCTGTACCGGCGCGCGGCACTCGAGGCGGTGGGGGGCTTCGGCTTCTGGGAGCGGCTGCCCCCCCGGCACGCAGGGGAGGACGTGCTGGCCCAGCTGCGCGTCATGCGCCGCTTCGGCGGCGCCGGCGTGCTGCCCAGCGGGGCGGTCCACCTGGAGCTGCCGACGACGATCCCGGAGCGGCTGGTGGACGCCTGGGCGATCGAGGACCAGCTCGGCAAGCCGGTCGGGGCCGGCCGTGCCTGACCGGGTGGAGGCGGACGACGGCGCGCTCGCGCGGGCACGGTCGATCGCGGTCGTGCGGGCCAACGGGATGGGCGACCTCCTCGTCGCCGAGCCCGCCCTGGCCGCCCTGCGCGCGGCGGCCCCGCAGGCCCACATCGTGCTCCTCGGGACCCCCATGCACGTGGCCCTGCTGGCGGATCGGCCGAGCCCGGTCGACGAGGTGCTCGCCGCCCCGCCCGTGCACGGCGTGCGCCCGCCCAGCCCGGCCGCCCCCGAGGATCCCGCCGCCACGGCGGCGTTCCTGGCCGACATGCGTCGGCGACGCTTCGACGTCGCCCTGCAGCTGCACGGCGGCGGGCGGCACAGCAACCCCTTCACCCTGGCGCTGGGCGCTCGCACGACGGTGGGCCTGCGCGACCGGGACGCCCCGGCGCTGGACCGCACCGTGCGCTACGAGTACTGGCAGCACGAGGTGGCGCGCTACCTCGAGGTGGTCGCCCTGCTCGGCGCCCGGCCGGTGCGGCTGGCACCCCACCTGGCCGTCACGCCCGCCGACCGGGAGGCCGCCGGGTGCGCCCTGTCGGCCGCGGGTGGCGACCCGACCCGGCCGTGGGTCGTGGCCCATCCCGGTGCCACCGACCCGCGCCGGCGCTGGCCCGCCGAGCGCTTCGCGGCAGTCGCGTCGGACCTCATGGCCGCCGGGGCCCAGGTGGTGGTGGTGGGCAGCGCCGAGGAGGCCCCGCTCGCGGCCCTCGTCGCGGCCGGTGCCCCGGGGGCCATCGACCTGGGCGGGCGGCTGGCGATGCCCGCGCTGGTCGGCCTCTGCGCGGGGGCGGCCCTGCTGCTGGGCAACGACTCCGGGCCCCGCCACCTCGCCGACGCGGTGGGGACCCCGACTGTCTCGATCTACTGGTGCGGCAACGCGCTGAACGCCGGACCGATCACCCGCGACCGCCACCGGATGCACGTGGGCTGGACGCTGCGCTGCCCGGTGTGCGGCAGGCCCGCGGTCGGGGGCAAGGTGCCCGGACCCTGCTCCCACCAGGCCAGCTATGTCGCAGACGTGGCCAGCGGCGAGGTGTCCGCCAGTGCCCTGGCGGTCTACGCTGGAGCCGTCAACTGACGGGGTCAGGCGGCAACGGGAGGGGGTTGCTCGTGGACGCGCACAACCCCTCCCGCGGCGCCCCGGGCCCGCGCGACGCGGGCCCGCGCGACGCGGGCCTGGCCGACACGGTCGCGGCGCTGCGCGACGAGATCCGCGGCCTGCGCTCAGCGGCGCGCATGCGCGCCGTCATCGAACAGGCCAAGGGCGTGCTGGTGGAGCGTCACCGGATCAGCCTCGACGAGGCCTTCGACCGGCTGCGCACGATGTCCCAGGAGCACAACGTGCGCCTGGTGGAGGTCGCCGCGACCGTGGTCGGCGTCGCCGTGCCGACCGGGGACGACACGCTGGCCATCGACCTGCCCGAGGACGTCCTGCGCGATCGGCTGCCCGCCTCGCCGGCGGCCTCGCGCAGCTGGCGCTCCCTGCAGGAGCAGCCCGATGTGCGAGCCGGGGTGGTGGCGGCCGTCGTGGACTCCATGGCCGGGTCCACCAGCCACGGCGACGAGGCCGCCCACCTGCTCGCCGAGCTCCTCTCGCCGTACGCGGTGAGCGGGGTGACGCTGTACCGGGCGTCGGCCGACGACTCGCTGCGGCTGATCGGCCAGCACGGCGTGCCGGGGGACCTCATCAGCTCGTGGCGCAGCATCCCGCCCTCGCGCGACATCCCCTACATCGCCTCGCTCATGGACCGCCGCATGTTCCTGTGGGGCACCCGCGAGGAGCGCCACCGGGACTTCCCGGGGATCACGACGAGCGTGCGCAGCAGGTTCGTCGCGACCGGCACGGTGCCGGTCGTGGACGGTGAGACGACCGTCGGCGTCGTCGGGCTCATGTGGGACAGCGAGCAGTCGTTCGACGAGGCCAGTCGCGCGGCCATCCAGCGCACGATCGAGCGCGTCAGCCCGTTGCTGCTGCGCAACGCCTCGGCGGCGGACCCCGAACTCGACTGGCTCAACACGCTGCTGCGGCTGCACCTGGACCCCTGGCTGCTGCTGGAGACCATCCCGAGCGCCGACGGGGTCGTCCGCGACTTCGTCGTCCAGGACGCGGCGCCGACCGTGCCGGAGGGGCAGGGGTGGGTCGGCCGGCGCCTGCTGGAGCTGTGGCCCTCGCTCACCAGCGAGGGGGTCAGCCGAGCCCTGGCCGGCCTGGCGCAGTCCGGCGGCTCGTGGAGCATGACCGTGGCGACCCCGTCGGACACCCCGTGGGGCATCCCGGGGAGCCGGGTCCGGGCGGTGCGCCTCGGTCGGCGGATCGCGCTGGTCTGGCGGCCGGGCCGCCTCAGCGACCGTCGCTCAGGCGGCGGGGACGAGGCGGACCAGGGCGAGGGTGGCCTGGCCAGCCGGGCCTGACCCGCCCGGCTGCACGGACTCCAGGGCCCGGCGCGCCAGCCCCGTCAGCGGCAGCGTGCGCAGGGCCACCGTCGTGGAGCGCAGCAGGCCCAGGCCCTCGATGACGTCGGCGGCGCCGTCCACGGCCCCGTCGGTGTAGAGCACGAGGGTGTCGCCGGAGCCCATGGTGCTCGAGACGACCGCCTGGGAGCCGGCCCCCGGCTCGCCGAGCGCCTGCCCGGGGGCCTCGAGCCACTCCGTGCCGCCGTTGGCGCGCACGAGCAGCGGCGGGGGGTGCCCGCCCATCGCGACCTGCAGGTGGCCGGTCTCCACGTCGAGGATGACGCCCGCGACGGTCGCGGCCGGCCCGGGGCCGGGCCTGTCGTCGGCGCCGACCATGGCCTGCCCGGCCCGGGCGATCATCTCCCCGAGCGGGGCGCCAGCAGCCAGGTGCGCCCGGCACATGTAGCTCACCTTCCAGGCGTCGCGCAGCGAGGCCAGGCCGTCACCCGAGGCGTCCACCATGAGCAGCAGGGCGCGGCCGTCGGGCAGCGCGCTGATGTCGAGCAGATCCCCGCCCGACGCCTCGGCCCCGTCGCCCGGCGTGCTCCACACGTCGGCGGCCAGGCCCGGGACGGTGACCAGCTCACCGGTGCCGGGGGCGCCCAGCGTGCGCAGCACGGCCAGGCGCTCGGTGCCCCGGGCGGCCTCCTCGAGCAGCACGCGGCGGTCCTCCTCGGCCGTGACCCGGGCGCTCACGTCACGCAGCACCACGACGATCCCCTCGTCGACGGCGCGGCCCTGGGTGTAGGCCACCGGCACCAGCCGGCCGCCCACGGTGATGCGCTCGCCGTCCACCGCCACCTCGCCGGGCCCGCGGCCGGACCGGCCGTCCAACGGGCAGTCACCGGGGCAGGGGCTGCCGTCGGCGAGCACGTGGCCCAGCAGGGGGTGCAGCGGCTGGCCCGGCGTCGCGGCCGGCACGAGCCGGGAGAGCCCGGCGTTGCCGCGGACGAGCCGGCCGTGGCCGTCGAGCAGCAGGACCGCGTCGGGGATGGCCGAGAGGATCGCCGCCTCGGTGTGGCCCATCGACTCGATGCGGCGGAAGCGGCGGTCGAGCACCACCGCGGCGGTCACCGCGAACGCGCTGGCCAGCACCACGTTCACCAGCCGTACGCCCATCTCGGCCACGCCGGAGGTGGCGACGAAGGCGAGCGCGATGAGGATCGCGCCGGCGGCCAGCCCCGCCACGATCCGTGGCCCGACGAACAGCGCCGAACCGACCACGATCACCCCGAGGCTCGGGATGAGCTGGTTGGTGACCCGCCAGGCGCCGACGCCGATGAGCGCCAGCAGGACGGCGGGCAGGACGACCTCCCACGTGCGGCGCTCCCGCAGCCCGCTGGGCTCCACGCGTCCTCCTTCGATCCGCGGAAGAGGCTACTCCGCCCCGGCTGCCCCGGAGCGGCCCCGCCGGCCCTGAGCACGCCCGCTGCGTGTCTGGCGACGTGGGGTGCCGGCTCGCGGCTGTATGCGCGGCCCCGGCCCGGGTACCCCCGGGGCATGAGCGAGCAGACCCACACGCCCGAGACCATCGACTACCCGGGCCACGAGGCCGACATGGCCGAGCAGCCCCGCGACGAGATGCGCCACTACCGCGGCAGCGGCCTGCTCGAGGGCAAGGTGGCCCTGGTCACCGGAGGCGACTCCGGGATCGGCCGCGCCGTGGCAGTCGCCTTCGCCAAGGAGGGCGCCGACGTCGCGATCACCTACCTGAGCGAGCACGACGACGCCGAGCGGTCCGGCGCCCTGGTCCGCGAGGCCGGCCGGCGCGCCGTGGCCTTCCCCGGCGACCTGGCCGACCCCGACCACGTCCGGTTCGTGGCCCAGCGCACGGTCGAGGAGTTCGGCCGGGTCGACGTGCTGGTGAACAACGCCGCCTACCAGCAGCCGGTCGACAAGCCCGAGGACGTCACCCGCGAGCAGTGGCGCCACACGTTCGCGGTGAACATCGAGGCCCCCTTCTTCCTCACCCAGGCCCTGCTGCCGCACATGCCGCCGGGCTCGGCGATCATCAACACCGCGTCGATCACCGGCCTGCGCGGCAGCCCGGGGCTGCTGGACTACTCGGCGACGAAGGGGGCGCTCATCGCGCTCACCTACGCGCTGTCGCAGGCGCTCACCGAGCGGGGCATCCGGGTGAACGCGGTGGCGCCGGGACCGGTGTGGACCCCGCTGATCCCCGCCACGTTCGACGAGGAGAAGGCCGCCACGTTCGGCTCCGACGTGCCCTACGGCCGGCCCGCGGAGCCCGACGAGATCGCCCCGTCGTACGTGTTCTTCGCCAGCGCCACGATGTCGTCGTACTACTCCGGCGAGGTGCTGGCCCCGGTGGGCGGCCAGACCATGCCGGGCTGAGCCGTCCGGCCGCCCACGTGGCGCGGATCACGCGCCTGGCCCCCCGCACGTTCCGGTATGCGCCCATACGTCACGGGTAGGCCCCCGGCAGGCGCCGATGCACGGCACGGGCGCCATCCACCCAAACCGAAGGAGACCGACATGGAACGGCTGGAGAGCAGCCAGAGCACCCCCCAGGACGCCCAGGGCGTGGAGGTGGTGGACGTCACCGACGCGACCCTCGGGACCCGCCAGGGCAGCAGCGGCGGTGGTGTGGAGCAGGCCAAGGAGCGGGCCGTGGGCACCGCGCAGGAGGCCAAGGAGCAGGCCAAGGGCGTCGCCACCGACGCCAAGGAGCAGGCCATCTCAGTGGTGCAGAGCGCCACGGAGCAGACCAAGGGCCTGGTGTCCGGGGTCGGCCAGCAGGTCTCGAGCGAGGTCGAGTCGCAGAAGGGCCGCCTCGTGCAGCTGCTGCGCGAGATCGGCGACGAGCTCGACCAGGCTGCCGGGCGCACCGAGGGTGCTGACGGCCGCGTGGCGATGGTCGCCAGCGAGGCCGCCACCCGCACCCGCGAGGCGTCCACCTGGCTGGAGTCGCACCAGGCCCGTGACCTGGTGGACTCGGTGAGCGACTTCGCCCGCCGACGGCCGATGGTGTTCATCGCCGGCAGCGCGATCGCCGGCATGGTGGTCGGCCGCCTCACCCGCGGCATGGTCGACGCGGCCCGCGACGAGAGCGCCCAGCAGGGCAGCAGCACCACCTTCGCCGCCGGTGCCGGCACCGGCACGATCGGTGAGGCCCCGGTGGGCGGCTACGGCTCCTCGGTTCCCGCGAGCGGCACCGGGGTCGGCGCGTACGGCACCGACCCCTACGGCACCGACCCGTCCGGCACCCCGCCGATGGGCACCGAGCCCATCAGCACCCCGGACCAGGAGCCGTACCGCGGCACGGGCACGCCCGGCACCCTCGGGGGGCTGCGGTGAGCATGGGTGGCGATCCGCTCGGTCCGCAGGTGGACCTGCGCGACCAGCCGGGGGAGAACCGGCGGGTCGACGTGTCGCAGGCGTCGCTCGGCGAGCTCGTGGGCAACCTGAGCGAGTCGACGACCAGGCTGCTGCGCCAGGAGGTCGCGCTGGCCCGGGCGGAGACCAAGCAGGAGCTGGCCGTGGCCGGTCGCGGGGCCGGCATGCTGGCCGCCGCCGGGGTGGCGGCGCTGCTGGCGCTGATCATGCTGTCGATGGCGGCCGTGGACCTGCTGAGCTCGTGGATGGACCCGGCCTGGGCCTACCTCATCGTGTTCGCGGTGTGGGCGGTCATCGGCGCGGTGCTCGCCGCCCAGGGGCGCAAGCAGCTCAAGCAGGTCAACCCAGTGCCGGAGCGCACGCAGGAGACGATCCGGGAGATCCCCGACGCGGTGAGAGGAAGGTCGTGATGAGCCAGATGGAGGCCGGGACCCAGAGCCCGGAGGAGATCGAGCGCGAGATCGAGCAGACCCGCGCTGAGCTGCGCGAGGACGTCGAGGCGCTGCAGGAGAAGCTGAGCCCGACGGCCACCGCCAAGCGGAAGGTGGGCAAGGTGCAGGAGTCGATGCAGCAGGTGAAGGAGAGCCTCATGGGTCGCGCCGAGGAGGGCGTGCAGAGCGCGCAGGAGGGGGTGCACACCGCGCAGGAGGGTGTCACGTCCGGCGTTTCGTCGGCGCAGCAGGCGGTCGGCGAGGGCGTCGCGCGCACGAAGGACACCGTCGTCGGTGCCGGCCAGCGCGTCCAGAGCACCGCCCGGGGCAACCCGCTCGCGGTCGGCCTGGCGGCCTTCGCCGTGGGCTGGCTGGTGTCCTCGCTGCTGCCGGTCTCGCAGCGCGAGCGCCAGGCCGTGCAGAGCATCAAGGAGTCGGAGCTGAGCTCGAACGTGGCCCAGCCCATCATGGAGGGTGCGCGCAACGTGGCCCAGTCGGTCACCGAGCAGGCCAAGGAGATCGCCACCGAGGTCGGCACCGAGGCCAAGGAGGCGGCCGCCTCGGTCGCCGAGGAGGCCAAGGGCGCTGCCCAGGAGACGAAGGCCTCGGCCACCTCCCACTGACGGTCCCTCTGCCCGGGGACTCCCGTGCGGCCCTCCACCCTCGCGGTGGGGGGCCGTACGGCTGTCCGGGGCCCGCGGGTGGGTCGCGGCGTACGGGGGCCCGGCCGGATGCGCCGGCGCGTGCCGGCGGCTCAGGCCTCGTCGAGCAGCTCGAGCAGGGCGGCCTCCCACGCCTCGACCTCGGCCAGGGGCAGCAGCGCCTGCGCGGACTGCGCGTCCTCGGCGGTGTCCAGCTCGGTGGCCGCGGGGGTCTCGGGGAGCTCGGGGGTGGGCAGCGGCTCCCCGCTGAGGTAGCGCTCCACGATCACCGGGTGCACGTAGGAGGCCCGCGCGACGGTGGGGGTGTTGCCCAGGTGGTCCGAGACCACCCGCATCGCGGCGGCCACCGCCCGCTTCGTGGGCCTGGATCCCTCGTCCGTGGCCAGGGCGGCCAGGGCGCGGACGGCACCCTGCCACGTGCGGAAGTCCTTGGCCGAGGACTCGGAGCCGGTCACCTCGCGCACGTAGGCGTTGAGCTCGGCACTGGTGATGTCGCGCCAGGTCCGCCCGTCGCGCCAGGCCAGCAGCTCCGGGCCGCCCGAGCGGCGGGAGAGCTGCACCCGCACGGCCGCGCTGAGCTCGGCGTCGACCAGGATGAGGTCGTGCTCACGGCCGCCCTTGCCGCGGAAGCGCAGCCGCACGCTCGCCCCGCGGGTGCGCACGTGGTCCCGGCGCAGCGTCGCGACCCCGACCGTGCCGTTGGCCTCGGCGTAGGCCTCGCCGCCCACCCGTAGCCCGGCACGGTCCATGAGCCGGAAGCCCGTGGCCAGCGCGCGCTCGCGCGGCATGTCGGGCAGGGCCAGGTGCGCGGCGACCTGCTCGCGCGCGGCCGGCAGGGCCCGGCCGAAGGCCAGGACCCGCTCGAACTTCTGCTCGTCGCGCCAGCGCCGCCACTCGGGGTGGTAGAGGTACTGGCGCCGGCCGGCCCCGTCCGTGCCGACCGCCTGCAGGTGCCCGTTGGGCCACGGGCAGATCCACACGTCGGTCCACGCCGGGGGGATCACGAGGTCCCGGCAGCGCTGCGCGTCGGCGCCGGTGAGCCGGGTGCCGGACGCGTCGCAGTACGTCCAGCCGCGCCCGGCCCGCCGGCGGGTCCAGCCGGGTCGGTTCGGATCGGCGCGGCGCAGCCGAGCGGCCATCGGCTACCCGGTCCCCGCGTGCAGGGCCGATCCGCGGTCGGCGGCTGGCTCGGCGCCGGGCTCGTCGCGCTCCCCGCGCTCGTCGCGCCGGATGAGCAGCCAGGGCAGGCCCACCCACAGCACGAGCGCGACCACCGGCAGGGCCACGGCGGTGGCGGTCGCGACGGCCTTGGACCACACCGCCGCCAGGACCAGCCACACCGAGAGGTCCATGGCCAGCACGAGCAGCAGCGACCCGTGCAGGACCATCCAGTGCCCCACCCAGACGAGCCGCTCCTTGCGGCCGGTGCGGAAGTGCAGGCGGTGGGCCACGACCGGGGCCATGAAGCACAGCGCGGCGCCGGCGGACCCGAGCAGGGCCGCCGTGAGGACGCCGTCGAAGGCGGGGTCGTCGCGCGGGAACGTGTCGAGGAACGACAGCGAGAGCAGGAACGCGAAGAGGATCTGCACGCCGGTCTGCGCCACGCGCAGCTCCTGGACGAGCTCGACGTAGTTGCGGTCGGCCCGCTGGCTCGGCGTCTCGTGACGCTCCTGCTGGGACGTGCGCAGCATGGTCATCGGGGCCTCCTGGTCCGGAGGGGCCACTACCCGACGGGCGGGCCCCGATGCGGCGCTGTCGAGCGGCGCCCCCCAGGGCGCAGGTATGGCGCGGGCCGATCCGGGCAGGGGAACGGTGCCGGCGCCACACGGCGCCCGGGCCACCGCCGCGCCGCGGCCGGCGACCCATCCCGAGCCGAAGGACCACGCCATGACCACGACCCCCGGACGCAGCCAGGACGTGCTCGACGTGCTCATGAGCGAGCACCGCGAGGTGGAGGCGCTGCTCAAGGAGCTGCGGGCAGCCACGGACCTGACCCAGCGGCGCGAGCTCGCCGACCAGATCATCGCCCAGCTCGTGCGCCACTCCGTGGCCGAGGAGGCCTACGTCTACCCCGTCGTGCGCGACTACCTGCCGAACGGCCCCGAAGCCGTCGAGCACGACATGGAGGAGCACGACGAGCTCGAGCACATCCTCAAGGAGCTCGAGGGCCTCGAGCCCGACGACCCGGCGTTCGACGAGGTGACCCTCGAGCTGCAGACCACGCTGGCCCACCACATCGCCGAGGAGGAGGCCCAGCAGTTCCCGGCGCTGCGCGCCGCGGCACCCGAGGCCGAGCTGGTCGAGCTGGTCGAGAAGGTGCAGCGCATCGAGACCCTGGCGCCGACCCGGGCGCACCCGAACGCGCCGAACAGCGAGCTGTTCCACAAGCTGGTCGGGCCGGGCGTGGGCCTGGTCGACCGGCTGCGTGACTCGCTCAGCGGCCGCCTGGCCTCCTGACCGCAGGCTCCCGGTGCGGCCGCGCGGTCTGCCGGCCGAGGCCCCGGGTAGGGAGGGGCCATGGGGATCAGGTGGCGGGCGCAACCGGTGGCCGCGCCCGGGCACGCGGGGATCCACGACGAGCTGCTGCTGCACCTGCGCGCGCGGGCCACGCTCATCGTGCTGGTGACGGTGGAGGAGCAGCGCGCCCTGGCGGTGCTCGACCAGGTGCGCGCCGACCTCGACCCGGAGGCCGACCTCGTGGTCTGGGACCCGGCCGGGCGCATGCGCTCGCTGGACGGGCGCAAGCTGCCCGAGGCCGCCACTGTGGAGTCGGCCCTGGACCGGATCGGCGAGCAGGCGACCCACCATGCCCGGCGCCCCGACGTCTACGCGGTCAGCGACCTGCACGAGTCGTGGGACCGCGTCCCGGCCGTGCGGCGCAAGGTGCGCTCGCTGGCGCATCGCCTGAGCATGACCCGCTCGACGCTGGTGGCCATCAGCCCCACGCCCGAGGTGCCCCGTGAGCTCGCCGACGAGGCGGTCGTGGTCCACCTGCCGCTGCCCGACCTCGCGGCCATGCGGGTGCTGCTCGACCACCTGGTCTCGGTGACCCCCGGGGTCCGGGTGGCCCTCGACGACGCCGGGCGGGATCGGATGGCGCGTGCGGCCCTGGGCCTGACGGCCGGCCAGGCCCAGCGCGCCTTCGCCCGTGCCATGGTCCGCGACCAGGTGCTCGACGAGGCCGACATCACCGCCGTGCTGGCCGAGAAGCGTGCCGTCGTGCGGGCCACGCCGGGACTGGAGTTCGTCGACACCCAGGACGGCGAGATCGAGGTGGGCGGCCTGGAGCACCTCAAGGAGTGGCTGGCGTTGCGGCGCGACGCGTTCGGGCCGCAGGCCGCTGCCTTCGGCCTGCCGACCCCGAAGGGCCTGGCGCTGGTCGGCATCCCGGGCTCGGGCAAGAGCCTGACCGCCCGGATGGTCGGCCGGATGTGGCAGCTGCCGGTGCTGCGCCTGGACATGGGCAGCCTGTTCGACTCCAAGCTCGGGGAGACCGAGTACCGCACGCGGCGGGCGCTGCGCGTGGCCGAGGCGGTGGCGCCCAGCGTGGTGTGGATCGACGAGGTCGAGAAGGTGCTGGCCCACGGCGACCAGGACGGCGGCACCTCCCTGCGCGTGCTCGGCACCGTGCTCACCTGGATGCAGGAGCGACCCGCGCCGGTCTTCGTCGTGGCCACGGCCAACGACGTGACCCGGGTGCCGCCGGAGCTGCTGCGCCGCGGCCGCTTCGACGAGGTCTTCTTCCTCGACCTGCCCAACGGCGCCGAGCGCGCCGAGATCCTGCGGGTGCAGCTGCGCCGCCGCGGCCGCGACCCGCAGGCCTTCGACCTGGCCCTGCTCGCCCGGCTGTCCGCCGGCCACGTGGGCGCCGAGCTCGAGCAGGCGGTCACCGACGCCCTGTTCCGCGCGTTCGGCCACGGCCGCGAGCTGACGACGGCCGACCTCGCCGCGGCCATCGAGGAGACCATCCCGCTGTCGCAGTCCTCGCGCGAGCGGGTCGCCGCCCTGCGCGCGTGGCAGGCGCAGGGCCGCGCCCGTCCGGCGTCGGCCCAGTCCGGGCCACACGCCGACCTGCGGCTGGCCTAGTCCGTCGTCGGCTCGCCCAGGGCCTCGAGCAGGCGGGCCACGGCATCGGCCACCGGGTCGGGCTGCTCCTCGACGTCCCCGGTGGCCGCGCCGCGCCGGACCTGCCGGTGGGCCTCCCGCAGCGCCTGCAGCGGCCCGAGCAGCGGGCCGGACCGGCCGGCCTCGAGCAGGCGGCGGTAGGCGGTGTCCAGGACGAAGGGGGCGTCGTCGGCGGCGAGCCGCGCGAGGTCGTCGAGCAGCAGCTCGAGCGCGCGGGCGGCGCGGGCGTGGCGGGCCCGGGGCGGGGGCTCGTCCTCGCCGCGTCCGTCGTGGTCGGGCCGGTCGTCGGCCGGGTCGCCGCTGCGCTGCCCGCCGGTCGCCCCGTGCCCGGAGACGAAGGCGAACGTGCCCGTCCAGAGCTCGGCAATGAGCGGGTCGTCCTGCAGGGTGAGCACGGTGCCCACCGCGGGCGTCTGCGGCCCGTCGCCGCTGCGGGCGCCGTGCAGCGCGCGCACCTGCCGGGCCAGCCGCACGAACGAGTCGTCGGAGAGCGAGTACCCCAGCAGCAGCAGGTGGTGGGTGAGCATGTGCGACTGCAGCACCGAGGCCAGCGGGACGCGGTTGGCGTCGAAGTCCAGCGAGTCGTCGCGGGTGAGCACGATGGAGTCCGGGTCGGCCAGGTCGCCGTGCAGCTTCAGCAGCCAGGGGCCCGATCCGTCGGTCAGGTCGCGGGGGAGCACCCGCAGCGTGCCGGCCGTGGGGACCCGCGCGGCCCGCTCGTAGCGGTCGTCCCAGTTGGTCGTGATGACCCCGGGCAGGCGCAGGCTCGCGATGAGGCCGTGGGTGATGGAGTGCTGGCCGCCGGGGGCGCCGAGCTCGCGCTCGATCGCCTCGCCGGTGGGCACGTCCAGCCGCCCGGCGATGATCTCCGCGGCGTCCCACGGCCGCAGGCCCAGCAGCCGCTCGCACTCGGCGTCGTCCAGGCCCGCCCGGCGGGCGAGGGCCGCGATGAGCTCCTGCCAGCCCGGGACGCCGGCGGCGCGGCTGACGCCCGCCCCGAGGAAGGCGACCAGCCGACCGGCCCGCGCGAGCTCGGCCAGGCGGCGGGTCTCGGGCCCGACGGGGCCGGCGGCGCGGCTGCGGAGCAGCTGCAGGGCGGCGTAGTCGGCGCGCTGCTCGGCCAGCACCACGACGTCCGGCGTCCCCTCCCCGGCACACGTCCGCGCGGCCGCGGCCAGCCCGGCCTCGAGCACCGCGACCCGGTCGCCGCCGACGGAGCCCTCGGGCAGGGCCAGCGCGAGCAGGGCGCGTTCCCGGCCATGGCCCGGGGCCCGTGCCGCCCGCGCGGCGGCCTCGCCCAGGGCCTGCGCCCAGGTGTCGGTGAGCTCGGCCTGCGTGACCTCCTCGGCCGGGGGTGGACAGGCGAGGGTGGCGTCCGTGGCGAGCTGGGCAGGGTCGCCCTGCAGCACGAAGACGTGCCCCTCGCCCACGGATCCCGGGTACCCCGTGGGCTGTCCGGCAGACGGGGGACGACCCGTGGCGAGGGGTGCCGGGTCCCGGCGCGGGCCCCGAGCGGGTGATGGCGCCGGCGTCCGTGTCGGCCGCAGTGATCCACAGATCGGCGCGTCTGGATCGTGAATCGCCGGGTAGTGGCCCACGGCCGAGATCGCCCCTGACTGCGGAGGTAGGCCCGTGCGGATCGCGCTGCTCTCGACGTACCCACCCACCCAGTGCGGCCTTGCGACGTTCAGCCGTTCCCAGGTCGAGGAGCTGCGGGTGCGCGGCGACGTTCAGGTCGGCGTGGTCAGCATCGTCGACACGCCCCTGCGCCACCCGCCGACGCCGGTGGTGCACCAGCTCGAGACGGGGCTGCGGGGCGCCACGCGCGCGGCCGCCACCGTGCTCAACAGCTACGACGTGGTCGTGGTGCAGCACGAGTACGGCATCTTCGGCGGCCGCGACGGCGCCGATGTCCTGGACGTCCTGGCCGGCGTCCGCGTGCCGGTCGTCACCATCCTGCACACGGTCCTGGCCGACCCCACGCCACACCAGCACCATGTGCTCGACGGCGTGATCCGCCACTCCTCGGCGCTGGTCACCATGACCGCCACCGCTCGGGACCGCCTCCTCGCGCAGTGGCCCAGCGCGGATCCGGACGCCGTGCAGGTGATCCCGCACGGTGCCCTGCCGAACGACGCGGAGCCCGGCGACCCCCCGCGTGGCCCGCACCCGGTCGTGCTCACCTGGGGCCTCATCGGCCCGGGCAAGGGGATCGAGTGGGCCATGGAGGCCCTGGCCGACCTGCGCGATCTCGACCCGATGCCGCGCTACCGGGTGGTGGGCCAGACCCACCCGCGGGTGCGCGAGCGGGAGGGCGAGGCCTACCGCGACCGGCTGCGCATCCGGGCCCGGGCCCTGCGCGTGGCCCGGATGGTCGAGTTCGACGACACCTACTACGACGGGGAGGCGCTGCGCCGCATCGTCCGCGGCGCCGACGTCGTGCTGCTGCCCTACGACTCCCGCGACCAGGTCACCTCCGGGGTGCTCACCGAGGCCGTGGTGGCTGGGCGCCCGGTGGTCTCCACCGCGTTCCCGCACGCCCGTGAGCTGCTCGCCGACGGCGCCGGGCTGCTCGTGCCGCAGCGCGACCCCGTGGCGATGGGCGCGGCGCTGCGCCGGCTGCTCACCGAGCCCGGGCTGGCCGAGCAGCTGGCCCACCGAGCCCGGGAGCTCGCGCCCAGCCAGCATTGGTCCGCGGTCACCGCGCGGCTGGTCGAGATCGCCCTGGCACCGCACGAGGCGCGTCAGGCGTCGGTGGCCTGATGGACGCCTCCACCGTCGACCCCACGTTCGACCACCTCGTCGCCATGAGCACCCCCCGGGGGCTGTACGAGCACGCGCGTGGCAACCAGCCGCGACGCGCGCACGGGTTCTGCCTCGACGACAACGGCCGCCTGCTGGGCGTGTGCGCGCGGGTGCACGAGCCTGGTGCCGAGGTGCTCCGCCTGGCCCGGATCGCCCTGGACTACACCCTCGAGGCCACGCAGCGCGACGGCCGCATGCGCAACCGTCGGACCGACGCCGGCGTCTGGGGGGACCGCCCGGGGCTCGGTGACCACTGGGGCCGAGCCGTGTGGGGCCTGGGCCAGGTGGTGGCCAGCCCGTGGTGCGACGGCGGCATGCGCACGCTCGCGCTGGGCGCGCTGCACCGGGCCGCCGAGCAGCGCTCGCCCTGGCGCCGGACGATGGCCCACGCCGCGGTGGGGGCCGCCGACGCCCTCGCGGCCGCGCCCGGGGACCGCCCGCTCCTGGGCCTGCTGCTGGAGGCGCGCACGGCCCTGACCGGCTCCAGCGGCGTGCGGGGCATGCAGCGCTGGCCCGAGCCACGGCTCACCTACGCCAACGCCCTGATCCCCGAGGCGCACCTGGCCATCGGCGCCGCACTCGGCGACCAGGCCGAGGTGCGCCGCGGCCTGGCCCAGCTCGAGTGGCTGGTCGCCCTGCAGACCCCCGCCGGCCACCTGAGCCCCGTGCCCTCCCGCGGCTGGGCGCCGGGGGAGCCACTGCCGGCGTTCGACCAGCAGCCGATCGAGGTCGCCAGCCTCGCCGAGGCCGCGGCGCGCGCGCACGCCATCACCGGTGACCGCAGCTGGGGCGACGTGGTCGTGCTCGCCGCCGAGTGGTTCCTGGGCCGCAACGACGTCGGCGTGCCGCTCTACGACCCGGCCACCGGCGGGGGCTGCGACGGCCTCACCGCGGTCGGGCCCAATCCGAACCAGGGGGCGGAGTCGACACTGGCCGCGCTGGCCACGCTGCAGCTGGCCGCGCGGTTCGCCCGGGTCCGGGCATGACCCCTCCGGTCCACGGGTCGCCTGCCGCAGGTCCTGCCCCGAGTGCGCGCACGCGCCTCGCCCGAGGCGAGGATCCCCGCTCGCTGGTGACGCGGCACGACGTCGTGCTGCGGCCCGACCCGCGGCGTGTCATCACGAAGCTGTTCATCCCCGGGCGGGAGCTGCTCATCCGTGGTGACTCCCGCGCCGATCCGGTGATGCGCCGGCTGCTGGCGATGCCCGAGGAGGACGTCCGTGCCGAGCTCGCCGGGATCGTGGCCCGCTACGCGCCCCGGCACCACGACTTCCTCGGCATGCTGCAGGCGCGGTTCGCCCAGATCGCCCCGCGCTTCGACGACCCCACCGAGCTCAGCGTGGAGCGCCGGCTGCTCGCGGCTGCCTGCTTCACGATGGAGTTCGCGGTCGAGACCGCGGCCCTGTTCAACCCCTCGATGGTGGCCCACCCGGAGCAGTCCGACTGTCCCCCGGGCTGGCTGCGGTTCGTCATGAGCGTGCGCGCGGTGGGGGAGGGGCACGTCTCGAGCATCGAGTTCCGCACGGGCATGGTGGGCCCGGAGGGTCAGGTGGTCCTCGACGACCCGGGGACGCGCACGGTGCTGCCCGAGGCGATCCCCACCCGGTACCACAAGGACGTCTTCGTGCAGCACTACGGCAGCCGCCGGCCCGATGGTGAGAGCGCGGAGTTCATCTTCGACCGGCTGCCGGACGCCTTCGACGTGGACACGCTGCACGAGGTGCTCGCCTCCGTGCGCCGCCAGGCGCTGACCCGGGGGGGCGTGCTCAGCGTCATCGAGCGCTTCGAGTGGATGGCGGCCAGCAGCTACTCGGTGGAGTTCCCCGCCGACTCCGCGCTCGACGAGCGCGTGATCCACCCGGTGGGTCCCGCCGAGAGCCACGGCATGGAGGACCTGCGCCTGACCGCGTACGCCGACGCCGACGGTCGCCGCGACTTCCGCGGCACGTACACGGCGTTCAGTGGCGACCGGGTCGAGCCGCACCTGCTCATGACCGACGACTTCATCACCTTCCACATGAGCCAGCTGGCCGGGACCGCGGCGCGCAACAAGGGGATGGCGCTGTTCCCCCGGCCGGTCGGGGGTCGCGAGCTCGCCCTGTCGCGGTGGGACCGCGAGAGCACCTCCCTGGCCGTGGCGCAGGACCTCGTGCGCTGGGAGGCCGACGTCACCCTGGATGCCCCCGACCGCATGTGGAGCCTCATCCAGTCGGGCAACTGCGGGCCGCCGATCGAGACCGACGCGGGGTGGCTGGTCCTCACCCACGGGGTGGGGCCGATGCGGCGCTACGCCATCAGCGCGATCCTGCTCGACCGCGAGGACCCGAGCCAGGTCATCGGCCGGCTGGCGCGACCGCTGCTCGAGGCTGAGGGCACCGAGCAGGTCGGTTACGTGCCGCACGTCGTGTACTCGTGCGGGGGCCTGGTGCACCACGGCCAACTGGTGCTGCCCTACGGCGCCTCCGACAGCGAGGTGCGGTTCGCGTCAATACCGCTGGAGGCTCTGCTCGCCGCGCTCAGCGCCAGCTGAGCGGGCTCCAGGCGAACCGGGTCGTCGGGTCGGGCCGTCCCGGGTCCGGCGGCGGGGGGTCCACGGGCACGGGCGGGACCGGGATGGGCCCCGGCCGGCTCGGGTCCGGGGGCCCCGGCGGGATCGGCGGGGTCGGGGGCACCGGTGCCGGACCGGGTGAGGGGATGCTCGCCCGGACCGGGTGCCGGGTGGCCGAGCCGATCATGTGAACACGCTGACGCCGCCGGGGCCCACGAGCAGGCCCAGGACGATGAGCACGATGCCCCAGAGGACCTGGGAGCGCAGCAGGGCGACGATGCCTGCGACGACGAGCACCACGGCGAGGATCCACAGCACGAGTTCCATGCTGCGGACCTACCCCGCCCGCCGTGCCCCAGACCCCGCGGCGCCCTCACGTCCGCCAACGGTGACGTGGGGGGGTCGAACCGGCGGATCCCCAGCACCCGGGACGTTCGTCGCTGGCTGGTGCCCGGTCGCCGACGTACTGTGCCGGCATGGCCTGGGCCGAGGGACGCCACCGCCACCGCATGGGCGGTGCGGTCGCTCCCGGCTGCGGCCGGCAGGCGCCGCACCGAGCCGGCAGCCGCTGATCCGTCCCGCGGTGCCGGCCGCTGGTCCGGCACCCCCTCGTCCGCAGGAGGCCTCCCGTGTCGCTGCACACCCAGACCCCGTCCGACCAGGAGCTCGCCGAGCTGCGCTCCACGCTGCTGCGCCTGCGCGAGGAGAACGAGGCCGACCTGCGCCGAGCGCGGGCCGCGCTGGACGACCTCACCGCGAACAAGCTGCTCGTGGACCCCTCGATGCGCGAGGTGAGCACGAACGCGGAGTACCTGCTCGAGGACGCCAGCACGATCATCGCCAAGATCGACGCCGCCCTGGCCCGGATGGACCAGGGCACCTACGGCACCTGTGCGCGGTGCGGCAACCCGATCCCGCTGGGCCGGCTGCGGGTGCGGCCCTTCGAGCCGGCCTGCGTGGCCTGCAGCTGACCCGGGGCCACGCGCAGGGGGAGGAGGCAGCGATGTCGAGCAGCCCAGGTGTCGGGGGGATCCAGGACGTCCTGGACGGCCTGGCCGCCCACGTCGCCGTGCTCGCCGCCGACGGCAGGATCACGCTGGTCAACGAGGCCTGGCGGCAGTTCGCGCGCGCCAGCGGGGACCCCGAGCTGCGCGCGACCGGGCCCGGCGTGGACTACCTGGCGGCGTGCCGCGACGACGGCCTGCCGTTCGGCGAGACAGCCGTCAGGGCGGCCACGGGCGTGCGCTCGGTGCTGCAGCGCGAGCGCACGGACTTCTCCCTGGAGTACCCGTGCCCCACCCCGCAGGGCGTGCGCTGGTTCGTGCTGCTCGTGGTGCCCTACGGCGATACGGGTGCCGTCGTCACGCACGTGGACGTCACCGCGGACCGGCGGCCCATGGACGACCCCCTGAGCCCGGTGCCCAGCCGCACGCTCGTCGAGGGCCAGGTGGAGGCTGCCATCGCCTCGGCGCACCCCGACGGCGCGGAAGTGGCGGTGCTCTACCTCGACGTCGACGACTTCAAGGAGGTCAACGACACGCTCGGGCACGACGTCGGCGACCAGCTGCTGCTGGCCGTCGCCGATCGCGTGCGTGCCACCACGCCGTCCGGGACCAGCGTGCGCCGGTACGCCTCCGATGAGTTCGTGGTGGTCGTGCCCGCCGCTGGCCGGGCCGAGGCCGCCGAGGTCGCCGCCGAGCTCGGCCGGTGCCTGCGCGAGCCGTTCGAGCTCAGCGGGGACCGCGTCATGGTGACCGTGTCGATCGGGGTGGCCTGCTACCCGACCGATGCCCGGGTCGCCCGCGAGCTCGTCCGCTGCGCGGATGCCGCGATGGGGGAGGGCAAGCGCGGCGGCCGGGACACGTGGCGCTTCTTCGACCCGGGCGTGGCGGCCCGCCGGCACCGTCGGCTCACCCTGGGCAACGCGCTGCGCGGGGCGCTGCACCGCCACGAGTTCCAGCTGCACTACCAGCCCCAGGTGGGCCTGGCCGATGGCTCGGTCGTCGGCGTGGAGGCCCTGCTGCGCTGGCACGTCGAGGGCCTCGGGGACCCACGCCCCGCCGAGTTCGTGCCGGTCGCCGAGTCGACCGGGCGCATCGTGCCGATCGGCTGGTGGGCCCTGCACGAGGCGGTCGCCCAGGTGACCCGGTGGCGCGACGAGGGCCTGCTCCTCGACGCCCTGGCCGTGAACGTCAGCGGCCGGCACTTCTCCCAGCCCGGGTTCGCCGAACGGCTGCTCGCCCTGCTCGGCGGCTTCGACTGGCCCGCGGAGCGCCTCGAGCTGGAGATCACCGAGCACCAGGCGCTGCGCCAGCGCGACACGAGCATCCGGGTCATGGAGGACCTCCAGCGCGAGGGGGTCCGGTTCGCCCTGGACGACTTCGGATCGGGGTACTCCTCGGTGGTGAACCTGCGCGCGTTCCCCCTGCACACGGCCAAGATCGACGCCTCGTTCGTCGGCGCGATCGGCGACGACGAGCGATCCAGCGCGCTGGTCGGCTCGATGGTGGCGCTCATCGGCTCGCTGGGCCTGACCAGCGTCGCCGAGGGGGTGCAGACCGAGGAGCAGGTCACGTTCCTGGCCAGCGTCGGCTGCGACGTCGTCCAGGGCTTCCGCTACGCGCCGGGCATGCCGCCCGACGTGGCCGCGACCTGGCTGCGGGAACGCCGGTGAGCGTGGCGGGCCCGGGCCCGCACGAGCTGCTGGCCCGGGGCATCGACGAGATCCCGGGTGCCGCCGTGCTGCTCTTCGACGGCGACCTGCGGTACGTGCTGGTCCGCGGCCGCGCGCTGCGCGACAACGGCGTCGAGGTCGGGGCCTACGAGGGCCGGCCGGCCCCCGAGTGCATGTCCGCGGAGCGCTGGGCCCGGCTCGAGCCGCTCTACCGTGCCGCGCTGGCCGGCAGGCAGACCGTCACCGAGATGGACGGCCTGGCCGACGGCCGGCGCTACATGGTGCGCACCGCGCCGGTGCGCGACGAGGCCGGCGCGGTGATCGGCGGGGCGTCGGTGGCCACCGACGTGACCGAGCTGCGGCGGGCCGAGCGGTCCCGCGCCGAGGGCGAACGGCGCATGCGGCTGACGTTCTCCTCCTCGCCGGTGGGCATGGCGCTCGAGGGCCTCGACGGACGTTTCCTCGAGGTGAACCCCGCCCTGTGCCAGATGCTCGACCGACCCGCCGAGTGGCTGCTCGACCGGCACGTGCACGACGTGCTCGAGCCCGAGGACCGTGGTGCGGACCTCGTCGCCCGCGACCAGGTCGCCTCGGGCCTGCTCGAGTCGCACGCCGCCGAGCGGCGGCTGCTGCGCGCGGACGGGTCCCGGGCCTGGACGCTGCACGCCATGGGCCTGCTCACCGACGAGCGCGGCGCGGCGCAGCGGTTCGTCTCGCACTACGTCGACGTCTCCGAGGCGCGCGGCGCGCGCGAGCGGATGCAGCACCTGGCCACCCACGACGGGCTGACCGGGCTGCTCAACCGCGACGGGTTCTGGACCGCGGCCGCCCCGATCGTGGGCCACCCCGGGCGGGCCGGGACCGGCCTGGCCGTGCTCTTCATCGACGTGGACGACTTCAAGGCGGTGAACGACTCGCTGGGCCACGCCGTGGGCGACCAGGTGCTCGCCGAGATCGGCCGGCGCATCGGTGCCTCGCTGCGCGCCGACGACCTGGTGGCCCGGTTCGGCGGCGACGAGTTCATCGCGCTGCTCACGGCGGTGCGTGCCGCGGAGGACGCGGAGGGCGTGGCCGACCAGCTGCACCGGTGCGTCCACCGGCCCATCGCCGTGGGGGACCGCGCGGTGGAGGTCACCCTGAGCATCGGGCTGGCGCTGGTCCGCCCGGACGACCTCAGCGACGCGGCCGTGAACCGGGCGGACCTGTCCATGTACCGGGCGAAGGCCGCCGGTGGTGGGCAGACCGTGCTGGCGCCGTGAGGCCGGCCCGGACCGGCGGCTGGCCGCCCCGCGATCGCCGGGCGGGTGCGGGGTGTCCCTGTGCGGCGTATGTCGCAGCCCGGCGCGGGTACGCCCACCCCGTGGCCGAGGTGCACCGACTGACCCGCAACGCGGCGGCGTGCGACCGCGAGTCGTGCGACACCTGGTCGCGCGAGCCCGAGGTGCACGGCTTCCTCGAGGTGGCCTGGGGGACCCAGCGGCTCGTGTTCTGCTCGGTGGACTGCCTGCTCAGCGAGGTGGCGCGGCGCAGCGAGCCGAGCACCTGGTTCAGCCTCTAGCCACCGGGCTTCGCGACTGGCGGAACGGACCCGTTCAGCCGCCCTCGTGGGTGCCGTCGGTGTCCGTCGGCTGACCGTGCTCCTCCTTGAGCTGCACGATCGGGTCGTGCTCGTCGTCCAGCCGCGGCGGGCCGAACAGCCCGAGGCCGATCAGCTTGGCCTTGTAGCCGATCCACTCCAGGGGCTTCATGGCGACTCCTCGGACGCTGGGCTGGTGTCGGTCCCCGCAGGTGCGCCGTGCTCCGCGCGTCGGCCGGCACGGGTGCGCGCGGGGTCGACGTCGCGGTCCGGCCATCGCCGCACGTACTCGGCCTCCAGCGCCTCCGTGCGGACCTCGTGCGTGGCCAGCGCCGAGTCCGAGCCGTGCCGCAGCGTGTCCGCGCGGGTGCGGTGCAGCTGGTCGAGCTCCCGGACGAGGTCCTCGTCGCTGAGGGCGTGGGGGGGCACGCCCTGGGCACCGCCGGCCGTGCTCGTTCCGGGCGCGCTCGACGTACTGGGATCCATGCCCACCACTGCCCCACCGGGGCACCGCGATACCGGATCGGGGATCGCCGGAGACCGCCGTGGCGGCCGACGCGGACAGCGGGTATCCGGCCAGCACCGGCGGGTACACGCGCGCATGTCCGAGGCCGCGCCACGCCCTTCGACCACAGGAGGATCCATGTCCGTCACCGCCGCCATGCTGCGCAGCAACCCCGCCCACGCCGCCTCCGATCCCGGCGAGCTGGCCAGGACGATCGACGTGCTCCTGGCCTGCGCCGAGGCGTGCACCGCGTGCGCCGACGCCTGCCTGGCCGAGCCCGACGTCGTGCCCCTGCGCCGGTGCATCCGGCTCAACCTCGACTGCGCGGACCTGTGCGCCGCCGCGGTCCGCGTGCTCGCGCGGCAGGCCGGCGGTGACTCCGTGGCGGCGTCCGCGGTCCTCGAGGCCGCCGGACAGGCGGCTCGCGCGTGCCAGGAGGAGTGCCTGCGGCACGCCCCGATGCACGAGCACTGCCGGCTGTGCGCCGAGGCGTGCGAGCGCGCGGTGCACGCGGCCAGTGCGGCCCGGGATGCCCGCTCCTCCCGCGGGTAGTGGCGCAGCAGCCGACCCCACAGGCGAGGAGTGCGACCGTGACGACCGTGCGCGACATCATGACCGACTTCGCCGTGACCGTGACCGAGGACCGCACCGTCGCGGACGCGGCGCGGCTGCTGGCCGACCTCGACGTGGGCAGCCTGCCGGTCCTGGGCAGCGACGAGCGGGTGCTGGGCGTGGTGACCGACCGCGACATCGTCGTCAAGGTCCTGGCGCGCGACCAGGACGCCGCGACCACGACCGTGGGCACGATCGTCGGCGGCGAGCCGGCGGTGGCCCGGGTCGGCGACGACGTCGAGGACGTGCTCGCCGTCATGGCACAGCGCCGCGTGCGCCGGCTGCCGGTGCTCGAGGGCGACCAGGTGGTCGGCCTCGTCGCGCTCGCCGACGTGGCACGCGCCCTGCCGGATCGCCTCGTCGGCGAGGTGCTCGGCGCGATCTCCGAGCCCGGGGGCCAGCCGCAGCCCGGGCCGGGCGCCGAGCAGGCCCAGCCCGGTCACCCCCAGCCGGAACGGGAGCACCCCGAGCCGGAGCCGGAACAGCGCGACGACCCCGCGGCACCCATGGACGAGCTGATGGGCCAGGACCAGCCCGAGGGCCGCGACGTCGTCGACGTCATCCTCGAGCGGCACGCGGCGATCCGCGAGCAGGTCGACGCCGTCATGGGCACGACCGGCGACGAGCGCCAGGCACGCTTCGACGACCTGGTCCGGATGCTGGCGGTCCACGAGGCCGTCGAGGAGGAGCTCATCCACCCGCTGGCCCAGGAGCGCCTCACCGACGCCGACGCGATGGTCCGGGAGCGGCTCGCCGAGGAGGGCGAGGCCAAGCGCGCGCTGGCCTCGCTGCACGACCTGGGCGTGGGGCACCCCGAGTTCGAGGACCGGTTCGCCGACCTGGCCGTCGACGTGCTCGCGCACGCCGAGGCCGAGGAGCGCGAGGAACTGCCCGCCCTGCGCGCGGCGCTCACCACGGAGCACCTCGAGGCGCTGGCCCGCCTGTGGACCGCGGCCGAGGCGCTGGCCCCGACCCGGCCGCACCCCGCGGTCGGCGAGACCGGCCTGGCGAACATGGTCGCCGGCCCGCCGCTCATGGTGTTCGACCGTGTCCGTGACGTGATCCGCAGGGCGAACCGGCCGTGACCCATGGCTGCCGGTGAGGCCGGGGCGCCTGCCGAGACCGCCCGATGGGACCAGCTCGGCGCCGCCCAGCGCGAGGTGATGGCCGCGCTGGGCGACGTCGCGCCGGACCGGCAGCGCTGGAGCCGGGCCGGGGACACGACCCTGCGCACGGTCGAGCGGCTCGTCGCCCATCTCGCGCGGCAGGACCCGTCGAGCGGGCTGACCTGCCCGCACGCGACGGTCCCGAGCTTCGACCGCGCGCCCTGCCCGCTGGTGCTCGACGCCGCCCGGGGCATCCTGGCCTGCCAGCGCTGCTACGCCCGGCTCGCTGACACGTGGCCCGACGACGTGCCGTGCTTCGACTGCGGCCAGCTGGTGGGCGGGTTCGTCCAGCACGACCTCTACGTGGCGTGCGGACCGGTGCTGGCGGTCGGCGCGCTGTGCCACCGGTGCCGCAGCTGGCGCGCCCTGGACGAATCCTGGATCGTCCGCCGGGACGGTTGACCCCGTCAGCGGGATGGATCGTCCGGGGTCGGGTAGTGCCGCAGGCATGGGAGTGCGTTCGCAGGACCGGACCCGACGTGAGCCAACCCGATCGCCGAGCGGCCTGGGGATGCCGGCCCCCGGCACGCCAGGGCTGCGGCTGCCCGGCCTGCCCGAGGCCAGCCGGCTGCCCGGGGTGGCCCCGCCGGCGCCGATCACGATGCGCCGGATCCCGGCGATCCCCACGCAGCAGTCGCGTGCCCGGGTGCTCCCGCTGCCCGACGCGCCGGCCCGCGGCGGGGACCTCGTGGGCGGCGTCCGCAGCGCCCGGATCCCGGGGCCTGACCACGACGGGCAGCAGCCGGCGTCCGCCGGGCCGGACCCGCTGCGGCGGGCGGCGCGGGCCTGGCTGGCCGTGCAGGTCTCGCCGGTCCTGAGCACGTTCGCGTTCCTCGCCCGCGGACTGGAGCTCGGTGCCCCGCCCCGTGGTGCCGGCTGCCCCCAGCACCTGCTGGGCCCGCTGCTCGGCGTCGTCGTCGGCCCGGTGGCCGGCGGCATGCCCAGGGACGCCACGGAGGAGCTGTTCCCCCGCGCGGCCCACGCCCGCGGCGTGGAGCTCGACCAGTGGCACGAGTGGCGCGCATCCCGGCGCAGCCCGCACCTGCTCGAGGACCTCACCGCGTTGCTGCACACCGGCACCTGCGCTGAGGGCCCCGGCCAGCTCACCTGCACCTGCGCGGTCAGTGGCCTGCGCGGGCACGCCATCCAGCGTCGCCTGCGACCCATGCCACCCGACCATGGCGCGGTCCCGGCCCTCACCCCCGACCCCTCCGGGCAGATCGACCCCTGGCACGAGGCCCTCGTCGAGTTCGTGGGGCGGTTCCGCGGCCGGGGCACCGAGCCGCGCTCGCGGTTCTCCTCCGAGGGCGGGCCGACGGTGCACGAGCGTCGCCAGCTGCTGGGCCACCTCGAGCTGCTCGCCAACGCCTTCGCGGGGCCGCGCCGGATCGACCGGATGGCCGGTCTGGCCGAGGTCTGCTGGCAACCGGGCATCCGGATCACCCGCAACTGGCAGCTGCGCGACCGGGCGGCCGGCACGCAGCAGGTGCGCAACGAGCTGCTCGACCGGATGGCCGCCGCCGTCTGGCCGTGACACGAGCCCCAGCCGGCGCGCAGGCCGCCCCGGGGCCCAAGGTATGCGGCCCGGGGACCCGGGTACAGGCCGATGGCACGCCATCTGCGACGAGGAGGAGCCGCCCATGACCACCGCTCGCGAGATCATGACGCCCGACGCGCAGTGCGTGCACGAGCACGACGACCTCGTCAGCGCCGCCAAGCTCATGGCCTCCCGGGACGTCGGCTCGTTGCCCATCTGCGGCGAGGACAACCGGCTCAAGGGCGTCGTCACCGACCGCGACATCGTCATCAAGGTGATCGCCGAGGGCCTGGACCCGCGGGAGGTCACGGCCGGCGCGATCGCCGAGGGCAAGCCCGTGACGATCGGTGCCGACGACGACGCCGAGGAGATCCTCAGGACGATGGGCGAGCACCAGGTACGACGCCTGCCCGTCATCGACGGTCACGACATGGTCGGCATCGTGGCGCTGGCCGACGTCGCCCGCGCCCTGCCCGACCGCCCGGTCGGCGACCTCCTCCAGGCCATCTCGATCGACTGAGGCGTCCACCGCCGCCGCGCCCCTCGCGGCGCCCCGACGACCCCGGGTGCCGGCTGTCCTGCCCGCGACTCCCGTCCGGCCGGCACCCGGGGCCACCTCCGGGCCAGTGCGCCCCCACCAGGAGCAGCCCCGATGGACCAGCGTCGAGCCCCTGACCCCGAGCCGGTGACGCCCTCGCGGGCCGACGGCCGAGCCCCGGCCACCGACCAGGTGATCCCGCCGCCCGCGGACGACCAGCAGCACGCCGACCTCGGCCAGGTGAGCGGCGGCGCCGGCGAGGAGGGCAACGCCCGCGACCACCGGGACGGCTGAGCCCACCCCTCACGCCGTGCGCCCGACCCCCGTCGGGCGCATGCGCCGTGGCAGGCTCGGCCGCGTGCCCCTGGTGATCCTGGCCTCGACCGAGCCGGGCCCCACCGAGCGCATCGAGCTGGTGGCGTTCATCGGGTTCGCGGTGCTGGTCATCGGCTTCGTTCTGGTGGCGCGCGTGCTGCGCCGGGCCCACGTCACCGCCCCCATCGCGTTCGTCGGCGCCGGTGCACTGCTGGCCGCCGTGGTCCCGCCCGGCGAGGAGGCCCGGTGGGTGGGCATCAAGGTCGTGGCCGAGCTCACCCTCGTGCTGCTGCTGTTCCACGACGCGGCCCAGGTGCGCCCGCGGGAGATCGAGCGCGACCGGGTGGTCATGCTGCGCCTGCTGCTGCTCGGGCTGCCCCTGACCATCCTGCTGGGCTGGCTGGCCGCCCGATGGCTGCTGCCCGAGCTGCCGGTCATGTTCGCCCTGCTGCTGGCCGCCGCGCTGGCCCCCACCGACGCCGGGCTGGGCGCCGCCACGGTGCTCAACCCGGTCGTGCCGGTGCGGGTGCGCCGGCTGCTCAACGTGGAGAGCGGGCTCAACGACGGCCTCGTCACGCCCATCGTGCTGCTGGCGATCACGGCGATCGCGACCACCGAGGGGCTGCGGGTCGGCGTCTCGCTCGCCGCCGGGGTGGCCGAGCTCGCGCTCGGGGCCGTCCTGGGCGCGGGCGTGGGACTGCTCGGGGGGAGCCTGCTGGGCTGGTCGCGGGTGCGCGGGAGCAGCGGGGCGCACGGCCGGGCCCTGGCCGTGCTGCTGCTGCCCCTGCTCGCCTACGCGATCGCGCTGCTGACCGGCGGGAACGGCTTCGTGGCCGCGTTCGTGAGCGGGACCTGCTTCGCCGGGGCGGCCCGGTGGATCGAGCAGGAGCAGTCCGCCCTGCAGCTGGCCGAGGCCGTCGCCGACCCCCTGGGCTACGCGGTGTGGCTGGTCTTCGGGTACGGCGCGGCCCGGGTCGTCTGGGGTGCGATCGGCCCGCGCGAGGTCCTCTTCGCGGTGCTCGCGCTCACCGTGGTCCGGATGCTGCCGGTCGCGCTGGCCATGGCGGGGACGGGGTTCCATCGACGGACCATCCTGTTCGTCGGGTGGTTCGGCCCCCGTGGCCTGGCCTCGGTGGTCTTCGCCCTCATCGCCGTCGAGACCCTGGAGCCCGACCCCAACCTCGACCTGGTGCTCAGCACGATGACGCTCACGGTGCTCGGCAGCGTCGTGGCCCACGGGCTGAGCGCCGACCCCTGGTCGCAGCGCTACGGCGCGTGGGTCAGCCGGACGGCCCCGCCGGCGGAGGTCGCCGGGGCCTCCCAGCCTCGCTCCCGGGACGGCCGGATCGGCAGCCCCAGGCCGGCCGACGTGCCGTCCGGCAGCACCGATCCCACGGGGCTGCCGCCACGCCCCGGGTGACCCGGGGGCGTCACCCGGCGAGCACGGCGCGACCGGGCGGCACGACGCTGCCGATGTGAGCGACCTGCGACGCGCGGCCCGTGACGCCGTCGTCGTCGGCGCTGCGACCGTGCGGCTGCACCGCTGGTTGGTCCGCACCGCGCTGGACCGGCTCACGAGCGACTTCCGGGCACCGCTCAACACGCTGTGGCACGAGCCGCCGGACCAGCCCGGGGGGGCCGCCGAACGGGCGGCCGGGACGGCGTGGGGCTGGCTGGACCTGCGCCGCGAGCCCATCGTGCTGGCCCTGCCCGACCCCGATCCCGCGGTCTCGCTCACCGTCGGCCTGCTCGACCTCGCGGGCGGCCTGCGGGGTCCCGCACCAGCAGGCCGCGGGCCGGCAGGCCCGGGCCTCGGCGGTCAGGCGGTGCTCGTCATCGGTCCGGGCCAGGCCCCGCCCGCCGAGTCAGGGCTGCCCGTGCTGGCGTGCCCGACGGCGGTGGGGCTGCTGCGCGTGCGGGTGAGCCCGTTGGGGGCGACGTCGGCGGGGCTGGCCCAGGGGGCCCTTGCCAGCCTGCGCCTGGCGCCTGCCCCGGCCCGGGCCCGCATCCCCCCGCCGGGCCCGCCCCTGGCGGACCTGGCCACCGTGGACATCCGCCGCCCGCTCGATGCCCGGTTCCTGCACGTGCTCGACGTCATGGCCCCGCTCATGCCGGACTGGCCGGCGGACCCGGTGCTGCGCGCGCGCCTGGCCCTGCTCGGCATCGGCGACGGCGGCCTGGCCGCCCTGCTCGCCGACCCGGCCGCGCGGCCGGCGATCGATGCCGGCCTCGCCGACGGCCAGGCCGTCCTGCGCCGCCGTTCGGGGCGGTCCGAGCCGTCGTGCCCGGGAGGGCGTGGCTGAGCGTCAGGCCTCGTGGCCCACGGCCGCCAGGGCCCCGGCCCGGTCGTGCACCCCGAGCTTCGCGTAGAGCCGGCGCAGTCGCGTCTTCAGCGTGTTCACCGAGATGCCGAGCTGGGCGGCGAGCTCCCGATTGGCCGGCGCATCGGCCAGCAGGCGCAGCAGCTCGCGCTCGCCGGCGGAGAGGGCCGGCAGCGCCGGCAGCGGCTCGGGGGAGGTGGTCGCGCGATCCAGCAGCGTGCGCACCGCGGCACCGCCGGGCTCCGCGCCGATCGCGGCCGCGAGCACGAGCAGCTCCTCGCTGGTGGCGACCAGGGCGCGCAGCATGCCCTGCTCCACGGCCAGGTCGGCTGCGGTCCGCAGGTGCATCGCGGCCTCGGCGCGCCTGGTCGTGGCCAGGGCGGTGGCCATGAGCAGCCGCGCCGCCACCACCTCCCGGGGTGTTACGGGGCGCTGGGCCCGGATGAGGCGCAGGACGTCGGTCTCCGGGCGGTTGGCGCTCATGGCGGCCACGGCCATGAGCAGCGACCGGTCGGTGCGGCTGCGCGCCCCCGGCTGGCCGCGCTGCTCGGTGCCGAGGCGCTCCAGGGCGACCGCGGCAGCCCGGCGGTCCCCACTGGCCACGGCCACGGCCACGGCCGCACGGTCCACCTGGCGGGCCAGCTCGCGGCTCGCGTCGTGCTCGCGCACGCGGGTGCGGGCCAGCTCGAGGGCGCCCAGGGCGCCGACCCGGTCGGCGCGG
>JALOLK010000014.1 GCA_025456015.1 Candidatus Nanopelagicales bacterium
CCGCTGCCCGACGGTGGCAGCCGGGCGGCGCGCGCGTTCGCCCTGGCCCAGCAGCTCGCCGACGCCGCGGCCGAGCTCGCCGACCGGCCCCGGCGCGCGCTGCCGGCGCTGGCCGATCCCGCTGCCGGGGACGTGCTGGCGGTGTGCGGCCTGGACCTCGCCGAGGAGGTCGACCGGCGCGCCGGCGACCCGGCGGCAGCGCAGGCCTGCGCCGCCGCGGTCCAGGTCCTGCGCACCCTGCGCCGCGACCTGTGAGCGGGCGACACCGCCGGATCAGGAGGGGGTCGGCGCCGCCGTGATGGCCCGCCGGCCCAGGTCCGGCTCCACGCCGAGCGCGGCGAGCACGTCGGGCAGCAGGGCCTGGCCGATCCGCCGGTAGCCCAGGCCGGAGGGGTGGAACCGGTCCGGGGCGAAGAACGTCTCGGCGTTGGCCACGAACTCCGGGCCGAGCAGGGTGTGGATGTCCACGGCCCGGGCGCCGGCCGCGCGGGCGGCCCGGCCCTGGGCGGCGGCCAGCGAGCGGGAGCTGCGCCGGGCCACGGTCCGCAGCGGCGGGCCGACCGGGCGGATCGTGCCGAGGTCCGGGCAGGTCCCGATCACGACCTCGCAGCCGGCCTCGCGCAGCCTCGCCAGGGCGGCGACGAGGTGCGCGACGGCCACCCGCTGGGGCACGAGGTTCGTCACGTCGTTGGCGCCCACGATGAGCACCGCCACGTGCGGGCGCTGGCTCAGCGCGCGGGTCACCTGGCGGTCGAGGTCGGCCGAGCGCGCCCCCACGACGGCGTGGTTGGTCATGAGCACCGGCCGGCCGGTCGCGGCGAGCACGCCGCGCACGAGCACTCCGCCGACGGTGTCCGCGGCGGCGTCCGCGCCGAGCCCGGCCGCGGCGGAGTCACCGAGCATCGCCAGGCGGATCGAGGTGCCGGTGGTCGGGCCGAAGCGGCCGTCCTGGTAGGGCGGCACCTGGCGCAGCCGCCCGATGGCCCGCCGGGCCATCCGGGCCTGGGCGGCGAGCACCCCCACCCCGAGGGCGGCCGCGACCGCCGAGGCGCCACCGAGCCCCGCCCCCCAGAGGGCGGACTGGCGCCGCGCGCTCACGGCTCGAGGTCCGGCAGGAGCACCCCGGTGTGGGCGTGGCAGTCGTAGCCGTGCGGGTTCTTCGTGGGCGCGAGGTACTGCTGGTGGTAGGCCTCGGCGTAGTAGAAGGGGCGCAGCGTCGCGCCGTCCTCGCTCGCCGGGGCCAGCTCGGTGGTGATCGGGTCGAAGCCCTCGGCCTGCAGCACCTCGTCGTAGGCCCGGGCCGTCCGCTCGGCCAGCACCTGCTGCTCGGGGGTGGTCCAGTACAGCGCGCTGCGGTACTGGCTGCCCACGTCGTTGCCCTGGCGCATGCCCTGGGTGGGGTCGTGGTGCTCCCAGAAGAGCCGCAGGACGTCGACCGTGCCCAGCACGGTCGGGTCGTAGGCGACCAGCACCATCTCGGCGTGCCCCGTGCGCCCGCTGCACACCTCCTGGTAGGTGGGATGCGGGGTGGTGCCGCCCTGGTAGCCCACGGCGGTCGTGAACACCCCGGGCAGCGCCCACAGCCGCTTCTCGGCACCCCAGAAGCAGCCCATGCCCAGGTACAGGCGCACCACCCCGGCGGGGAACGGCTCGAGCAGCGGGGTGCCGAGCACCTCGTGGGTGCGCGCGAGGGGGAAGTCGTAGTCGGGGCGGCCCGGCAGGGCCCGGTCGGGGTCCACCACCGTCAGCCGGCGGGAGGTCAGCCACATGCGCCCTAGGGTCCCCCCGCGGCGCGGGGGACGCAACCTGCCCTGCCCAGCCCACGGCATCGGCGATACTGGCGCGGCGCATCGAGGAGGGAGGCGGCTGCCATGCGGGGATCCCGGGGGCTGCTGGGCGCAGCCCTGGCCGCGGTGCTGGCGCTCGCCGCCTGCGGCGCCGACCAGGACCCGTCGCCGGAGCCCCTGCCGCGGCCCTCGGCGCAGGCCGCCGGTGCCCTGACCGTCTGGCTCATGGACAGCAGCCAGCCCCAGTCGCTGGTCGACGAGGTGAACGCGCGCTTCGCCGGCGACTACCCCAACGTGGACGTCCGGGTCACCTACCAGCAGTGGGGGGAGATCCAGCAGCTCCTCGCCGCGGCGCTCGAGACCGACACCGCGCCGGACGTCGTCGAGATCGGCAACAACCTCACGGCCCGCTACGCCGACCAGGGCCTGCTCACCGACCTCACCGGCGAGGTCGAGCGGCTCCGGGTGGACGGCATGCTGCCCGGCCTGAGCGCGACCGGCGCCTGGGCGGGCCGGCGCTACGGCGTGCCGTACTACGGCGGCACGCAGGTGCTGGTCTACCGCGCCGACCAGCTCGCCGCCGCTGGCCTGGAGCCCCCGCGCACGCTGGCCGAGGTGGACCGGGCAGCCGCCGCGCTGGCCGAGGCCAACGGGGCCCCGCCGGAGTACTCCGCGTTCTGGTTCCCGGGCCACGCCTGGCAGGCCGCGATGCCGTTCGTGTGGGGGCACGGCGGCGAGGTCGCGGTCCAGGCCGAGGACGGCAGCTGGGCCGGCACGCTCGACGGTGCGCAGTCCCGGGCCGGCCTGGCGCAGCTCGCGGCCCTGGCCAAGGCCCACTCCGCGGCCCCGGCGGACGCCGACGCCGCGGGCAACATCGAGGCGTTCATGGATGGTCGCGTCGGGATGATGGTCGACTCGTGGTGGGTGCCCGGCGCACTGGACCGTGACGCCATGCGCGGCAAGGTCGGCGTCGTGCCCGTCCCGGGCCTGGCAGCCGAGGAGTCCGCACCTGTGCCGATGGGTGGCTCGGACCTCGCCGTGCCGGCCCGCAGCGCCAACCCGGGCCTGGCGGTCGAGTGGATCCGCCTGCTCACCGGTGAGCGCTCGCAGGTCCGGCTGGCCCGCTCCGGGGTCATTCCCAACCAGGAGGCCGCCTTCGTCGGGCACGAGGGCAGTGCCTTCCTGCAGGTGGCCGACCAGGCGGCGCTGGGTGGGCGGGCCATGCCGGTCAGCCCGCGCTGGCCCGACGTCCAGGCCGCCGGCGTGCTCGAGACGATGCTCGAGGACATCCTCACCGGCCGGGCCACCGTCGAGGAGGCCTCGGCCCGCGCCTCGGCGGCGATCACCGCCACGCTCAACGGATGAGCCCCGCCCCGATCGTCTGCGTCGACGTCGGGTCGACGTTCACGAAGGCCGCGGCGATCGGGCCTGACGGCACCGTCCTCGCGACGGCGCAGCACCCGACGACCGCCGGCTCCGACGTGCTGGTCGGCCTCGACGCGGCGGTGGCGGGACTGGGCCTCGGTCGGGTCCCGGACGCCGCGCTGCTCGCGTGCTCCTCGGCCGGCGGTGGGCTGCGCCTGGCGGTGGTCGGCCAGGAGCGCGTGGTGTCGGCCGAGGCCGGCCACCGGGTGGCCCTGTCGGCGGGGGCGCGGGTGGTGGCGGTCACCGCCGGGCCCCTCGACGCGCCGGGGCTGGCGGCGCTGGCGGCGGCCCGTCCGGACGTGCTGCTGCTGGTCGGGGGCACCGACGGCGGGGATCCCGAGGTGCTGCTGCACAACGCCGGGGCCCTGGGCCGGGCCGGCCCCCTGGTCCCGGTCGTGGTGGCGGGCAACGCCGAGGCCGCGCCGAGGGCCGCCGGGCTGGTGCGGCGGCGGGGCCGGGCGGTGCAGCTCGCCGGCAACGTCCTGCCGCGGATCGGCACGATCGCGCCGGCGCCGGCCCGGGCGGCCATCCGCGAGGTCTTCATCACCCACGTCATCGGCGGCAAGGGGCTCTCCCGCGGCCGCCGCTTCCCACGGCTCGTGGCGGCGGCGACCCCGGATGCGGTGCTGGCCGGGGTGGAGGTGCTCGCCGACGTGCTGCGTGCCCGTGCCGGGGCGGCGGGCGACGTGCTCGTGGTGGATGTCGGCGGGGCGACCAGCGACGTCTACTCGGTCGTCGAGCCGGGGGAGGGCGCCGGCGGCGACGTCGTGGAGCCGCTCTGGCGCGCCCGCACGGTCGAGGGCGACCTCGGGATGCGCCTGAGCGCCCCGGACGTGCTCGCGGCAGCGCAGCGGGAGCGGCTGGAGGTGCCACCCGGGCTGGCGGGCGCCGCCGGGCTCCGCCACGACGACGTGGGCTTCCTGCCGGTCGACGAGGCCGGGGTGGCGCAGGACCTGGCGCTGGCCCGCCTGGCCGCGGTCATCGCGGTGCGCCGGCACGCCGGGCGGGAAGGGGGTCGCGACCTGTCGCGGGTGGGGCTGCTGCTCGGGTCGGGGGGCGTGCTGCGCCACGCGGGCGAGCCGGCCGCGGCCGCGGTGCTCGGAGCGGTGCTGGGTGACCTCGCTGGCGGCTGGCGGCTGCCGGAGCGGGCCACCGTCGCCGTGGACCGGCAGTACCTGCTCGCCCCGATCGGCCTGCTGTCGCTGCGCGGGCACCAGGCGCTCGCCGCCGCCCTGGCCGCCCACCTGCTCGCGGCGATCGGCGTGCCGGGTCCCACTGCTGCCTGACGGGTCAGGCCAGGCACCAGTCGATGGGTGCCGCCCCCTGGGCTGCCAGCGCGGCGTTGGCACGGGAGAAGGGCCGGGAGCCGAAGAACCCGCGGTCGGCCGACATCGGCGAGGGATGCGCGGAGCTCAGGCAGGGCACGCCCGGCAGCATGGCCGCACAGCCCTGCGCGTCACGGCCCCACAGGATGGCGACGAGTGGGCCGCCCCGGGCCGCGAGCGCCCGCACGGCGTGCTCGGTGACCTCCTCCCAGCCCTGCCCCCGATGCGAGCCGGGCGCGCCGGGCCGCACGGTGAGCACGCGGTTGAGCAGCAGCACGCCCTGGTCGGCCCAGCGGGTCAGGTCCCCGTCCGGCGGCGGCGGGCAGCCCAGGTCCGCCTCGAGCTCGCGGAGGATGTTGACCAGGCTGCGCGGCAGCGGGCGCACGTCGGGGGCCACGGAGAACGACAGCCCGACCGCGTGCCCGGGGGTCGGGTAGGGGTCCTGGCCCACGACGAGCACCCGCACCTCGGCCATCGGGCGCGCGAACGCGCGCAGCACGTGCGGGCCGGCGGGCAGGTACCCGCGCTGCTCGGCGAGCTCGGCGCGCAGGAAGTCGCCCATGGCCGCGATCCGATCGGCCACGGGGGCCAGCGCCTGGGCCCAGTCCGGGGCGACGAGCTCGGTGAGCGGGCGTCGGGCAGCCGACGCGGCACCGTTCGTCACGGCGCGGAGCCTAGCGGCGGCTGGGCTCGGGGCTGGGCCGGCGCAGCGTCTCGGGCATCGCCAGGACCATCACGGCGGTCAGCAGCGCGACCGCCAGGCCGGTGCCGAACGCCCAGTGGAACCCGAGGGCATCGGCCAGCAGCCCGGCGGCCAGCGGCCCGAGGATCCCGCCGAGGTCACCGACCATCTGGTAGGCCGACACCACCCGCCCGCCGGACTGCCCGCCCGTGACGTCACCGACCACCGCCGCCGCCGGCGCGCCCAGGAACGCCGCCGCCAGCCCGCTCAGGCCCATGGCGACGAGCAGGCCGACCCATCCGGTCTCCAGCACGAGCAGCAGCATCGAGACCGTCAGCGCGGCGGCCCCGAACAGCAGCGAGGGGCGCCGCCCACGGGTGTCGGTGCGCCGGCCGGAGGGGACCAGCGCCGCGGCCTGCACCGCGGTGGCCAGCACGAACCCCGCCCCGACCAGGCCCACCCCGCGCTGCAGCGACTCGGTGACGAACAGGGGCACCAGGGAGATCCGCAGGCCGAAGAACACGAACCCGCTGGCCAGGTTCACGACGAGCGCGGCGCGGAAGGCGGCCAGGCGCAGCGCGGCGCTCAGCGTCACCGGCCCGGGAGCGTCCGCGTCAGCATCGGGATCCCGGGGGCCAGATGCGGCGGTGCCGGCAGCATCCGCCTCGGTCCGATCGACCGGGTCCTCCCGGGACAGGTACCGCGAGGCGATGATCCCGGCCACCACCAGCGTGGCCCCGTACACCACGAAGGGCGCGCGGATCGAGATCCCGGTGACCAGCCCGCCCACCGCGGGGCCGGCCACGCCGCCGAACAGGAACCCGGCCTGCCAGGCGCCGGATGCTCGCCCCCGCTGCTCGGGGCCCGCTCGGCGCAGCAGCAGCGCCATCGCCGACACGGTGAACATCGACGAGCCGATCCCGCCCAGGCCGCGCAGCACGAGCAGCTGCGGGAACGACTGGGCCGCCGCGGTGACCAGCGAGGAGCCGGCGACGATCCAGATGCCCAGCGACATCACGCGCCGCTCGCCGAACCGGTCCACCGCCAGCCCGGCGGGAGCGGCGCTGAGCAGCCGCATGAGCGCGAACCCGGAGATGACCGTCGAGGCCCAGAACGCCGACACCCCGAACGTGCGGGCGTACACGGGGATCACCGGCGCGGCGATGCCGTATCCCAGGGCCACGGCGAAGGCCACGAACGACAGCACGGCGACGTCGCGCGGCAGGCCCGCGAGGTAGGGGCTGCGCCGCGCCCACGCGAACACCCGCCCGGCCACCACGAGGCGCCATCCTGCCAGCGTGCGCCACGATGGGCGCATGGCCGTCACGCTCGAGCGCATCCTGGCCGCCCGCGAGCAGCTGCGCGGCGTGGCCCGGCTCACGCCGATGGTGCCCGCGGCGTACCTCGTCGACCGGGTGGGCGGCCCGGTGCACCTCAAGTGCGAGAACATGCAGGTGGCCGGGTCGTTCAAGGTGCGCGGTGCCTACCTGCGGCTGACCGGGCTCTCGGCCGAGCAGCGCGCCCTCGGTGTCGTCGCCGCCAGCGCCGGCAACCATGCGCAGGGGGTGGCCGTCGCGGCCCGTGAGCTCGGGATCGCCGCGACGGTCTTCATGCCGACCGGGGCACCGCTGCCGAAGGTGGCCGCGACGAAGGGCTACGGCGCCGCGGTCCGCTTCGTCGGCGACACCATCGACGATGCGCTGGTCGCCGCCGCGGCCTTCGAGGCCGAGACCGGTGCCACCCTGGTCCACCCCTTCGACCACGAGGACATCGTGGTCGGGCAGGGCACGATCGGCCCCGAGCTGCTCGAGCAGGTGCCCGACGTGCGCACCGTGCTGGTGTGCACCGGCGGTGGTGGGCTGGTGGCCGGGATCGCCACGGCGCTGGCCGGCCTGGCCCCGCACGTCCGCGTGATCGGGGTGCAGGCCGCGGGTGCTGCGGCCTACCCGCCCTCGCTGGCCGCCGGCGAACCCGTCGCCCTGGCCCACATGCAGACGATGGCCGACGGCATCGCGGTGGGCCGGCCCGGCCGCGTGCCGTTCGACCTCATCGCCGAGCACGGTGTCCAGATCCGCACCGTGGACGAGGAGGCGCTGTCCCGGGCGCTGCTGCTGGTGCTCGAGCGGGGCAAGCTGCTCGTGGAGCCGGCCGGGGCCGCTGCCGTCGCGGCGCTGCTGCAGGACGTGACCGGGATCGAGCCACCCGTGGTGGCGGTGCTCTCCGGGGGCAACGTGGACCCGCTGCTGCTCTCGCGGGTGCTCCACCACGGACTGGTCGCCGCCGGGCGCTACCTCAACCTGGAGCTGCGCATCCCCGACCACCCGGGCGGCCTGGCGACCCTGCTGCACGAGGTGGCCACGCTGCGCGCGAACGTCATCTCGGTGGAGCACGTGCGGACCGCGCCGGACCTGGGCATGGGCGAGGTGGACGTCGCCGTGCACCTGGAGACCCGTGGTCCGCAGCACTGCGCCGCGGTGCGCGAGGGGCTGGCGACCCGGGGGTTCCGGATCCTGCGCTCGGCCGGGTGATCCGGGTCAGCCGGCGTAGGGCTCCACGTGCGTGAGGCGCACGGTCATCGCCTTGCCGGCGGGGGTCGTGTAGGTGCGCTCGTCGCCGACCCGCGCGCCGTCGACGGCCTGCCCCATCGGTGAGGTCGGCGAGACCACCTGCAGGTCGGCCGGGGCGTGTGCGGCCTCCTCGCGCGAGCCCAGCAGGAAGCGCATCTGGCGATCGGCCCCCACGACCTCGACCGACACGATCATGCCGTGCGCGGCCTGGCCCTCCTCGGCGGGCGGCGTGCCGATCGCGGCGTGCTCGAGCATGTGCCGCAGCTGGCGGATGCGCGCCTCGTTCTTGCCCTGCTCGTCCTTGGCGGCGTGGTACCCGCCGTTCTCCTTGAGGTCGCCCTCCTCGCGGGCAGCCGCGATCCGGCGCGTGATCTCGGCGCGGGTGGTGGTCTGGCGCTGCTCGAGCTCGGCGGCGAGGCGGTCGTGGGCCTCCTGGGTCAGCCAGGTGGTCTGGGCGGTCTCGGACACGGCGGTGCTCCTGCGGTCGAGCGGACGGATCGTTCGAGGGTAGCGCCAGTCACGCGCCGGGGCCGGTCCATGGCTGCTCGGGCGGCGTGACGCCCGGGCGGAACTGGGCCCCCGGGATGCCCGGTGGCGGGCCGGACAGGCCGCAGCCGAGCAGCTCGCCCACGAAGCTGCGGTAGGCCGTGCGCAGGGCGAGCTCGTGGGTGGTCCGGCCCTGTGCCGGGGCGAGCTCCACCGTGGCGTACGCCACGTCGAAGCCGTCCTCGGCCCGGGCGCGCAGCACGCAGGTCGCGGGGCCGGCCGCACGGCGCTGCACCTCGAAGCGCACGTCCATGCGCTCGTCGCTGACGGTGACGTAGCCCAGGACGCCGGCGTCGATCGGTGGGTTGGCCAGCCGCCATCCCACCAGCGTGACGGCGGCGAGGAAGGCCAGGCCGAGGCCGCCGATGAGCCAGGGCACCCAGCGGGGCCGCTCGGTCACCCCGTACCGGGCCCGGATGTGCTCCGGCCAGGTGCGCGGGTCACCAGCGGTACCGGGAGCGGACATGATGCTGCGACACTAGTACCCGTCGTCGGGCACCTTGGAGGTTGGCATGCACGGGGTCGTTGGCGGGATCACCGCCCTGGTCGGGACCATCGGCGCCGAGGTCGACCCCACCAAGCAGCCGGTGCGCGAGTCGTTCTACGTCTTCCTCGTGCTCGCCGGGGCCCTGCTCGTGCTGCTGTGGTCGTTCCTGCGCCACCTGCGGCGCGCCAACACGAACCTGGGGTCGGCCAGGCTCGGGCCCGGTGAGGCCGAGGGCGCACCGCCGTCGGTGCCGTCGGGGCCCGACCCCCGCTGACACTGCCCTCATGGTCCTCGACGGCGACCGGCGCAGCCCCAGCGCGGCCAGCACCCGGGGCTCGCGGCTGGCGTTCCACGCCCTGACGGTGCTCGCCGTGCTGGTCTGCCTGGTCGCCGCCCGCTGGCAGTGGGAGCGTGCCCACCGCACCGAGGCCGAGGCCGTGCCCGACACCCCCGTGATCGCGCTGGCCGACCTCGACCCCACGACCGCCTACGCCGGCCTGCGGGTCGGCCTCGACGGCACGTTCGACCCCACCGGCGAGGTGCTCGTGGCCCCCCGCAGCCGCGACGGTGCGCCGGGCGCCTGGGTGCTCACCCCGCTGCGTCCCGATGGCCCGTCGGAGGCCGCCGCAGTCGCGGTGGTGCGCGGCTGGGTGCCCGAGGGGGTCGAGCCCACCCCGCCGCCGGCCGGGCCGGTCTCGGTGGTCGCGGTCCTCGTCGCCGACAGCCGCCAGCCCGGCGTGGCCCCGACCGGCGAGCCGCCCACGCTGGCGGTGGTCGACACCGGCGCCCTCGCCGCGCACGCGGGCTATCCGGTGCGATCGGGATGGTTCGCCCTGCAGGCGATCGCGCCGGCAGGGGTCGACCAGCCCGCGCCGCTGCTGGTGACAGAATTGCCCGGAGCCGACGTGGGCCTGAACTGGCGCAACGCGTCGTACGCGCTGCAGTGGATCGCGTTCGCCGGGTTCGTGCTGTTCTTCTGGGTCCGCTTCCGCCGCGACCTCGTCCGATCCGAGCAGGAGTCCCCCCGATGAGCACTGCACCCGCCGTCGCCGCCGCGCTGCTGCGTTCGGGGGCCTACAAGCGCTACCAGGTGATGGCCTGGGTGACCGGCGTGCTGCTGGCGTTCATGACGGTGGTCGGCCTGCCGTGGAAGTACCTGCTGGGCAACGAGGACTCGCTCTGGTACGCCATCGGCTGGCAGCTGCACGGCTTCCTCTACATGGCCTTCCTGGTCACCGTGCTCGACGCCGCGATCCGCGGCCGCTGGTCACCCGGCCGCACCGTCGTCGTCGCGATCTCGGGCACGATCCCGTTCGCCTCCTTCTGGTTCGAGCGGCGGATCACCCACGAGCTGGAGCGCACGGCCGCCGCCGACGCACCGGCCAGCGAGGTGAGCACGTGAGCCTGCCCGAGGTGCCCGGCAACGACGCGGCCGCGCGGGTCCTGGTCTCCGATGCCGACCGCGGCCGCTTCGCCGACGTCATCGGCGACGCCTTCGCCGAGGGCCGGCTGACCCGCGACGAGTACGAGGAGCGCCTGTCGGTGGCCATGGCCGCCCGCACGGTCGGCGACCTGGTCCCGGTGCTCGAGGGGCTGCCGCCGGCCACCCAGGCCGCCGCGCTGGCGCCGCTGGTCGGCCTGCACGACCTGCCCGCGCCCACCCAGGGGCAGGCCCCGGCCACCGCGCACTGGTTCCCCCCGGAGGGCACCGAGAGCTCGTCGTCGGCCGTGGTCGCGATCTTCGGGGGCGCCACGCGCAAGGGCGAGTGGGTGGTGCCCGCGCAGCTGACCGCGTTCGCGTTGTTCGGCGGGGTGGAGCTGGACCTGCGCTCGGCCACGTTCGCCGGGGGCGAGGCCGAGATCATCGCGGTCGCCGTCATGGGTGGCATCGACATCACCGTGCCGGAGGGCCTCACCGTGCAGGTGGACGGCATGGGGATCTTCGGCGGCTTCGACCAGCGGGCCGAGGGCCCCGGCCGGCCCGGCGCCCCGGTGCTGCGCATCAAGGGCGCGGCCCTGTTCGGTGGGGTCGACGTCAAGCGCAAGCCGCGCCGCACCGGCGTGACCGGCGGGCACGGGCCCGAGGCCCTGCCGCCGGCCTGATCAGCCCGGCGGCAGGGCGATCCCGTCCTGCACGGGGGTCAGGAAGCGGCGCAGCTGCAGGGCGATCGTGGCGGCCAGGAAGCACCCCGCGGCCAGCGTGAGCGTCCAGGCCACCCCACGGCCGGCGTCGAGGAAGGCGCCGGTGATGACCGGGCCCAGGGCGCCGGACACCCCCCAGAGCAACGACTGGAACGCGTTGTAGCGGCCGCGCAGGTGCTCGGGCGCCAGGTCGTTGAGCAGCGCCGGCGCGACCGGCGACCACAGCGTCTCGCCGAAGGCGAACACGGCCATGGCACCGACGAGCAGGACCACCTTCGACCAGTCCACCGGCATGCCGCTGGCCGCCCCGAACAGCAGCCACGCCGAGCCCCACAGCAGGCCCACCCCGGCCAGCGTGCGGGAGCGCGAGCGGCCCTTGATGATCCCCAGCACGAACAGCTGCATGACCACGATGACCAGGGTGTTCGCGGCGAAGACCACCCCGACGAAGCCGACCTCCAGGCCGAGCGACCTGGTGATGTAGATCGCCATGCCCGCATCGAGGCTGCCGTAGCCGAACGTCAGCATGAGCAGCCCCGCCGCCGCGTAGCGCAGCAGGGACCGGTCGGTCAGCACCACGCGCCAGCCGTCGCCCCGACGTGGCGGGGCCGGCGCGGCGGCCACGGCGAGGCGGCCCTCGGCGGGGCCGGGCGCAGGCTCGGCGGCCGGGGCCGCGGGCTCCTCCGGCTGCTCGGCGCGTGCGTCCTCGAGCGGCACCCGACCCACGTTGCCCATGGACAGCACGGCCACGAACAGGGCCACGTAGGCCAGCGCGCTGATGGTGTAGAGCAGTTCGAAGGTGCCCGGGTCGTCGAGGTCCACGATGCTCGCCCCGATGAGCCCGCCGAGGCCCAGGCCGAGGTTGAGCAGCATGAACCCGAAGCCGAAGGCGGTGGCGCGGTCGGCGGAGGGGACCAGCCGGGCGGTCAGCGCCGAGCTGGGCCCCCAGATCCCGGCGCCACCGATCGCCACGACGGTCATCACCACGAAGGCCTCGGGGACCGACGTGACCCGGGAGTACCCGAACACGCCGAGGGCCTCGACGAGCACCGCGCCGAGCAGGACCGGCCGGGGTCCGATCCGGTCCACCAGGGTGCCCGCCAGCGGCGAGAAGGCCAGGGCCAGGATCGCCTGCCAGGCGAGCAGGCCGGTGGCCACCGACAGGTCGATGCCACGCACCTCGGACAGGTAGGTGATGAGCAGCGCCAGGGTCAGGCCGCTGCCCAGGGCGTTGAGGAACTGCCCCACGAAGAGCCGACGCATGGGGCCGTGCGCGATCCGGCGCACGTCCCGCAGTGCGGCGGAAACGGACATGGGGGACATCCAAGCATCCCGGTCACCTGACCCGGGACCACGGCTCGGGGCGCGGTGGGACAATCCTGGGCGTGCGCATCGCGACCTGGAACGTGAACTCGCTGGCCGCCCGGATGCCCCGGCTGCTCGGATGGCTCGCCGAGGCACAGCCCGACGTGCTCGTGCTGCAGGAGACCAAGCTCGCCCAGGAGGCCTTCCCGAGCGAGGCGCTGCTGGCCGCCGGCTACGCCAGCGCGCATCGCGGCGAGGGCCGCTGGAACGGGGTCGCGGTGCTCTCCCGGGTCGGCATCGCCGACGTCGACGCCGACCTGCCCGGCTGCCCCGGCTTCCCGGATCCCGGCGACCCCGCCGAGGCCCGGTTCCTCGCCGCGACCTGCGGGGGCGTGCGCGTGGCGTCGGTCTACGTGCCCAACGGGCGCACCACCGACGACCCGCACTACGCGTACAAGCTGCGCTGGCTCGACGCCCTCGCCGTGCACCTGGCCCCGGCCGCCGCCGGCGAGACCCCCTTCGCGGTGCTGGGCGACTTCAACATCGCGCCCACGGACGCCGACGTGTGGGATCCGGCCGCCTTCGTGGGCAGCACCCACGTGACCCCCCAGGAGCGCGCCGCGCTGGCCGCGCTGCGCGACCTGGGCCTGGCCGACGTCGTGCCCACGATCAGCAAGGGCCCGCACCCCTACACCTACTGGGACTACCGCGCCGGGGCCTTCCACAAGGGCATGGGCATGCGGATCGACCTGGTGTACGGCAACCCTGCGTTCGTGGCCTGCGTGCAGGGCGCGTGGGTCGACCGGGAGGCCCGCAAGACCGGCGTCAGGGGGACGCCGCCGCCGAGTGACCACGCGCCGGTCGTCGTGGACCTATCCTGCGAAGCGTGAGCCGACGCGCGGAGATCCTCGCCCAGGCCGCGGCCGCCAAGCCACGGCTGCGCGGCTGGCTGCACCTGGTCGCCGCCCCGATCGCGGGCCTGGCCACGATCGTGCTCGCGCTGGCCGCGCCCCCGCACCTGCGGGTCGCGGCGGTGGTCTTCGCCGTGACCACCGTGCTGCTCTTCGCGGTCTCCGCGGTCTACCACCGGGGCCGGTTCGGCCCCCGCACCACCATGTGGCTGCAGCGCTGGGACCACGCCAACATCTTCCTGGTCATCGCCGGCAGCGCGACGCCCTTCGCCGTGGCCCTGCTCGAGCCAGGCCCGGCCCGTTCGTTGCTGTTCGTGCTGTGGCTCGGGGCCCTGGGCGGGGCGGGGGTGCGCCTGGCATGGGGCCGCGCGCCACGGTGGCTGTTCGTGCCCATGTACCTGGCGCTGGGCTGGGCCTCGGTCATGTTCCTGCCCGGCTTCCTCGCCTCGCCGATGCTGAGCGGGGCCAGCGCGGTCCTCGTGCTCGGCCTGGTCGTGCTCGGCGGGGTGCTCTACACCCTGGGTGCGGTGGTCTTCGCCACGACGTGGCCGAACCCCTCGCCGCGCTGGTTCGGCTTCCACGAGGTGTTCCACTCCTTCACCGTCGGCGGGTGGCTCAGCCACTACGTGGCGGCCGCGCTCGTCGTGGCCGCGGCGACGTAGGCGTGCGATAGCCTCGGGTGCCGCCGGCGCCACCGGCCCGGCGCACCGGGTGGATCGGGAGGGGCGATGGGGCTCGACGACCTCGTCTACGGCCTCTACGAGCGCCGCCTCGCCCACGACCTGACCGAGCGCGACATCCCCGCGCACGTGGGCGTCATCCTCGACGGCAACCGCCGCTGGGCCAGCGAGCAGGGGTCCAGCAGCGCGGCAGGGCACCGGGCCGGTGCGGCCAAGATCCGCGAGTTCCTCGGCTGGTGCGACGAGGTGGGCATCCGGGTGGTGACCCTCTGGCTGCTCTCCACCGACAACCTCGCGCGACCCCCCGAGGAGCTCGATCCGCTGCTCGGGATCATCGAGGACGCGATCACCGAGCTGGCCGCCACGGGCCGCTGGCGGATCCACCACATGGGCTCGCGCGAGCGGCTGCCCGAGCGCACCAGGGCGGTCCTCGACGACGCGGAGCGACGCACGAGCGCGGTCGACGGGATGACGGTGAACGTCGCGGTGGGCTACGGCGGACGGCAGGAGCTCGTCGACGCCGTGCGGGCGCTGCTGCACGAGCACGCCGGCGCCGGGACGTCCCTGGAGGACCTCGCCGAGCAGCTCGACGTCGAGCACATCGCCGCGCACCTCTACACGCGGGGCCAGCCCGACCCGGACCTGGTGATCCGCACCTCGGGCGAGCAGCGCCTCTCCGGGTTCCTGCTGTGGCAGAGCGCGCACTCGGAGTTCTGGTTCTGCGAGGCGTACTGGCCCGACTTCCGGCGGGTCGACTTCCTGCGGGCGCTGCGCGACTACGCCGCCCGGGAGCGGCGGTTCGGGGGCTGAGCCGCGAGCCGGCCGGCGTCCCCGCACCCCGGCGTGTCGTGGCGTGCCGGTGGCCCGGGGCACCCCTACATTCGGGGGCGTATCGGGGCCGCGACCCGAGCGCCCCGGCCATCTTGGAGGCCTGCGCGTGCCCACTGCGACGAAGCCCCGGTCCCGGACCTCGCGAGCGGCGGCGCGTCGCTGCTACGTCCTGGACACCTCGGTCCTGCTCAGCGACCCGCGGGCGGTGTTCCGCTTCGACGAGCACGACGTGGTGCTGCCCCTCGTGGTCGTGATCGAGCTCGAGGCCAAGCGGACCCACCCCGAGCTGGGCTACTTCGCGCGGCAGGCCCTGCGCATGCTCGACGACTTCCGGATCGAGCACGGCCGGCTCGACGAGCGCATCCCGCTCAACGACCAGGGCGGCACGCTGCGCGTCGAGCTCAACCACTCGGACCTGTCCCGCCTGCCCACCGGCATGCAGCTCGGCGACAACGACACCCGCATCCTCGCGGTGGCGCGCAACCTGGCCGCGGAGGGCCGCGACGTCGTCGTGGTGAGCAAGGACCTGCCGCTGCGGGTGAAGGCCTCGACGCTGGGCCTGCAGGCCGAGGAGTACCGCGCCGAGCTCGTGGTCTCCACCGGCTGGACCGGCATCGAGGAGCTCGAGGTCGGCTCGGCCCTGGTGAACGAGCTCTACGACCACGAGCGGGTCGACTGCGAGGCGGCCCGCGACCTGCCCTGCAACACCGGCGTGGTGCTGCTGTCGGACCGTGGCTCGGCGCTGGCCCGGGTCACGCCGGACAAGCGGCTGCGGCTCGTGCGCGGCGACCGCGAGGCGTTCGGGCTGCACGGTCGCTCGGCCGAGCAGCGGATCGCCCTGGACCTGCTGCTGGACCCGGAGATCGGCATCGTCAGCCTGGGCGGGCGCGCCGGCACGGGCAAGAGCGCGCTGGCGCTGTGCGCCGGACTGGAGTCGGTGCTCGAGCGCCGGCAGCACCGCAAGGTCATGGTGTTCCGGCCGCTGTACGCGGTGGGCGGGCAGGAGCTCGGCTACCTGCCGGGCAGCGAGCACGAGAAGATGTCGCCCTGGGGCCAGGCGGTGTTCGACACCCTCGGTGCGGTCACGACCTCCGAGGTGGTCGACGAGGTGCTCGACCGCGGCATGCTCGAGGTGCTCCCGCTCACCCACATCCGCGGCCGCTCGCTGCACGACGCGTTCGTCATCGTCGACGAGGCGCAGTCGCTGGAGCGCAACGTCCTGCTCACGGTGCTGTCCCGGATCGGCAAGGACTCCCGTGTCGTGCTCACCCACGACATCGCGCAGCGCGACAACCTGCGGGTCGGCCGGTACGACGGGGTCGTCGCGGTGGTCGAGAAGCTCAAGGGCCACCCGCTGTTCGCGCACGTGACGCTGACCCGCAGCGAGCGCTCGCCGATCGCCGCCCTGGTCACCGAGATGCTGGAGGATCTGCCGAGCTGAGGCCCGACGTGGTGTGGCAAAGATCACAGTCTGGGGCGCCACAGATGTGACGCATGTCCGGAATGCCGCCCGGATTCGTCCGTCCGGGTGTGATGTGGATCACTTGCAGGCGTCGATCTGTGGACAACCTCGGCTGGATTCGCCCATCGCCGCGTTGGCACCCTGCTGTTCCCATGACCTCCTCCACCCGCCTGCGCCGGCGTGCCGGCACCGCCCTGCTCGGCGCCTGCCTCGTGCTCACGGTGCCCGCCGGCGGCGCCTGGGCGACCGACCCGGTGGCCGATCCCAACGCCACGCCCGCACCGACGGCGACGCCGACCCCCGCCACCCCGGAGGTCGCGGCGGTCGCGCCGGCTGCCCTCGGTGACCGGGTGCTGCGCCGCGGCGACACCGGGCCGGATGTCACGGCCCTGCAGCAGCTGCTGCGGGTGGAGCAGACCGGCACGTTCGACACCGCCACCCGGCGGGCGGTGAAGCGGGTGCAGCGCGACGCCGGGATCGAGGACCACGGTGTCGTCGGGCCCAAGACGCTCAAGGCCATCCGCAAGGCCGACCGCAGCCGGCAGGCCGGGACGGCCTCGCGCTCGCTGCCGCGCGCCGGCTCCCCGGCCGCCAGCCAGCGCTACGCCCGGGCCTACATCGCCCAGCGCTACGGCTGGGGCGACGGGCAGATGTCCTGCCTGCGGGCGCTGTGGACCCGGGAGAGCGGCTGGCGCTACTGGGTGAGCAACCCGAACGGCATCTACCGCGGCATCCCGCAGACCTCGTCGCGGGTGTGGGGTGCGCTGGGCTACTCCACCGCCCAGTACATGCGCAGCCCGGAGATCCAGATCAAGGTCGGCGCGCACTACATCCGCGGCCGCTACGGCACCCCGTGCGGCGCCTGGGCGTTCTGGCGCTCGCACCACTGGTACTGATCACGCCCGCGGGGCACCCACCGGGATCGACGTGATCGTGGGCTTGGAGGTCTCGGCGAAGAAGTCGTTGCCCTTGTCGTCGACCACGACGAAGGCCGGGAAGTCCTCCACCTCGATGCGCCAGACCGCCTCCATCCCCAGCTCCGGGAAGTCCAGCACCTCGACCTTGCGGATGTTGTCCTTCGCCAGCCGGGCGGCGGGGCCGCCGATGGAGCCCAGGTAGAAGCCGCCGTTGTCCCGGCAGGCGTTCGTCACGGCGGCGGAGCGGTTGCCCTTGGCGAGCATCACCAGCGACCCGCCCGCCTTCTGGAACTGGTCCACGTAGGCGTCCATCCGCCCGGCCGTGGTCGGGCCGAACGAGCCTGACGCGTAGCCCTGCGGGGTCTTCGCGGGCCCCGCGTAGTAGACGGCGTGGTCGCGCAGGTAGGCCGGCATGGGCTCGCCCCGGTCGAGCATCTCCTTGACCTTGGCGTGGGCGATGTCGCGGGCCACCACGAGCGGGCCGGTGAGCGAGACCCGGGTCTTCACCGGCAGCCTGCTGAGTGCGGCCCGCACGGCCTCCATGGGCTGGGTGAGGTCGATGCGCACGACGTCGTCGTCGAGGTGCTCGTCGGTGACCTCGGGCAGGTAGCGGGCCGGGTCGGTCTCCAGCTGCTCGAGGAACACGCCCTGCGCCGTGACCTTGGCCAGGGCCTGCCGGTCCGCGGAGCAGGACACCGCGATCGCGACCGGGCAGCTGGCGCCGTGCCGGGGCAGCCGCACGACCCGCACGTCGTGGCAGAAGTACTTGCCGCCGAACTGGGCGCCGATGCCGAACCGCTGGGTGAGCCCCAGCACCTCGGCCTCGAGCTCGAGGTCGCGGAACGCGTGCCCGGACGGGCTGCCGCTGGTGGGCAGGCCGTCGAGGTACTTGGCCGAGGCGTACTTCGCGGTCTTGAGCGCGTACTCGGCACTCGTGCCGCCGATGACGATGGCCAGGTGGTAGGGCGGGCACGCCGCCGTGCCCAGGCTGCGCAGCTTCTCGTCGAGGAAGCGCGCCATGCTCGCCGGGTTGAGCAGCGCCTTGGTCTCCTGGAACAGGAAGCTCTTGTTCGCGCTGCCGCCGCCCTTGGCCATCACCAGGAACTTGTACGTCGTCTCGTGGCCGGGTGCGGTGTCGGCGTAGAGCTCGACCTGGGCGGGCAGGTTCGTGCCGGTGTTGCGCTCCTCCCACATCGTGAGCGGGGCCAGCTGGGAGTACCGCAGGTTGAGCGCCTGGTAGGCGTCGAAGATGCCCCGGGACAGCGCGGCCTCGTCGGGGCCCTCGGTCAGCACGTGCTGGCCGCGCTTGCCCATGACGATCGCCGTGCCCGTGTCCTGGCACATGGGCAGCACCCCGCCAGCGGCGATGTTCGCGTTCTTCAGCAGGTCCAGGGCCACGAACCGGTCGTTCGGGCTGGCCTCGGGGTCGTCGAGGATGCGGCGCAGCTGCGCCAGGTGGGCCGGGCGCAGCAGGTGCTGGATGTCGCGGATCGCCTCGAACGCCAGCAGGCGCAGGGCCTCCGGCGCGACCGTGAGGAAGGTGCGGCCGGCCACCTCGGTCGTGCCCACCCCCTCGGTGGTGAGCAGGCGGTACGGGGTCTGGTCGGCACCCGTGGGCAGCAGGTCGGTGTAGGCGAAGTCGGCCATGGCGCCCAACAGTAGTCGGGGGCCGCTGGTGCGACCTGACCCCGGATGGGTCACCCTTGTCCCATGGCAGCGCAGGCTCCCGGGCAGCCCCGGTCGCGGATGCGTGCCACGGGCATGGACATGGTCCGTTCGCTGGGCCTGGTGACGCTGGGCCTGCTCGTGTGGCTGTGGTTCTCCCACCCCAGGACCCCCGACGAGGTCCGCTCGGTCGACTGGGTCCCGGTGGCGGCCGCGGCGGCCAGCGGGTCGGCCTACGAGGTGCTCGCCCCGCCCGCGACGTTCCCGTGGGCCGCGACGAGCGCCCGGGTGGAGGCCCAGCCCGACGGCACCAGCGTCTGGCGGGTCGGTTTCCTCACCGACGAGGAGGCGTATGCCGGGCTGCTGCAGCGCGGGGTGTTCCCCGGCCAGGCGGCGCAGGCCGCCGAGGACTGGGTGGAGCAGGAGACCCGCAACGGGGTGCCCGAGGGCAGCGTCGAGCTCGGCGGGCGCACGTGGGAGCGCTCGGTGGGGGATCCGCAGCCCGACGAGCGGCGCTCCCTGGTGAGCCGGGACGGCGGGACCGTCACGGTCGTGACCGGGTCGGCCCCGTGGGCCGAGCTCGAGCGGCTCGCCGCGGCGCTGCAGCCGGTCGCCGAGCCGTAGCACGCCGCCCGCCGCACGCTCAGAACGGCGTCTCGTCGTCCCCTGGCGGCGTGGCGGTGGCGCGACCGGTGAGGCCGGGCCTGGCGGCCTCGATCCGCTCGCGTGCCCCGTCGAGGTGGGCCTGGCACACGTCGGCCAGCGCGTTGCCGCGCTCCCACAGGGCCACGGACTGCTCGAGGTCCACGGTGCTGGACTCCAGCCGGCGGACCACCTCGTCGAGCGCGGCCCGCGCCTGCTCGTAGCTCAGTCCGGGCACCTCGTCCGGGCTGCCCCCTGGCAGTGCCCCGTTCGGCTCGCTCATGGCGCCGATGCTACGTCGGTGACCTGCGCGCCGAAGTGCCCCGACGCGACGGCGACACGGACCGCGTCACCGGCGGCGAGCGCACCGGCGTCGCGCACGTAGTGGCCGTCGGGGCCCTTCACGATGGCGTAGCCGCGGTCCAGGGTGGCCAGTGGCGAGAGCCCGCGGGCCCTGGCGCGCAGGTGCTCCAGCTCGCGGTGCTCGCTCGTGACGCGCCGGTCGAGGGCCCGCCATCCGCGGCTGCGCAGGGTGGCGAGCTCCTCCTCGAGGCGCGGCAGCAGGCCGGCGGGGTCGGCCAACGCGGGGCGGCTGCGGGTCTGCTCCAGCCAGGTGCGCTCCTGCTCGAGGCGGCCCAGCATGGTGCGGTCCAGACGGGTGCGGCATTCGGCCGTGCGGCGCGACTCCTCGGCCCAGTCGGGCACGACGCGCTTGCCCGCGTCGGTGGGGGTCGAGGCGCGCAGGTCGGCCACGAGGTCGAGGATCGGGGCGTCCTGCTCGTGGCCGATCGCGCTCACCACGGGGGTGCGGGCGGCCGCCACTGCCCGGATCAGGGCCTCGTCGCTGAACGGCAGCAGGTCCTCGAGGCTGCCCCCGCCGCGGGCGATGACGATGACGTCGACGTCGTCGAGCGCATCGAGCTGCTGCAGCGCGGCGATGATCGCCGGCACCGCCTGCGGGCCCTGGACCGGGCCCTCCCGGACCTCGAAGGCCGCGCCGGGCCAGCGCAGCTGGGCGTTCGTGACGACGTCGTGGCGGGCCTGGGCGTTGACGCCGGTGATGAGGCCGATGCGGCGGGGCAGCAGGGGCAGCGGGCGCTTGCGGGCAGCGGCGAACAGGCCCTCGGCCGCCAGCTGCTGCTTGCGCCGCTCGAGGGTCGCCAGGAGCTCGCCGATGCCGACGGGCCGCACCTGCGAGGCGCGCAGGGTGATCCGGCCGTTCTTCATCCAGAACTCGAACTGGCCCTGCAGCAGCACGCGCTGGCCCGCCTCGAGGGGGGCTGCGAGTCCGCGCTCGGCGACGGCGGGCAGCACGACGGACAGGGAGGCCTCCACCTCGGGGTCGCGCAGCTCGAGCCACAGCAGGCTGTTGCGCCGCTGCACCGAGAGCAGCTGGCCCTCCACCCAGATGCGCCCGAGCCGGGCGATGTAGTCCCGCATGCGCAGGCTGACCTCGCGCACGGGGAAGGCCTGCTCGGGGCTCTTCCCGTCGCGCTGCGGGGGCGGTGCAGCGGCCTGGGCGGTCACGGCGGCGAGCGTACGGCAGGGGGCAGACACCGCCCGGCCCACCTACCATGGTGGGCATGGCTGCTCCCGGCAAGGTCCTGCTCGCTGCCCCCCGTGGCTACTGCGCGGGCGTGGACCGCGCGGTCGTCGCCGTGGAGAAGGCCCTCGAGCTGTACGGCCCGCCCGTGTACGTGCGCAAGGAGATCGTGCACAACCGCTTCGTCGTGGACACCCTCGCCGAGCGCGGTGCGGTGTTCGTCGCCGAGACCGACGAGGTGCCCGAGGGTGCGGTCGTGGTGTTCAGCGCGCACGGGGTGGCCCCGGTGGTGCACGAGCAGGCCGCAGCCCGCAACCTGCGGACCATCGACGCGACCTGTCCGTTGGTGACGAAGGTGCACAACGAGGCCAAGCGCTTCGCCGACGAGGGGTACCGGATCCTGCTCATCGGCCACGAGGGCCACGAGGAGGTCGAGGGCACGATGGGGGAGGCCCCCGAGGCCATCACCCTCGTGGACGGCCCGCATGCCGTGGCCGAGCTCGAGCTCGCCCCCGACGAGAAGGCCGTCTGGCTGTCGCAGACCACGCTGTCGGTGGACGAGACGATGCAGACCGTCGAGGCGCTGCGGGACCGGATGCCCGGGCTCATGAGCCCGCCGAGCGACGACATCTGCTACGCGACCCAGAACCGCCAGGCCGCCGTGAAGCTCATCGCGCCGCGCTGCGACGTGCTCGTCGTCGTCGGTTCGGCGAACTCGTCGAACTCGGTGCGGCTGGTCGAGGTTGGCGTGCAGGCCGGCGCGCCGGCGGGGCACCGCATCGACACCGCCGCCGAGCTGCAGCCGGCCTGGTTCGAGGGCGCCAGCACCGTGGGCCTGACCAGTGGGGCGTCGGTGCCGGAGATCCTCGTGCGCGATGTGCTGGCCCGGCTGGCCGAGCTGGGGTTCGGCGAGGTCGAGGAGGTCGAGGCCGTCGAGGAGCGCCTCGTCTTCGCGCTGCCGCAGGAGCTGCGCCGCGAGATCAAGGCCGCGGGTCGGGCCTGACGGCCGGACTCCTGCGAGCCGCGGGGATCAGCGGCGCCCGCGGGCCCGGTCGACCAGGTGGCGGACCAGGGCGATCACGACCGCGAGCGCGGTCGCCACCACGACGAGCACGGCGTTGCTGCCCAGCACGTCGAGCAGCATGGCTGCCTGCCGGGCCCACCACGCCTCGTTGCCGGTCGTCACCAGCAGCTGCCCGCCGACCAGGGCGGCTGCCACGAACGCCAGCGGCGGCATCATCGCGGGCAGCGAGCGGTCGCCTGGCCGCGTGACCGAGGCCGCGAGCACCGCGACGACGATGAGGGTCCCCCCGGTCCAGGCGCCGATCCGGTCGAGCACCAATGCCTCGACGACGGCGGCTGCGACCACGACCAGCGTCGCGACGGTGACGACCCGGCCGCCCGGCAGTCCCCGTCGCCGGCCGGCCCCAGCCGACGCAGGGTCCTGCGCGGGATCCCGCGCAGGTTCAGCGGGATCGCCGGGATCGGCAGCGGCGCCGTCAGCGGCGGACCCGGTGCTGCCCCCGGCCGCGGATCCCGTCACGGCAGCGAATGCTAGCCCTGTGGGCCATGACCCCCGCCCGGCCGTCACCCAACCTCACGCTCCCAGGTCCACCACCGCCTCCCGCAGGGCCATGTCGATGACGGCCGCGTCGCCCGGAGCATCGCCTGCCGGGCCACCTTCCCCCTCGGCGGCCACCGGACGGCCCGCGACGATCGCCCGGGGGGTGACCTCGAGCTGCCGGGGCGACTCCGGCTCCGGGAGGCCCTGCAGCCCCGCGAACCTCCGGCCCGTCACGAGGACGCGGGTCTCCATGGAGGCGATCGCGCGGTTGTAGGCCGCGACGCTCGACCCCAGGGACGCGCCGAGCCGGTCCAGGTGGCCGACCATGACCGTCAGGCGCTCGACCAGCTCGCGCCCGAGTGCCTGCAGCTCGCGGGCGTTCTCGGCCAGCACGTCCTGGCGCCAGATGTGCGCCACCGTCCGCGTGAGGGCCATGAACGTGGTGGGGGTGGCCAGCACCACGTTGCGGGCGAAGGCGTCCTCGAGGAGCGTGGGGTCCCACGCGAGCGCCTCGGCGAGCAGCGACTCGGCCGGCAGGAACATCACGACGAACTCGGGAGCGGTGTCGAACTGGCGGGCGTACTCCTTGCCGGCCAGCCGGTCCACGTGGCCCCGCACCTCACGGGCGTGGGCGGCACGGGCGACGGCCAGCTCGTCCTCGGGGTCGCCGGCCTCGACGGCGAGGATCGCCCGCAGCGAGACCTTCGCGTCGACCACGACCGTCTTGTCCGGACCCAGGTGCAGCACCACGTCGGGGCGGAGCCGGCCCTCGTCGGTCTCGACCGTCACCTGCTCGCTGAAATGGACGTCGCGGACCAACCCCGAGGTCTCCAGCAGCCGACGCAGCTGGAACTCGCCCCAGCGGCCACGGACCTCGCTGTGGCCCAGCGCACCCACCAGCCGGGCGGTCTCGCGCCGCAGCCCCTCCGAGGAGGCACTCGTCTGGGCGGCGACCACACGCAGCTGCTCGGCGAGCTGGGCGGCCGCGCCGGCCTGCCCGCCCGCGGCCCTCGCCACCGCCGACTCCAGCCGGTCGAGCGCGGTCTGCACCGGCGCCATCGCCGCCGCCACCTGCGCCGGTGCCTGCGCGTGGGTCGCGGCGGCGGACCGGGCCTGCTCCAACTCGGCGGCCAGCCGTGCCATCCGCTCCGCGCCCACCGCGCGCTCGGCTGCCAGGCGTTGGCCGTCGGCCAGCCCGCGCACCACCCAGCCGGCCAGCGCCGCCAGCGCCAGGACGGCCGCCAGCCCCACCCATGTCCACACCGTCGTCTGCATGGCCCCGTCCTATCCCGGTGGTCTGACAATCCCGCGGGTCGTCAGGGGCGGAGGCCGCCGCGCTGCTCGGCTCAGCCGGCCGCGCCGAGCGCGACCAGGCTGTCGTCCGGCCACGTGGTGGCCATCGCTCCCTGCGGGCTGGTCCATCGCAGCCCCTGGCCCTGCACCGGGGTCACCTGCCATCCGCCCTCGTGCTTGAGCCCGTGATGCCGGCGACAGAGCGCATGGAGGTTGGACGCAGCCGTCGGACCGGCCGGGAACGGCACCAGGTGGTCCAGGTCGCACTCGGACGCGGGGACCGCACACCCGGGGAACCGGCACGTGCCATCCCTGAGGCGGACGTGCCGGGCCAGCGCCGCAGGTGGACGGTAGGACAGGGTCCCCACGTCGAGCACCGCACCGGTGCTCCGGCAGGTGAGGACGTGCCGCCATCGGGCGTCGCCCGCGGCCAGGCGTCGGGCGGTGTCGGCCGGGATGACCCCGAAGCCGTTGAGCACCCCCGGCTCGTCGTCGAGCCCGGCGAGCGACGTGACCGGGATGGTGACGTGCACGACGGTCTGCATGCCGCGTGCCCCAGCCGCACGCGGGGGCACCGCGGCGGTGCCGCCCGCCTCCGTCGGCCACGACCAGGTGCCGCCGCAACCGAGCACGGCGTCGACGAGCGCGGCTGCCATCCAGACGCCGAGCGGCTCGGTCGGGTCCGGGCAGCCCCCAGGGGGCTCGCCGTTGCGGTCCGCCAGCGCGATCCCGCGGATCGCCGCGTAGACCCGCTCGGCGTCCTCGCTGCTCAGTCGGGCGGTGAGCTCGGCCGTGCCCTCCCCGTCGTGGGCGATCCAGACGCCGCGCTCGGAGAGCGCGCGTCGATGTCGGCGGGCCCGCTCCGGACAGCCCAGGGCGAGCAGCGTGCGCCGCAGGAACCGATCCAACTGCCGGGCGGTGTGCTCCTGCGCGTACGCGAGCCCGGCCCGGGTGAGGGCCGCGCACTCCTCGGCGTGATGCGGACGCAGCACCCCGTCCCCGTCCGTGCGCGGGATCGCGAACAGCGCGTCGGCGAGGATCGCCGCACGCGTGGGATCGATGGCACCACTCGCCAGCGCCGCCCAGACCTCCGGCCAGGCTCGCACGGACTCGGCCTGGCGATGCGCGAACTGGGCGGATCGTCGGGAGATCAGCAGCTCGGCCATGAGCTCGTCCAGCACGCGGTCGCTCCCGAGGCCGTCCTGCTCCTGAGCGCGGTCGGCGACGGCTGCGATGCAGGCCATCCGCAACGCCGCGATCTCGCGCGCCGCGAGCTCGACGGCCTCAAGTGCCAGCCGCGCTGCCCCAGCCGCAACCGGGTCCGGGCCGCCGCGCGGCAGGCCTTGCTCGGCCTGCTGGCCAAGCGGGCGCGCTCGGACCAGATCGACGAGCCGATCCACCCCGAGCAGCCCGAGGTCGAGGCACTGACCCGCGCCGTCACGCACGATGAGCTCCACGCTGATCACCGGGACCCCCGTCCTTGAGGAAGCGAACAGATGTTCGAATTGCCCGCCACGTTACCCCCGGGGTCCGACAACGACAAGCGCGCCTGGCGAGCGGCTGTGGACCGTCTCAACGCGGGACGGGCGGCGCGATCAGCCCGGCTGCGCCCCGGTCCTCGCCGGCAGCAGCACACGTCTGCCGCGCGCCACCCTCGTCACCCCCGGGCCCGGAAGCCCCAGCGCTCCAGGCGGCGCGCGGCGTCGCTTGCCATGCTCCGCAGGCGGGGCTAGGCAGGGGGCATGCCCAAACCCCCCTCGAAGCAGGCGCGCCACGCCGCCGACCTCGCCGCCATCGGCCCGGACCCGCAAGCCGTCCGTGCCTACCTCGACGCGCACGCGAACCTGCCCGGCCCACGGGGCAACCTCGAGCTCGCGCACGCCTTCGCCGACTGGGCCCCGGACGAGCTGGTCGACCGCCTCGCCCCCGACGACGACGAGTACGTCCGCTTCTGCACCGTCCTCGCCCTCGGGCAGCGCCTGGCAGGCCGTGACGATCCAGGGCTCGTCGAGGTCCTCCGCGACCACGCCCGCGACGCGCGCTGGCGCGTCCGCGAGGCTGTGGCCACCGGGCTGCAGCGCGTGGGCGACCGGGACCTGCCCCGCCTCGCCGCGATCGTCGAGGCGTGGGCGCGCGACGGCGACCCGCTGGTGCAGCGCGCGGCGGTGGCGGCCATCTGCGAGCCGCGGCTGCTCGCCTCCGAAGGTGGCGCGAGAGCCGCGCTGGCAGCCTGCCGTGCCACCACCGGGGCCCTCGCGGCCATGCCGGCGCAGGCGCGTCGCCGCGACGACGTCCGGACCCTGCGGCAGGCACTGGGCTACTGCTGGAGCGTGGCCGTCGCCGCGGATCCGAGCGCCGGGCTCCCTGAGTTCTCCAAGCTCCGGGCGTCCGAGGACCCAGACGTCCGATGGATCGTCCGGGAGAACCTGCGCAAGGCCCGTCTCCAACGGGTCCTCACGCCCTCGCCGTGACCGGGCGGCCGGGCTCCCCGTGCGCCGCGCTCCGGCCAGCCTGGCGGCGCCGGCGGCGACCGTAGAATCGCGCCCCATGGCCCTCACCATCGGCATCGTCGGCCTGCCCAACGTGGGCAAGTCGACCCTGTTCAACGCGCTGACCCGCAACGACGTCCTGGCGGCGAACTACCCCTTCGCCACGATCGAGCCGAACACCGGCGTCGTCGGCGTGCCCGACCCGCGCCTGGCCGTCCTCGCGGAGCTGTTCGGCTCGGCCAAGGTCGTCCCGGCGACGGTCACGTTCGTCGACATCGCCGGCATCGTGAAGGGCGCCAGCGAGGGGGCCGGGCTGGGCAACAAGTTCCTGTCGCACATCCGCGAGTCCGACGCGATCTGCCAGGTCATCCGCGTCTTCACCGACCCCGACGTCGTGCACGTGGACGGCCGGGTCTCACCGAAGGACGACATCGAGGTGATCAACCTCGAGCTCATCCTGGCCGACCTGCAGACCCTGGAGAAGGCGATCCCGCGGCTGCAGAAGGAGGCCCGGATGAGCAAGGACCGCGGTGCCGTGCTCGCCGCGGCCGAGGAGGCCAGGGCCGTGCTCGAGTCGGGGCGGACGGTCTTCGCCGCCGGGCTCGACCGGGAGCCGCTGCGCGAGCTGTTCCTGCTCACGGCCAAGCCGTTCCTCTACGCGTTCAACGTCGACGCCGACGAGCTCGTCGACGAGGCCATGCGGACCGAGCTCGCCACCCTGGTCGCCCCCGCGGAGGCGGTGTTCCTCGACGCCAAGACCGAGGCCGAGCTGATCGAGCTGGACGAGGCCGAGGCCCTCGAGCTGCTGGCCTCGATCGGCCAGCACGAGAGCGGCCTGCACGCGCTGGCCCGGGTCGGCTTCGACACCCTCGGGCTGCAGACGTACCTCACCGCCGGGCCCAAGGAGGCCCGCGCGTGGACGATCCGCAAGGGTGCGACGGCCCCCGAGGCAGCGGGCGTGATCCACACGGACTTCCAGAAGGGCTTCATCAAGGCCGAGGTCGTGCACTTCGACGACCTGGTCGCGGCCGGCTCCATGGCCGAGGCCAAGGCCCGGGGGAAGGTGCGCATCGAGGGCAAGGAGTACGTGATGCAGGACGGCGACGTGGTGGAGTTCCGCAGCGGCCTGCAGTCCGGCTCGAAGCACTGACGGGAGCGCCGCGATGACGCAGGTGGCCCCCACCCTGGTCGGCGAGCGGGTGGTGTTGCGCGCCCCGCGTGCCTCGGACATCGCCGCCCGGCAGGAGCTCGGGTGGCATCGCCAGATCGAACGCGGCTACGGCTCGAGCCGGCTCGATGGCCCTGCCACCACTGAGGAGGCGGCGCAGTGGTACCGGACCATCACCGAGGACCTGCCAGCCGCGTCATCGTGGGTGATCGAGGTCGACGGAGCCCTGGCGGGGATCACGAACCTGCACCACCTCTCAGCCCAGGATCGGAACGCGATGTTCGCGATCGGGATGCTGTCGCCGGGCTTCATCGGACGCGGCTACGGGGTGCAGAGCACCCGACTCGTGCTGCGGCATGCCTTCACGACCCTGGCCCTGCACCGCCTGTGGCTGCGCGTGCTGTCGGACAACACCAGGGCGATCCGCTCCTACGAATCGTGTGGCTTCGTGCACGAGGGCACGCAGCGGGAGAGCTGCCTGATCGACGGCACATGGCTGGACGACCACTTCTACGGATTGCTCGATCGCGAGTACGTCGCCACGGCGTCGTCGTTGTGATCAGACGGCGAGGTGTGGTGGAGGTCGGGTGCAACGTCCCGTCCTGGCTCGGCCCGAGCCCGCACTGCCGGCCCAGGGCCGGGCTCAGCCACCCGCCCCGGCCGCCGCAGCCTCCCGGCGGCGCCGACGGCGACCCCGGGTCGCCAGCCGCCAGATGCCCCACAGCAGCAGCACGAGCAGCACCAGCAGCACGCCGAGGATGATGCCGAGCCAGCCGAGCAGGCTGATCCGGACCAGGCTGTCGTGGTCCTCGGGCGCTGCGTCCTGTGCCCCGGCCACCGGTGGCACGGCCGACAGGTCGACCGCCACGACGACCCCGGCGTGGTCGGTGGGCAGGCACACGCCCCGGCCGCTGATGGCCGAGCCCTGCCCGGCCTCGGCCTGAATCGCCGACGAGGCCTCGGTCGTCGCGATCTGCGCGGGATCCTCGCACTGCCACATGTGCGCGCCGTCGGGCCAGGTGTTGCCGATGATCCGCGCGCTGGCGGCCGTGGCCCCGTTGCGCAGGAACACGTAGTCCAAGCGGTCGGTGAATCCGGAGGCGTTGCCGCCCGCGAGCGCCTCCCGGAGCCGGTCGGGGTTGGGTCCGGCGAGGTCGCCCTCACTGCCCCACGACCAGTTCGCCGGGTCGGTGGCGTCCGGGCCCGCGTCGACGTACCCGCTCGTGACCATGGTCCAGTAGGCGCTGCAGGTCGCGTCGCCGGGAGCGGCACCTGCTGCTGCGGCCTGGGCCGGGCACGCGGCGTTCTCCGTGGGCTGCGACGCGGGGTTGGCGGCCGTGTCGGGGCGGGGGTCGCGTGGGTCGGAGTTGAAGTCGCCCATCACGACCAGGGCAGTGGTGGTTGCGGCGAGGTCGGCCACCAGCTGGCGCGCCTGCTCCGAGGCGGGTGGGACCCCCTCGTCGGGGAACAGGGACTCGAGATGGGTCGTCACGGCCCGCACGGTCCGCCCACCGAGGCGCAGGTCGGCCCACGCATAGCCGCGGTCGATGGTGAAGACCACCGGGACGACCGGGTAGCGCTCCTCGTACTCGCTGGTGCCCGCGGCGACGACGGCGCCGGCCATGTCCTCGCGCACGAGCAGCGCGTCGCCGATGAGGAAGCCGCAGTCGGCCGTGTCGCTGCCGAACAGCGGCTGGAACGTGGCCGGGTCCTCGACGGTGGTCAGGCCCGGGATCGGCGGGATCGAGTACCCCGGGTTCTCCGCGCGGTCCTCGCCGGCCTGCGCGATCACGTAGGGCACCCCCGCGGCCCGGGTGGCCTCGAGGAACTGCGCGGTGAAGTCGTACACGGGCTCGGCGCTGCTGAACACCCCGGAGCGGCACAGCCACTGGGTGGCCTCCTGCAGCCCGATCACGTGCGGGCGGGCCTCGGCGGCCTCGGCGGCGAGCAGCCCCACGCGGGCGTCGAAGTCGGTCGCGGCGACCTGGTCCCACATGAACTGCGCCGCGGCGGGCATGTCGGGCAGCAGCTCGAGGGCCACGCCGACATCGGCGCCGAGGTAGAGGTTGCGGCTCATGACGACCAGGGTGTCGGGGTCGTCGGCGGTGACGGCGGTGGCCGACGTGCCGGCACCGGCCACGACGAGGGGAGCGGCGGCGCCGGCCGTCACCGGCAGCCAACCCACGACCAGCACGAGCGCCCCAACGGCCAGGGGCAGGGCACGACGGCGTCTCATGGTCGCAACGTAGCCGCGCGGTGCCGGCCGATGTGCTCCCACGCCGACCCTTCCCGGGGCGACCCCGATGCCGCTACGGTGCG
>JALOLK010000015.1 GCA_025456015.1 Candidatus Nanopelagicales bacterium
CTGCTCCCGCCAGCTCGTGGCCGACGCGCGCAGCGGCCGGGCCAGCGGGCGCAGCAACCGCATCGGCGGCTCCCGGCGCAGCACGGCCGTCACCACCACGCGCTCGCCGCTGCTGCGGACCTCGACCACCGACCCGGGCGCGAGCCCCTGGACCGTCGCCCTGACCGTGGCCGCCGACTCCCCGCGTGCGGCCGCACGGGCTCCCTCCCGGGCGGCCTGGGCGAGCCCTCCCTGCGCCACCCCCAGGCCCACCAGCCACGCGAGCATGACCGCCACCGCCACGAGGGCCGGCAGGCCCAGTGCCAGCTCGACGGTGACCATCCCCGCCTCGTCGCCGGCGGGCCCGCGAGGACGCCCTCGGCCCCGCTCCCCGCGCCGACGCCGAGTGGCGAGCGGGGGCCGGGCGACGGCTGCGCGCCGCCGCCCGACCAGGCCGTGCCGAGCACGGCCCCTCCCGCTGCTCACCCCTGGAACAGGAACGAGAAGGCGTTGGAGATGATCTCCCAGATCAGCGCCCGGACCTCGTCGCTGGACAGCAGCTTGATCAGCACCCCGCCGAGGCCGGCCACGGCCACCGTGCCGACCGCGTACTCCGCGGTCGTCATGCCCTGCTCGTCGTCGCGCACCTGCGCAGCCAGATCGTGCATCGGTACTCCCCCCGTCACCCGGTTGCCCGGGATCCCAGCCACCGTGGCTGGGTGCCGCCCATGCTGCCGGCGACCCCCCGATCGGGGAACCCTCGACGACGCATCTGTGGATGACCGGCCGCGCCGGCTCGACGCCCGCCCGTGCTGGCCACGGCGCGTCACACCCCGCGCAGCAGGCCGACGACGACCGGGACGATGCCCAGCAGCGTGAAGGCCGGGAGCAGGCACAGGCCCAGCGGCAGCACCGCACGCACCGAGACCGCCCGGACCTCGGCCATGGCGGCCGCTGCGGCGGCTGCGCGCAGCTCGCCGGCGGTCGTGGTCAGCAGGGCAGCCAGCGGCGCACCCGTGCGCGCCGAGCGGGCCACGCACCTCGCGATCGGCCCCAGGCCCGGCTCGTGGGCCAGCTGGGCCCAGGCCCGCGGAGCCGGCTCGCCGAGCGCCACGAGGTCGTGCACGCGACGCAGCAGCGCCTCGGCTGGCCCCCCGACCGCGCGAGCGACCACGGGCACGGCGCGCTCCAGGGGCACGCCGGCGGCGAGCGCTGCGGCCAGCAGGTCGGCCACGAGCGGAGCCGCCCGTTGCAGGGCCAGCCGCCGCCGACGCACCGCGGCGGGCTCCAGGCGGGCGATCGCCGCGGGGGTGCCCAGTGCCGCCAGAACGCCCAGCACGGCCCCGATCCAGCCGCCGACGAGCAGCCACGCGGCCACACCGGCCAGCAGCCCGGCCGCCCGCGCGGACCAGGGCGAGCCACGATCGGCCGACACGACGGCGCGGCCGACCCGAGCCGGTGCGGCGCCCGGTCGAGCTGGGGTCCCGGCGGGGACCACGAGCAGCCACACGGCAGCCACCGTCGCGGCGACGGCCATCAGCAGTGCGGCATCCATGCCCGACCTCCCCCCAGGCGGCTCACCCTGCGAGCGGGGAGCAGGGACACCGGCACGTGCACGTTCACAGGCCGGCCCGGACCCCGGACACCATGCGGGCCAGCCACACCAGGCCCAGCACCTCGAGCGCGAGGCCGACGCCCAGCGCGAGGCGGCCCGGCCAGGTCCCCAGCAGCCAGCCGAGCGGATGGGCGCCGAGCCAGTGCCCGAGGAGCAGGCCGAACAGCGGCAGCCCGGCCAGCATCCGAGCCGAGGCCTGCGCGGCCGCCACCTCGGCGCGCAGCTGGTCACGGCCCTCCGCCGTGGCGCGCACACCCTCCGCGAGGCGGGCCACCGCCTGGGCCAGCCCTGCCCCGGAGTGCTCGGCGACCTCCCAGCAGGCGGCCAGGCCGGCGAGGTCGGCAGCACCGGGGGCTCGGGCGTCGTCACGCAGGGCCGCCGGGACGTCCCCGCCAGCGGCGGCGGCCCGGCACGCCCGGGGGCACGGGGGCGGGTGCAGCTCCGCCGCGGCGTGGAGCAGCGCGGCCCCCGGCGGCTGGCCGGCGGCGAGCTCGGCGGCCAGGCCGGCCAGCAGCTCCCCGACCGCGGGCGGCGCACTGGAGCCGAACCAGCGGAGGGCACCCCTGCCCGGCCGGCGCCGGGGCGCCGAGCGCCGCCCGCCCACCGAGCGGCCCGATGGTGGGGCTCCTCTCGCGTGCGGGGCCCGGCGCAGCGCCTGTGGGGACGACGACCGGCCATCCACGAGCGCGGCGGCCGCCGCGGCGAGCCCGGCGGCGAGCACCACGGCCACGAGGGACCCGCTCACGTGGCCCCACCGAGCCGGTCGCGCAGCGCGGCGTGGCCGGGCCCGGCCTCCAGCCGCCCGCCGCGCGAGACCAGCGCCGGCAGCACGACGACCCCACGAGCGGCGTCGCCCGACAGGATGGCCACCTCGCGAACCTCGCGCCGGCCGTCGGCACGCCGGGCCAGGTGGACCACGGCCTCCAGGCCCGTCGCCAGCTGGGCCACCACGCCCTCCCGCGGCATGCCGGCGGCCAGCGCCAGGGCGACGACGCGCTCGGGGACCGCGGCCGCCGCGTTGGCGTGGATCGTGCCGCAGCTGCCCTCGTGCCCGGTGTTGAACCCGGCGAGCATCTCGACGATCTCGGCTCCGCGGACCTCGCCCACCACGAGCCGGTCGGGCCGCATGCGCAGCGCCTGGCGCACCAGCGCCTGCAGGCCGACGGCACCCGAGCCCTCCACGTTCGCAGGCCGGGACTCCAGGCTCACGACGTGCGGATGGTGCGGCGCGAGCTCGCAGGTGTCCTCCACGATCACGATGCGTTCCTGTGGCGGTACCAGGCCCAGCAGCGCCCCGAGCACGGAGGTCTTGCCCGACCCCGTGCCGCCGCTGACGAGGAAGGCCAGCCGGGCGCGCACGATGGCGGCCAGCCACGCGGCGCCCGCCTCGTCGAGGGATCCTGCCCGCACCAGGTCGGCCAGGCTGAAGCGACGCCGGGCCGGGATGCGCAGCGAGATCGTGGTGCCGCGCACCGCCAGCGGCGGGATCACCGCGTGCAGCCGGTGCCCCCCGGGCAGCCGCGCGTCGACGAACGGGACGGCGTCGTCGAGTCGGCGCCCGGCGCGCGCAGCCAGCCGCACGGCGAGCTGGCGCACCGCCGCCTCGTCGCGGAACCGCACGGCCACGCGCTGCAGGCCGCTGCCGCGGTCGACCCAGACCGCATCGGGGCCGTTCACGAGGATGTCGGTGACCTGCGGGTCGCCGAGCAGCGGGTCCAGCGGACCCAACCCGTGCAGCTCGTCCTGCAGCTGGCGGGTCACCCGGCCGAGCCGGGCCTGGTCCAGCACCGCGCCCGAGGCCCGCACGAGACCGGCGATCGTGGCCTCGTCGGCCGGCAGGGCCTCGGCGACGAGGCGGTGCCGCACGCGCTCGACCAGGTCGTCGTCGAGGGGCTCGGGGCCCACCTGCAGCGGCAGCCCGCTCACGCCGCCACCGCCCAGGCCTGCGCGCCGAGCCGGTGCAGCGCGCGCCCACCGCGGCCCCCGAGCAGGTCACCGCACTCGGTCGCCTCCGCGATGCCTCGCAGCCGCGGCAGGACGAGCAGCCGCTCCACCCCGAGCTCCCCCGCGACGGCCCCCGGATCCAGCCACGGCGTCTCGCGCAGGGCCAGCACGGCACGCCCTCCGGCGTGGCCCACGAGCACCCGGCGCGCCCCCACGACCCCAGCCAGCGTGGCCGGGGCGACCACCACGACGACGTCGTCCGGGGTCAGCCAGCCCGGCAGCGCCCGCCCGGCGTCGACCACCACGTGGTCGAAGTGGCGACGGCCGACCGCCACCACGGCGGGCACCCGCGCGTCAGCAGGGCCCGGGGGCGTGCCGGTGAGCAGGCCCAGCCCGCCGACGGTGGGAAGCGCGGCACGCAGCGAGGCGGCATCGAGGGGGTCGGCGCTGCTCGGGATCGCCGGCCAGCGGGCCCCCGGCACCTCGGTGAGCCCCAGCGGGAGGTCCAGGCCCGGGCTCGCCGGGTCCGCATCGACCAACAGGCAGTCCCCACCGGCGGCGGCCGCCGCGATCGCCAGCGTGCTGGTGCCCGCACCGCCGGTGGCCCCGACCAGCACCAGCGCACCGCAGCCGCCCGCGGGACCCGGCCCCGTCGGTGTCCCGGGTGCCACCCGCGCGGCGAGCCAGTCCGCGGCTGCGGGCAGCTCCACCACCGCCGCGGCCGACAGGGCCGCCGCCAACGCCCGAGCCGGACCCTGCTCGCCGGGCAGGTGGACCACCACGCAGGGCACCGCGCCGTCCACGGCGTGCCCCAACGACGCCGGATCGAGGGGACCGGCACCGTCGACGAGGACCAGGTGCACCGCTGCCGTTGTCGCGCCGCCCGCCGGCTCCGACGACGATCCGGGCGCGTCCCCGGATCGGGTCGCGGGCAGCGGCACCACCTCCGCGCCCGCGCCGGCCAGCGCCACCGTGGCGTGCACGGCCAGGGCAGGCCGCAGCCCCACGGCACCGACCCGGATCCGCATCACCCCACCCCCGCGGGGCACTCTGCCCCGGACCCGCGGATGCGGGAACCCCCGGCCGTGGGACCTGTGGACGAGGAGCGACACCGGCCGCGACGAGTCCGCCGGGGCCCCGGACGTGGGACGGCCCCCGCCGGGGGGTGCGGGGGCCGTCAGCACGCCAGCTCGGGGGGGAGGAGCCAGCGGTTCGGTCGTCAACGACCGGACACGCCAAGGATGCGGCTTGGCCACCCCGGATGCAACAGCCCGGACGTGCCGCGTGACGAGCAATCGCGGGGGTCCGCGCCAGGACCCGGACGAATCCCGTCAGAACGCCCGGGCGGTCGCGCCGCTACGGTCCGGGGGGCGCCGCCAGTGCCTCCGACGGACCGGCTCAGGCGCCCTCGGCCACCCACGCGCGCGGGGCAGCGGCACCCGCGGCCACGGCTCCGGCGACCAGGCCCACCATGGCGGCCACCCCCTCCGGGGTTCCCGTCGCATAGCCGCGCACCGCACGCACGTACGCCGGGCGTCCCGCCGAGCGCAGGCCGAGCTCCGGGCATCCGAGCATGCCGGGATCGACGCCGCGCTGGGCCAGCACGAGGCGCAGCAGCGCCCGGGCCACCAGGCCCGACCCCCACCCGAACGGCCGCAGCGAGGCCACCTCGGCGTGGGCCACCGCGGCCACGAGCACGCCCGGGGCCCGCGAGCCGACGAGCAGCTGGCCCAGGCCGGCCAGCCGCTCGGCCACCTCAGCGGCCTCGGGCGGGGGACCGATGCGCAACGCGTCGTCGGCGGGCTCGGCGCCGCGCGGGCGGCCCAGCGCGGCATCCTCCACGAAGCCGTGCGCCACCAGCGCGTGCATCCGGGCCAACGCCTGGGCCGGGGCGGTGCCGACCACGGGGACCAGTTCTGCCAGCTCGCCCTGCAGCGCCACGGTGTTGGCCAGCACCCGGCCCACGGGGGAGCTGTCCAGGGCCTGGCCCGAGCGCAGCTCGGCCAGGCCGCACTCCGCGCCCTCGAACCAGGCGTTGGCCCAGGCGCCCCGCAGCGCGGACTCCGCGGTGACCTCGGCCGAGGCGCGGCCGACCGCCCGGTCCCAGAGCAGCGCGTCCACCGCGGCGCGCCCGGACTCCACCGCCTCGGCCACCCCGGGCAGCGCGAGCAGCCCGGCCAGCGGGTCGTCCGGGGACAGCGCCTCCGGCCGAGGTGCCGGACCCTTGGGTGGCCTCACTCGCCGGACCCCGAGGCCCCGGCCAGGCCCTGCCCGATGCGGGCCATGACGGCCGGGTCGGCCAAGGTGGTGACGTCGCCGAGGTCACGGTGCTCGGCGAGGTCGCGCAGCAGCCGGCGCATGATCTTGCCCGACCTGGTCTTCGGCAGCTCGGGCACGATGAGGATCTGGCGCGGCTTGGCGATCGGGCCGATCTCGTGGGCGACGTGGCTGCGCAGCGCGGCGACGACCTCCTCGCCGGGCGCCTGCCCCGCTCGCAGGATGACGAAGGCGACGATGCCCTGGCCCGTCGTCGGGTCCGAGGCGCCGACCACGGCGGCCTCGGCCACCGCGGGGTGGGACACGAGCGCGGACTCCACCTCGGTCGTGGAGATCCGGTGGCCCGAGACGTTCATGACGTCGTCGACCCGGCCGAGCAGCCAGATCGCCCCCTCCTCGTCGAGCTTCGCGCCGTCGCCGGCGAAGTAGTGCTGCGGCCAGCGCGACCAGTACGTGTCCACGTAGCGCTGCTGGTCGCCCCAGATGCCGCGCAGCATCGACGGCCACGGCTCGGTGAGCACCAGGTACCCGCCGCCGCCCGGGCCGACCGGCTCGCCGAGGTCGTCCACCACGGCCGCCCCGATCCCCGGCAGCGGCGCCATGGCCGAGCCCGGCTTGCACGCGGTGACGCCCGGCAGCGGGCTGATCATGATCGCCCCGGTCTCGGTCTGCCACCAGGTGTCCACGATGGGACAGCGCTCCCCGCCGATGACCCGCCGGTACCACATCCACGCCTCGGGGTTGATCGGCTCGCCGACCGAGCCGAGCAGCCGCAGGCTCGACAGGTCGTGGGCGGCCGGCAGGTCCTCGCCCCACTTCATGAACGTGCGGATCGCCGTGGGTGCGGTGTAGAGGATGGTCACGCCGTACCTCGCCACGATCTCCCACCAGCGGCCGCGGTGCGGGGTGTCCGGGGTCCCCTCGTAGATGACCTGGGTCGCCCCGTTGGCCAGCGGGCCGTACACGATGTAGGAGTGCCCGGTGACCCAGCCGATGTCGGCGGTGCACCAGTAGACGTCGGTCTCCGGCTTGAGGTCGAACACCGCGTGGTGGGTCCAGGCGCACTGGGTCAGGTACCCGCCCGAGGTGTGCAGGATGCCCTTGGGCTTCCCGGTGGTGCCGGAGGTGTAGAGGATGAACAGCGGGTGCTCGGCGTCGAACGCCTGCGCCACGTGGACCTCGGGCTGGCTGGCGACGAGCTCGTGCCACCAGTGGTCGCGCCCCGCGGACCAGGCCACCTCGCCGCCGGTGCGGCGCACCACCAGGACGTCGCGGACGCTCGGGCACTGGGCCACGGCCTCGTCGACCGCAGGCTTGAGCGGGGAGGCGGCCCCGCGCCGGTAGCCACCGTCGGCCGTGATGACCAGCACCGCCTGGGCATCGTCGATGCGCGAGCGCAGGGCCTCGGCCGAGAAGCCGCCGAAGACCACCGAGTGCACGGCCCCGACGCGGGCGCAGGCCAGCATGGCCACGACTGCCTCGGGGATCATCGGCAGGTAGATCGCCACCCGGTCGCCGGCCCGGACGCCGAGCTGGGCCAGGGCGTTGGCCGCCTGCTGGACCTCCCGGGACAGCTCGGCATAGGTCACGGTGCGGGTGTCCCCCGGCTCGCCCTCGAAGTGCAGGGCGACCCGCTCCCCGTGGCCCGCTGCGACGTGGCGGTCCACGCAGTTCACGGCGACGTTGAGCCGACCCCCGTCGAACCAGCGTGCGAAGGGCGGCGTGGACCAGTCCAGGGCGGTGTCCCACGGGGTGTCCCAGTCCAGCCGGCGGGCCTGGGCCTCCCAGAACGCGAGCCGGTCCGGGCCCGCCTGCTCGAACACGGCACCGGTCGCGTTGGCCTGGGCCGTGAAGGCCGGATCGGGTGGGAAGTGGCGGTCCTCGTGGAGCAGGTTCTCCAGCGCCTCGTGGCTCATGGACAGGTCCTTCCCGGTCGTGGTGGGGCGGGCAGGTGCGAGGAGTCAGGCTAGCCGCGCGGCCATCCCGGCGGGCCGACGGCCGAGCACCTGGTCGACACCCCGGCGACGCGACTGGGATGCTGGCCCCCGATGACCGCGACCCTCTTCGAGCGCCCGCCGCTGTCCGAGCGGCTGTGGCTGCTGCGCATCCTGCGCCTCGAGACGGTGGGCGGCCTGCTCATGCTCATGGCCGCGGTGATCGCCCTGGTCTGGGCGAACTCGCGGTGGGCGACGAGCTACCACGACCTCCTCGCGATCGAGGTCGGCCCCGAGGCCCTGGGCCTGCACCTGTCGCTGGGCACCTGGGCTGCGGACTTCCTGCTCGCGTTCTTCTTCTTCCTGGCAGGCGTTGAGCTCAAGCACGAGGTGCAGCTGGGCACCTTGAGCCGGCCCAGCCTCGCCGCGGTCCCCGTGGTGGCCGCGATCGGCGGCATGGCGGTGCCGGCACTGATCTTCGTCGCGTTCACGTGGGGCATGCCGCTGGAGTCCACGGGGTGGGGCATCCCGATGGCCACGGACATCGCCTTCGCGCTGGCCGTGCTGGCCATCATGGGTCGGGGGTTGCCCCTGGCCCTGCGGGCGTTCCTGCTCACGCTCGCGGTGGTCGACGACCTCGGCGCGATCACCGTCATCGCCATCTTCTACTCGGACAAGTTCCAGCTGCTGCCGTTCCTGGGTGCGGCGGCCTGCATCGCCCTGTGGTGGGCCCTGCAGCGCCGACGGGTCCAGGGGACCCCGGCGCGGTTCCTGCTGTACCTGCCCCTGTTCCTGCTCACCTGGTGGCTCATGCACGAGTCGGGCGTGCACGCCACGGTCGCGGGCGTGGCCCTGGGCCTGGCCACCCGGGTGTCCAAGGACGCCGACGAGGCGTTCTCACCGGGCGAGCTCGCCGAGCACCGGTTGCGCCCCTTCGTGGCCGGGGTCGCGGTGCCGCTGTTCGCGTTCGCCTCCGCCGGGGTCACCATCCGCACGGTCCCCGGGGGCGAGCCCGTGCCGCCGTTCCTCGAGACGCTGACCTCCCCGGTCACCCTGGGCGTGCTCGTCGGCCTCGTCGTGGGCAAGCCCATCGGCGTCATCGGCGGCGCCTGGCTCATGGCCCGCTTCACCCGGGCCCAACTCAACCCCGCCCTGCGCTGGGCCGACATCGCCGCCGTCGGCCTGCTGGCCGGCATCGGGTTCACCGTGAGCCTGCTCATCGCGGAGCTGGCCTACGAGCCGGCCCCGACGCTGCTCGCCGACGCGAAGGTGGGCATCCTCACGGCGTCGTTGGTCGCCGCGCTGCTCTCGATGGTGCTGCTGCGCCGGCGCCGGCACGCGCTGGCCGCCTACATCGCCGTCGAGGAGGCCGACCGCGACGCCGACGGCGTGCCCGACGTCTACCAGGGGCCCGGCTCCGGCCCGGCACCCACCCCCGGGGCCGGGGCTGGCACCCCGGAGGCGAGCGGCCCGGCACCGTCCTGAGCGGGGGCTTCCCGGGCCGCGATCCTCACGCTGCCCCACGCGCTAGCCTTGCCGGCATCGTCCGCGCCCTGGAAGGACCCCGGCATGGCCAAGCAGGACAGCACCGTCGCCTCCCTCGTGAACTCGGTGATCACCGACGGGCAGACGCTGGTCAAGCAGCAGATCGAGCTGGCCAAGTCGGAGCTGCAGTACTCGGCCAAGCAGGCCGCGGCCACCTCCGGGATGCTCATCGGCGCCGGCGTGCTCGGCTTCCTCGCCTTCGTGTTCGCGCTGGTCGCCGGTGCCTACGCCCTGATCCAGGCCGGGCTGGCCCCGTGGGCCGGGTTCCTGGTCGTCGCGGGCCTGCTGCTGCTCGTCGCGATCATCCTGGGCCTGCTGGGCCGCAGCCGGGCCAAGCGCGTCGGGCCCCCGCAGCGCGCCCTGGCCCAGGTGCAGGAGACCAAGGCCGCGCTGACCGCCCGGGGCCCGGGCAGCAGCACCCCCGGCGCGCCGGGCACCGGCCTGGTCCCCGCCGCGCCGCAGGGCGCGGCCATCACGCCCACGCCGTGATCCTGCTCGACCCCGAGGACGTCGTCCGGGTCGAGGGCCCGTGGACCCACCGCGACGTCCCGGCGAACGGCGCCCGCTTCCACGTGGCCGAGCTCGGCGAGGGCCCGCTGGTCCTGCTGCTGCACGGGTTCCCCACGTTCTGGTGGACCTGGCGACATGCCCTCCCCGTGCTGGCCGAGGCGGGCTACCGGGCTGCCGCCATGGACCTGCGCGGCTACGCCGGCTCGGACCACCCGCCGCGCGGCTACGACCCGTTCACCCTGGCCGCGGACGTCACCGGGGTGATCCGCTCGCTGGGCTCGCGTGACGCCGTCGTGGTCGGGCAGGGGTGGGGCGGGTTCCTGGCCTGGGTCGCGGCGACCCTGGAGCCCGAGGCCATCCGCGCGATCGCCCCCATCGCGATGCCGCACCCGCGCCGGCTGCGCCGGGCCCTGCTCGGCGACGCCGACCAGCGCCGCGCCTCCGGGTACGTCTTCGGGTTCCAGGTGCCGGCCTCGCCCGAGCGCGACCTGCTCGAGGACAACGCGGCCGGCGTCGGCGCCCTGCTGCGCGACTGGTCGGCGACCCCCGACTGGCCCGACCCGCACGCCGAGGCGACCTACCGGGCCGCGATGCTGCTGCGCAACACCGCCCACTGCGCGCTGGAGTACCACCGCTGGGCGCTGCGCTCGATCCCCCGGCCCGACGGCATCCGGTTCGCCGGTCGGATGAAGGAGCCGGTGCTGGCCCCCGTCCTGCACGTGCACGGCTCGGCCGATCCCACGGTGCTGCCCAGCACCGCACGGGGCTCGCAGGCCTACGTGCGCGGGACCTACACGTGGGCCGAGCTGCCCGGCTGCGGCCACTTCCCACAGGAGGAGCAGCCCGAGGCGCTGCACCGATTGCTGCTGGACTGGCTGCCCACCGTCTGAGGCCCCAAGCGCCCGAGGCATCGCCCGGTCCGGATCAGCGGGCCGCCGCCCCCGCCCGGTCCGCCGGGCAGGACCCGGTGCCGACCGCCTCCGTGTCGCGCCGGGTGCGCTCCACGACGGGCAGCACCTCCTCGGCCGCCAGCGCGAAGCCGGTGCGCTCGTCCACGCTGGAGTTGGCGAAGACCAGGCCGAGCACCCGGCCCTCGAGGTCCAGCAGCGGGCCCCCGGAGTTGCCGGGCTGCACCAGGCCGCGCACCACGACAACCTCGCGCACGCCCCGGCCGCCGTCCTCGGCGATCGTCGCGGTCCCGCGCACGCGGGCGGCCCGCACCGTCAACCGACCCCCGCCCGGGTGCCCGGCGATCGCCGCGTCCGTCCCGCGCGGGGCGGACCGCGCCCACGGCGGCGCCGGCGCGTCGAGCTCGTCGACCGCCAGGATCGCGAGGTCCGTGGCCGGGTCGACGTACACCGGCGTCGCGGCCCGGGCAACGCGCAGGCCGGCGCCACGCACCGTGATCCGATCAGCCCCCGCGACGACGTGCGCGTTGGTCGCGACGCGCCCCGGGGCCACGACCAGGCCCGAGCCCACCGAGGTCAGGGCACAGCGGTCCGAACTGGTCGCGACCTGCACCACCGAGGCCCGAGCCGTGGCCACCGCGGCCTCGGTGAGCACCCCGTCGCCGGGCTCCTCGACGGGGGGCAGCGTCGCGGGGTTGAACGGCAGGCTCGGCAGGTCGAGGTCGGCGAGCAGGCCCCGGGCGTCGGCGAGCAGGTCCCCGCCGGGGCCGGCCATCACCCGCTCGAGCACCGGGAAGGACCGGGAACCGGCGACCGCGTCGCTGGCGGTCCCAGCAGGCATCGAGGCGACCACCGAGAGCACCAGCCAGGCGCTGAGCAGGAACGCCACCGCGCTGACCACCATGCCCGAGGCGCTGTCGAGCAGCCGCAGCGGCGTGACCTCCAGGACCCCGCGCAGGGCCCGACCGATCGAGCCGAGCACCGCCTGGCCGAGCAGGCCGAGCACGAGCATCCCGCCGACCGTGGCCAGGCCCTCGAGCAGCGGCGGCCAGTCCGCGTCGGTGAGCAGGCGGGGCACCAGCCAGGCGCCGGCCAGGGCCCCGGCGATGAAGCCCGCGAACGCCGCGACGGTGGCGATGACACCGGCCCGCCAGCCCAGGACGGCCACGACGAGCACGCCGACCAGGAGCACGAGGTCGACCGGGTTCACGACCGAGCGCCGTTCACCACGGCACCGCCACCTCCCGGTCGCGCGGCCAGTCCGCCGACCAGCCGGCCAGCTCGAGCAGGCGGTCCAGCAGCATCGCGGTGAACCCCCACACGCGCATGCCGGCCACGTCGAAGCCCGGGCCCCGGTAGCCCGAGGGATGCACCACGGTCACCCGGTTGTCGGGATCGACCAGCGCCGCCACCGGCACCCGGGCCACCCGCGCGACCTCGGCCGGATCCGCCGCGTGCACCGGCGACGGGGTGTGCCAGAAGCCCAGCACCGGGGTGACCGTGAAGCCGCTGGGCGGCAGCCACAGCGCCGGCAGGGCCAGGGCCACGTCCACCCCCGACGGGTCCAGGCCGGTCTCCTCCTGGGCCTCCCGCAGCGCCGTGGCGAAGGCGTCGGCGTCGCCCGGGTCGGCCCGCCCGCCCGGGAACGCCGGCTGGCCGGCGTGCGAGCGCATGTCGGCCGCTCGCTCGATGAGCAGCACGTCGGGGCCGTGCTGGTCCTCGCCGAAGAGGATGAGCACCGCGGCCGCGCTGCTGGCCACCCCTGCCGGTGGGGTGAACCGGGACAGCGCGGTGACCGGGACGCCCTCGAGGCGCTCCACGAAGTCCGCGAACCACGGCGGGCGCGCGGTGGTCGGCCCGGTCACCCCTTCACCAGCCGCTGGGCGCGCTGCGGATCCACCGGCCCGAGGCCGAAGCTCGGGCACAGCGCCGCCAGCGGGCAGGCGCCGCAGGCCGGCGTGCGCGCGTGGCAGATGCGCCGGCCGTGCCAGATGAGCCGGTGGGACAGGTCGGTCCACTCCCGTCGCGGGAACAGCGACCCCACCTCGGCCTCGACCCGCTCGGGGTCCTCCGCCTCGGTCCAGCCGAACCGGCGCGCGAGGCGGCCGAAGTGCGTGTCCACGGTGATCCCGGGCACGCCGAACGCGTTGCCGAGCACCACGTTGGCGGTCTTGCGGCCCACCCCTGGCAGCGTGACGAGGTCCTCGAGCCGGCCGGGCACGCGGCCGCCATAGGCCTCGACGAGCCGGGCCGACATGCCCAGCAGCGAGGTCGTCTTGTTCCGGAAGAACCCGGTCGGGGCGATCATGGCCTCGAGCTCGGCCCGGTCCGCGGCCGCCAGGTCGGCCGGCGTGGGGTAGCGGGCGAACAGCGCCGGCGTCACCTGGTTCACCCGAGCGTCGGTGCACTGGGCGGACAGGATCGTGGCCACGAGCAGCTCGTAGGGGTCGGCGAAGTCCAGCTCGCAGTGCGCCTGGGGGTAGGTCGCGGCGAGGATGCGGCCCATCCGCCGGGCGCGGCGCACGAGGGCGGTGCGCGTCGCGGGAGGGGCCTGGGCCGGCATGTGGCTAGCCTAGGGGCGACCCGCGCCCTCCCGCCGGGCCTCGTCCGGCCGTGATCGCCGACCCCGGTCCGCGATCGCCGCAGGGCAGGCACCAGGCGCCCGGGGTGCCGGCCCGACGCCCTCGAGGGGGGACCATGGCCACGAAGCCCGCCGCAACGCCACCGGAGCTCGACCCCGCGTACGCCGGCCTGACGCTCGACGACCTGCGCGACCTGCGCCGCGAGCTCGGCGAGGAGGAGTCGCGGGTCTCCTACTGGCGGCGCATCCTGCAGGCGCGCATCGACCTGCTCACCCGCGGCGCGACCGACGGCGACCTCGTGCAGCGCCTGACCGCGGTGCTCGCCCAGTCCGGGGCGGTCCACCGGCGGCTGGCCAACCTCTCGGTGCGCCCGGCCAGCGACCTCGAGCCGCTGCCCGACCTGCACGCGCTGTGGACACGCCTGGTCGACCCCTCCGACGAGGCCGCGGTCGAGGCGTTCGTCGCCGAGCTGCAGCGCGCGGAGGCCGACCTGTCCGCGATGCGCCGGGAGATCCACGTCCGCCTCGACGAGGCCACCGCCCAGCTCATCGCGCGCTACCGGCAGGATCCGACCCTGGCCCTCACCGCGCTGCCCGACATCGGCCTGCGCCAGCCCCTAGGCTGAACGCCACGCTGCGGGGGGAGCGTTGCCCGCTGCCCCGGGAGGAGCCCAGCCGTGCAGGACCGCCTGCGCACCGCACCCCTGTTCTCCGCGCTCGACGACGACGCGGCGGCGGCCCTGCGCGCCTCGATGGTCGAGCTGCGCCTGGCCAAGGGCGACGTGTTGTTCGCCGAGGGCGAGCCCGGCGAGAAGCTGTTCCTCATCGAGACCGGCAAGATCAAGCTCGGCCACGCCGCGCCGGACGGCCGCGAGTCGATCATCGCCGTGCTCGGTGCCGGGGAGATGCTCGGCGAGCTGTCCCTGTTCGATCCGGGCCCGCGCACCGCCACGGCCACCGCGGTGACCGCGACCAAGGTGCTGTCGATGTCACACGAGGCCCTGCTGCCCTGGCTGGTCGGCCGACCCGACCTGGCCGTCTCCCTGCTGGCCGCCCTGGCCCGCCGGCTGCGCCGTACGAACGAGGCCCTGGCCGACCTGGTGTTCTCCGACGTCCCCGGCCGGGTCGCCAAGGCCCTGCTCGAGCTCGGCGCCAAGTTCGGGGAGGACACCCCGGCCGGCAAGGTCGTGAACCACGAGCTGACCCAGGAGGAGCTCGCCCAGCTCGTCGGCGCCTCCCGGGAGACCGTGAACAAGGCGCTGGCCGACTTCGCCCAGCGCGGCTGGGTCACGATCGAGCAGCGCTCGGTGACCCTGCTCGACGTCGAGCGGCTGGAGCGCCGGGCCCGCTGACGTGGGCCTGTCGAGGGGCGGCGTTCACCTGCGCGGGGGTCGTCGGGGCGACGGGGCGCGGCTAGGGTGAGGCGCATGGCTGAGAGCACCCGCTGGGAGTACGCGACCGCACCGCTGCTGATCCACGCGACCCAGCAGATCCTCAACAACTGGGGGCAGGACGGCTGGGAGCTGGTCCAGGTCGTCCCGGGGCCCAACCCCGAGCAGCTCGTGGCCTACTTCAAGCGCCCGGTGGGCTGAGATGGGCGCCGTCGAGGAGCGCCTGGCCGCGCTCGGCCTGACCGTCCCGCCGGTCGCCGCCCCGGTCGCGGCCTACGTGCCGGCGGTGCGCTCCGGGCCCTGGGTGTTCACCTCCGGCCAGCTGCCGCTCGTCGACGGCCAGCTCATGGGCACCGGCCTGGTCGGGGCCGAGGTCACCGCCGAGGCCGCCCACGCGATGGCCGCCCGGTGCGCGCTGAACGCGATCGCGGCGATCCGGTCCGTGGTCGGCGACCTCGACGCCGTCACCCGCGTGGTGAAGGTCGTCGGGTTCGTCGCCAGCGCCCCGGGCTTCACCGGGCAACCCGGCGTGGTGAACGGCGCCAGCGAGCTGCTCGGCTCGGCCTTCGGCGAGGCCGGGGTGCACGCCCGGTCGGCGGTCGGGGTGGCGGCCCTGCCCCTCGGCGCTCCGGTCGAGGTCGAGGTGATCGTGGAGGTCGGCTGACCCATGCGCATGCCCGAGGAGCTGGTCGCCCGGGCGCGGCTGCTCGCCGAGGGTGGCCCGTGGCAGCCCCCGCCCGCCCTGCCCGCCGCGACGGTGGTCCTGCTGCGCGACGGGCCCGCCGGGCTCGAGGCGCTGCTCATGCGCCGGCCCGACACGATGGCCTTCGCACCGGGCATGCACGTGTTCCCGGGCGGCCGGGTCGATCCCGAGCAGGACAGCCGGGCGAAGGTGCGCGGCTCGGTGCTCGAGGGGGACTGGGCCGACCCCGGGCTGTCCCGGGCGATCGTGACGGCCGCGGTGCGCGAGACGTTCGAGGAGGCCGGCGTCCTGCTGGCCGTCGACCGCTCCGGGCGCCCGGCCGCCCGCGACGGCGCCTGGGCGGCCGACCGAGCGGCCAGCGAGCGGGCCGGCGGCTTCCCCGAGGTGCTGGCCCGACGCCGGCTGCACCTCGACGCCGACCTGCTCGTGCCGATCGCCCACTGGATCACCCCCGAGGTGGAGACCCGCCGGTTCGACACGCGGTTCCTGGCCGCGGCGCTGCCGGCCAACCAGGTGGTGGACGCCCACGAGACCGAGACCGACCAGGCCCACTGGGTCACCCCCGCCGACGCCCTGGCCGCGTACGGCCGCGGCGCGATGGCGATGCTGCCCCCGACCGTGGCGGTGCTGTCCGAGCTGGGCCGGCACCGCTCGGTCGGGGACGCGCTGGCCTGGGCGCGCTCGCACCACGTGGTGCCCCTCATGCCGCGAGCCGTGCTGGCCGACGGCGACCTCACCTGGGTCCTGGTCCACGGGGTGACCGGCGCCGTGGTCGGCCCCTCCGGGGAGCCGGCGGGCTCGGAGGAGCGGGGCACCCGATGAGCGCTCGCAGGGCGCGCCGGTGAAGCCACTGGGATCGACCGGGCCGTGGGCGGCCGGGCCGGTGACGACCCGGGCCAGCGCCGTGCTCGCCCCGAACCCCGGGTGGATGACGCTGGACGGCACCAACACGTGGCTGCTCGTGGAGCCCGGCGCACCCCGCGCGGTCGTGGTGGACCCCGGCCCGGACGACCCCGGGCACCGTGCCGCCGTGCTGGCGGCGGCGCAGGCCAGGGGCACGCGCATCGCGGCGATCCTGCTGACCCACGGGCACGCCGACCACGCCGAGGGGGCCCGGGCGCTGCACGAGGCCACCGGCGCCCCGGTCCGCGCCCTCGATCCCGCCCACCGGCTGGGCGGGGAGGGCCTGGCCGAGGGTGACGTGGTCACCGTGGATGGGCTCGAGGTGTCCGTGGTCGCGACCCCGGGACACACCCGCGACAGCCTCACCTTCCTGCTGCCCGCGGATCGGGCGCTGCTGACCGGGGACACCGTCCTGGGTCGCGGCAGCGCCGTCATCGTCCACCCCGACGGGGACCTCGGGGCGTACCTGGCCTCCCTGGCCCGGCTGGCGGAGCTGGCCGGGGCGACCGAGGCCGCCTGGGTGCTCCCCGGGCACGGGCCCGCCAGCCCCGACCCCGCCGGGCTCATCGCGGACTACCGCGCGCACCGGGCGGAGCGCCTCGCCCTCGTGGCGGCCGCCCTGGCCAGCGGGATCAGCGATCGGGAGGCCCTGCTCGATGCGGCCTACCCGGACGTGCCCGACGCCCTGCGCTGGGCGGCGCACCTGTCCCTGGCCGCCCAGCTGGCCCACCTCACCGGCCGGGCAGGTGCCCCCCCGGCTGGCTAGTCTGGATCGGTGAGCTCCCCCACCGGCCGGCTGTTCCCCGGCGTGCGCCTGCACGTGGTCACCGGCAAGGGCGGGACGGGCAAGACCACGGTGGCCGCGGCGCTGGCGCTGGCGCTGGCCGCCGAGGGCCGGCGCACGCTGCTCATGGAGGTGGAGGGCCGCCAGGGGATCTCCCAGCTGTTCGACACCCCGCCGCTGCCCTACGAGGAGCGCCGGGTGGCCCGTGGGCCCGGCGGCGGCGAGGTGCACGCCCTGGCGGTGGACCCGGAGGCCGCCCTGCTCGAGTACCTCGAGATGTTCTACAACCTGCGCCGCGCCGGCTCGGCGCTGTCCCGGCTCGGCGCCATCGACTTCGCCACGACCATCGCCCCTGGCGTCCGTGACGTGCTGCTCACCGGCAAGGCCGTGGAGTCGGTGAAGCGGGCCGAGGGTGGCCGGGCCCGCTACGACGCGGTGGTGATGGACGCCCCGCCGACCGGGCGGATCGCCCGGTTCCTCAACGTGAACGCGGAGGTGGCCGGCATCGCCCGCATGGGCCCGATCCACAGCCAGGCCAACTCGGTGATGGCCGTGATCCACTCGCCGCGCACCGCGGTGCACCTGGTGACCCTGCTCGAGGAGATGCCCGTGCAGGAGACCCTCGATGGGATCGGCGAGCTCGACGCCGCCGACCTGCCCGTCGGCGCCATCGTGGTGAACGCCGACCGGCCCCCGGTGCTCACGTCGGCCCAGCAGGTCGACGCGCTGGCCGGCACGCTCGACCGGGCCGCCCTGGCCGGCGCGGTCGCCGCCGCCGACGTGGTGACCCCCCGGCACTCGGCCGTGGCCTCGGTCGTCGACGCGCTGCTCGACGAGGCCCGCGACCATGCCGAGCGGGTCGCGCTGGCCGAGCAGGAGCGCGAGCGGCTGCTGCAGGCCGAGCGCCCGGTGCTGGCCCTGCCGCACCTCGCCTCGGGCATCGACCTCGGCGCCCTCTACGAGCTGGCCGACGCCCTGCGCAGCCAGGGCTTCGGGACCCCGGTGCACCCGTGACGCCCTCGCTGTGGCAGGGGGCCCACCGCCTCGACGTCGACGCCCTGCTCGATGACCCGACCACCCGCATCATCGTGTGCTGCGGCTCCGGCGGCGTGGGCAAGACGACCACGGCGGCGGCGGTCGGGGTCCGCGCGGCCGAGCGCGGCCGGCGCGCGGTCGTCCTCACGATCGACCCAGCCCGCCGGTTGGCCCAGTCCCTGGGACTGTCCCAGCTGGACAACACCCCGGCGGCGATCCCCGGGATCGACACGTCCGCCGGCGGCAGCCTCGACGCGATGATGCTGGACATGAAGCGCACCTTCGACGAGGTCGTCGAGGCGCACGCCGAGCCCGATCGCGCCGCGGCCATCCTGGCCAACCCGTTCTACCAGGCCCTGTCCACCTCCTTCGCCGGCACGCAGGAGTACATGGCGATGGAGAAGCTGGGACAGCTGGACCGGCAGTCCCAGGCGTCCGGCAGCTGGGACCTCATCGTCGTGGACACCCCGCCGTCGCGCTCCGCGCTGGACTTCCTCGACGCGCCGAAGCGGCTCGGCAGCTTCCTCGACGGCCGCCTCATCCGGATCCTGGCCGCGCCGGCCAGGGCCGGCGGGCGTGCCTACGTCCGCGTCCTGACCGCCAGCCTCGGGGTGTTCTCGAACGTGCTCACCAAGATCATCGGCGCCCAGGTGCTGCGCGACCTGCAGACGTTCGTGGCCTCGTTCGACACCCTGTTCGGTGGCTTCCGCGAGCGCGCCGAGCGCACCTATGCCCTGCTCGCCGCACCGGGCACCGCATTCCTGGTCGTCGCGGCCCCCGAGCCCGACGCGCTGCGCGAGGCCAGCTACTTCGTGGAGCGCCTCGAGCAGGACCGCATGCCCATGGCCGGGCTGGTGCTCAACCGGGTCGCTCCGGTGCGCCTGCCCGAGCTCAGCGCCGAGCTGGCTGGCGCCGGCGCCGAGCGGCTGCGCGACGGCGATCCCGGCCCGGACTCCGCCGAGGCCCTCGCCGCGAGCCTGCTCGAGCTGCACGCCGACCGGATGCGCCAGGCCACCCGCCAGCACCACCTGGCCGACCGGTTCGTGGCGGCGAACCCGCAGGTGCCGGTGGTGGCCGTGCCCGCGCTGGCCCAGGACGTCCATGACCTCGACGGCCTGCGCCTGGTCGGCGCCGCGCTCGCCGAGCGCCGGCACGCCGCTGGGACGCCCGTCCCGGGACGCCGTTAGCACACCGGAACCCCACTTACACTGGTGGGGTGACGCCCCCGCCCACCAAGCGCCGCCGCTCGCTGACCGCCTCCACCCCGAAGGTGCTCGGCTTCGTCGCGGTGGCCGGGCTGGCCGGGGTCGTCGTGGCCGGGATGGCCCTGCCGGTGGTCGGTCCGGTCAGCGTGGCCGCCCGTGACTCGATCGAGTCCTACGAGGACCTGCCCGAGGAGTTCCGCGAGCCGGCGCTGCCCGTGCGGACCCGCATCTTCGCCGCCGACGGCACCCGGATCGCGACGGTGTACGAGGAGAACCGCCGCGAGGTGGGCCTGGACAACATCGCGCCGGTCATGCAGCAGGCCATCGTGGCGATCGAGGACTCGCGCTTCTACGAGCACAACGGGTTCGACCCGCGCGGCGCCTTCCGGGCGCTCATGACCAACGTCGGCGCCGGTGGCGTCGCCCAGGGCGGCTCGACCCTGACGATGCAGTACGTGAAGAACGTGCTGGTCACCTCGGCGCAGAACGAGGAGGAGCAGAGCGCGGCCCGCGAGGACACGATCACCCGCAAGCTGCGCGAGATCCGCTACGCCATGGCGCTGGAGAAGCGCCTGACCAAGGAGCAGATCCTCGAGCGCTACCTCAACATCGCCTACTTCGGCGCCCGCTCGTACGGCGTCGAGGCCGCCTCCCAGCGCTACTTCTCGAAGCGGGCCAAGAAGCTCGAGCTCGTCGAGGCCGCGACCCTGGCCGGCATCGTGCAGCAGCCCTCCCGCTTCGATCCGACGCAGAACCCCGAGGAGGCCCAGGCCCGCCGCGACGTGGTGCTCAACCGGATGGCCGAGTTGGGCTCCATCACCGTGGAGCAGGCGCGCGAGGCCAAGGCCCTCGACATCGAGGACACCCTCAAGCCCCGGCAGCTGCTGAACGGCTGCACCGCCTCGTGGGCGCCGTACTTCTGCGACTACGCCATCCGCAAGGCCCGCGAGATGGAGATCTTCGGCGCCACGCCGGAGGAGCGCGCCGACGCGTGGCGGGCCGGCGGGTACGACATCTACACCACGCTCGACGCCAAGGCCCAGAAGTCGGCCACGACCGCGGTCATGGAGACGATCCCGCCGAAGGACCCCAGCCGCAAGGCGGTGGCCATCGCCATGATCGAGCCCGGCACCGGCAACGTGCGGGCCCTGTCCCAGAACACCACCTGGGGCACCGACCGCAAGGAGCCGGGCACCTCGGCGTTCAACCTCGCGGTCGACCGGGCTGACGGTGGCGGGCAGGGTGCCGCTGCGGGGTCCACCTTCAAGCTGTTCACGCTGCTCGCCGCGCTCGAGCAGGGCATCAGCCCGTACACGGTGATCCCCTCCCCACCCCGGAAGGACTTCGTCGGCTTCACGGACTGCAACGGCTCGCTCATGACCGGGGACGGCAACGGCGGCGCGTCCCCGTTCACCGTGTCCAACTCGACGTCGTCGGGCAGCTTCGACATGTTCCGGGGGGCCGCGTACTCGGTGAACACGTTCTTCGTCGAGCTGCAGCGGCAGGCCGGCCTGTGCGAGACGGTCGACGTCGCGAAGCGGCTCGGCGTGCGCAAGGCCAACGACGGGGAGGCGCCGACCGAGATCGCCTCGTTCACCCTCGGCTCCGACAACGTGTCCCCGCTGACGATGGCCAACGCCTACGCCACCGTCAGCGCTCACGGCCAGTACTGCAAGCCGCGCGTGATCGATCGGGTGGTCGGCCGCGATGGCAACGAGATCCCGGTGCCGGCGCCGAAGTGCAAGCAGGCCGTGAGCCGCAATGCCGCCGACGCCGCGGCGGCCATCCTCACCAACGTCGTGGACGGCAGCATCGGCGGACGCACCGGCGCGCCGATGAGCATCGGCCGGGACACCACCGGCAAGACCGGCACGATCAACGACAACGCCGCGGTGTGGTTCGCTGGGTCGACGCCGGACCTCGGCGCGGCAGTCATGGTCTACGACCCGCGCGGGGCGCAGGGCAACCCCCTGCGCAACCTGGTGATCAACGGCCGGTACTACTCGCAGGTGTTCGGCTCCTCCATCCCCGGGCCGGTGTGGAAGCGTGCGATGCAGGGGGCGCTCGAGGACAGCGACCCCGTGCCGATGGACCTGCAGAACCAGTGGAACCTCGGACCGGCCCGCTCGGCCGGGACCCCTGGGCAGAGCTGGAGCTCGTTCCTGCGGACGCCGCAGCCCGGGTTCGGCCAGGCGCCGGCGTTCCCCGAGCAGCCCCTCGCCGGGCAGTAGCCCCCAGGCGCGAGGCGCACGGGGGCGACCCACTCGGCTGCGCTGCGCGGGCCGACGCCCCTCAGCCCGCCAGGGCCGCGCGCACCTGCGCGGCCAGCTGTGCACCGTCGTAGCGCCCGGCGGTGCGCGGGGTGAGCTCCTTCATCACCCGGCCCATCGCCGCCATCCCGGTGGCCCCCGCTGCCGCCGCCTCGGCGACCGCGGCCCGGACCATGGCCGCCACCTCGTCGTCGGCGAGGGGCTCGGGCAGGTAGCGGGCCAGCACGGCGAGCTCGGCCTGCTCCCGGGCGGCGAGCTCGGCGCGCCCGGCGTCGGCGAACGCGACAGCGGCCTCCCGGCGCTTCTTCGCCTCCCGGGTCAGCACCCCGACGACCTCGGCGTCGGACAGGGTGCGAGCGGTCCTCCCCGCGACCTCCTCGGTGGTGATCGCGGCCAGGGCCATGCGGACCGTGGCCGCGGTGAGCTCGTCGCGGGACCGGATGGCCTCGGTCAGGTCGTGCTGCAGCGCTGCCTTGAGGTCGGTCATGGGGGCATTCTCCCGCGCCGGCGCGCCCGTGGGCCTGCCAGACTGCCGCCCGTGGAAGCCGCCGGTCGTCGCCTGCTCGCCGCCACGGGGCTGGCGGGGCTCGCCGGGGTGAGCACGGTGGGCTACGCGCTGTGGGAGGCCCGGCAGTACACGTTGCGCGAGGTGACGGTGTCCCTGCCCCGTCACACGTCCCGAGAGGCCCATCCGCCCCTGCGGCTGCTGCACCTGTCCGACCTGCACCTGTCCCCCCGGGACACCGACCGGATGGCCTGGGTCAGCGACCTGGCCCGCCTCGAGCCCGACCTCACGGTGGTCACCGGCGACTTCCACGGCGACGCGACCGGCCCCGCCCTGGCGCTCGAGGCGCTGGCGCCGCTGCTGGCCCGCCCGGGGGCGTACGTGCGCGGCTCGAACGACTACTTCGCCCCGTCGGCGAGCAACCCCCTGAAGTACCTCCAGGGCCCGAGCGAGCTGCGCACCCGCCGCGCCCGGATCGACACCACCCCGCTCGACGAGGGCTTGGCGGCGGCCGGCTGGGTGGACCTCGACAACGCCCGCGCGGAGCTGGTGGTCGGCAGCTGGCGGATCGACGCGCGCGGGGTGGACGACCCGCACATCCGCCGCGACCGGTACGACACGGTCGCCGGGCCGTTCGACGCCACGGCGGACCTGCGGCTGGGCGTCGCGCACGCGCCCTACCGGCGGGTGCTGGACCCGATGGCGGCCGATGGCGCCGACCTGATCCTGGCCGGGCACACCCACGGGGGCCAGATCTGCCTGCCCTGGGTCGGCGCCCTGGTCACCAACTGCGACCTCCCCCGCCGCCAGGCGAAGGGCCTGTCCCGGTGGGACGGGGCGGCGCTGCACGTCTCCGCCGGGCTGGGGACCAGCCCGTTCACCCCGATCCGGCTGGCGTGCCGGCCCGAGGCCACCCTGCTGACACTGGTGGAGCGGTAGCCGCTCGCCCGCCCGACCGGGCCGGCCCCACTAGGCTCGAACGCGCCCATCGACGACCGTCGGGCGCCAGGTGCGCCCCCGCCCCAGGAGCCGCCCATGTCCCAGCCCACCCCCGCGTCTGCCACCTCCGGCGGCATCCCCGCCCATGTCGAGCACCGGATCGCGCTGCCGGACGGGCGGACCCTGGCCCTCGCCGAGTGGGGTGATCCGGCCGGGCTGCCGGTGTTCGCGATCCACGGGACGCCGGGCGGGCGGATCAGCTGGTTCGGCCCCGACCCCTCGATCGATGCCCGGCACGGCCTGCGCCGGTTCACGCTGGACCGCCCGGGGTACGGCCAGTCCACCCGCCAGCCGGGTCGGCGGGTCGTCGACCTGGTCGCCGACCTCGTGGCCGTGGCGGACACCCTGGGCCTCGAGCAGTTCGCCGTGACCGGCGGGTCGGGTGGTGGGCCGCACGCCCTGGCGATGGCCGCCCTGCTCCCCGAGCGGGTGCTGCGCTGCCTGGCGGTCGTGTCGGTGGCGCCGTTCGGCGACGAGGGTCTCGCGGAGGAGGCGTGGCTGGCCGGGATGACCGCCGGCAACGTCGCCGAGTTCAGCGCGTCCATCGCCGGCGAGGACCAGATCCGCGCCCTGTGCGAGGCGGAGCGGCGCACGATCCTCGACCGGCTCGCCGAGGGCCGCTCGGACATCCTCGGCGACGACTACGACCTCGCGGAGGAGGACCGCGCCCAGATGGCCCGCCACGCGGTGCCGATGGGCGCGCAGATGGCGCACGGCCTGGCGCCGGGCGTGGACGGGTGGGTCGACGACGACCTCGCCTTCGTCCGGCCCTGGGGCTTCGACGTCGCCTCGATCCGGGTGCCGGTGCGGCTGAGCTACGGGCGCGCGGACACGCTGGTCCCCGGCGCGCACGGCGACTGGCTCGCGGCCACGATCCCGGGAGCCGTCGCCGAGGTCACCGAGGTCGGCCACATGGGCACCGACGCCGACGTCGAGCGCCACCGTGCGTGGCTGGCGGGGGAGTGGGCGTAGCGGCGCCCGAACGGAACAGCCCCGGGGCACGAGGCCCCAGGGCTGTTCCAGGTGTCGGGATGGCGGGATTTGAACCCACGACCTCTTCGTCCCGAACGAAGCGCGCTACCAAGCTGCGCCACATCCCGATCGCGCGAGCGATTCTATGCCAGCCCGGCGCGAGGCCCAAACCGCCGACGGCGCACCCCGGCTCTGCGATTCGGCCGGGATCGCGCGCCAGATCACGGCGTGAGCCGGGATTGCTCGAGCCGGCCTGATCGAGAACCGGCGCAAACCGGGGTGGGACCGGTCGTGCGACCGACGCGGGGAGGGCGGCGACGGGGGCAGCAGGGCGGACGGCAGCGGCGCCGAGCTCAGCCGATGCGCTCGGCCAGCAGCGCAGCGATCTGCACGGCGTTGAGCGCCGCGCCCTTGCGCAGGTTGTCGTTGGCCACGAAGAGCACGAGCCCACGACCGTCGGGGACGCTCGGGTCCTGGCGCAGGCGACCCACGAACGACGGGTCGGCACCAGCGGCCCGCAACGGGGTCGGCACCTCGGCCAGCACGACCCCGGCGGCGTCCTCGAGCAGGGCCCTGGCCCGCGCGACGCTGATCGGCTCGGCGAACTCGGCGTTGATGCTCAGGCTGTGCCCGGTGAAGACCGGCACGCGCACGCAGGTGCCCGAGACTGCGAGGTCGGGGATGCCCAGGATCTTGCGGCTCTCGTTGCGCAGCTTCTGCTCCTCGTCGGTCTCCCCCGAGCCGTCGTCGACCAGCGACCCGGCCAGCGGGACCACGTCGAAGGCGATGGGAGCGACGTACTTCACCGGGGCCGGCAGGGTCACCGCCGAGCCGTCGTAGGTCAGCGCCGCGATGTCCTGGGTCGCCGCGGCGGTGATCTGGCCGGCCAGCTCGGCCACCCCGGCCAGTCCGCTGCCGGACACGGCCTGGTAGCTGCTCACGACCAGGCGGCGAAGCCCGGCCTCCTCGTGCAGCGGCTTGAGCACGGGCATCGCCGCCATCGTGGTGCAGTTCGGGTTGGCCACGATCCCCTTGGGGATCTCCGCGAGCGCCTCGGGGTTGACCTCGGACACCACCAGGGGGACCTCGGGGTCCATGCGCCAGGCCGAGGAGTTGTCCACGACGATGGCGCCCGCCGCCGCGAAGCGGGGGGCGAGCGCGCGCGAGCTGGTCGCCCCCGCGGAGAACAGGGCGATGTCGACGCCGGTCGGGTCCGCGGTCGCGGCGTCCTCGACCAGGACCTCACCGCCCCGCCAGGGCAGCGTGGTGCCCGCCGAACGGGCGCTGGCGAAGAAGCGGACCCCGGCAAGGTCCAGGCCGGACTCGTCGAGCAGGCGGCGCATGACCCCGCCGACCTGCCCGGTGGCGCCGACCACCCCGACGGTGACGCTCATCGGCCGGTCCCGCCGTACACGACGGCCTCACCGTCGGCGTCCAGGCCGAACGCGGTGTGCACCGCGCGCACCGCATCGCCGGCGGCGTCCTTGCTCGTGACGACGGAGATCCGGATCTCCGAGGTGCTGATCATGCTGATGTTGATGCCGGCGTCAGCCAACGCGCGGAAGAAGGTCGCCGAGACGCCGGGGTTCGAGCGCATCCCGGCGCCGACCAGCGAGATCTTGGCGATCCCGTCGTCGGAACGCAGGCCGGCGAACCCGATGCCCTCCTGGACCGCGGCGAGCGCGTCGAGGGCGTGCTGCCGCTCGGCCACCGGGCAGGTGAACGTCACGTCGGTCAGGCCGGTCTCCTCCAGGGAGACGTTCTGGACGATCATGTCCACGTTCACGCCGGCGTCGGCCACGGCCGTGAAGATCAGGGCAGCCTCGCCGGGCCGGTCGGGCACGCCCACGACGGTGATCTTGCAGTCGTTGAGGTCGTGGGCGACCCCGGCGATGATCGGTTGCTCCACGGTGCCTCCGGAGATCGGGACGATGTCGGGCAGGGGTTGGGCGAGGTCCACGACCCAGGTGCCCTGGCGGTCGGAGAACGACGAGCGCACGTGGATCGGCATGTGCGAGCGGCGGGCGTACTCCACGCAGCGCAGGTGCAGCACCTTGGCACCGGCAGCGGCCAGCTCGAGCATCTCCTGGTGCGCGATGAGCGGGACCTGCCGGGCGGCCGGGACCACACGCGGGTCCGCGGAGAACACCCCGTCGACGTCGGTGTAGATCTCGCAGACATCCGCGTCCAGCGCGACGGCGAGGGCGACCGCGGTCGTGTCCGACCCACCCCGGCCCAGCGTCGTGACGTCCTTGCTGTCGTAGGACACGCCCTGGAAGCCGGCCACGATCGGGATCGCCCCGTCGGCCAGCGCGTGGCGGATCCGCCCCGGGGTCACGTCGATGATCCGGGCAGCCCCGTGCGCGGAGTCGGTGATGAGCCCGGCCTGGGAGCCGGTGTAGGACCGGCCCTCCTCCCCCAGGTCGTGGATCGCCATGGCGAGCACCGCCATCGAGATCCGCTCGCCGGCCGTGAGCAGCATGTCCAGCTCGCGGCCCGGCGGGCTGGGGCTGACCTGGTTGGCCAGGTCCAGCAGCTCGTCGGTGGAGTCACCCATGGCGGAGACGACGACCACCACGTCGTGGCCCGCGTGCTTGGTCTCCACGATGCGCCGCGCGACCCGCCGCACGCTCGCGGCGTCGGCGACCGAGGAGCCGCCGTACTTCTGCACGATGAGGGACATGGCAGGGCGCATCTTCCGCAGCGGGGGTCGGTCGGGGCGCGAGTCTACCGGCCGGGGCCGGACTCAGCCGGCGTCGCCGACCTCCAGGGGAGCACCGCTGCGCACGTGGGCCACCAGGGAGCGCAGGGCGCGCAGGGCCGCCGAGCCGGCGTCGCCCCACGAGGCCAGGTAGGTGGTCTGCCACCACCACAGGCCCTCGAGGGTGCGACCCGCGGTGTGGTGGGCCAGGCCGTGCAGGAGGTCCGCGGCGATGACGCACAGGTCGTCGGACAGCCGGGACGGCACGAACTCGGGGGTGGCGTACGGGTCGAACACCTCGACGTAGGCGTCGATCGGCGCCAGGCGTGCCCCGAGGGCGTCCCGGAGCCGGTCGATGTCGGGCTCGGCCCCGGCATCGGGCTCGTAGCGACCCTCCGGCACCACGTCCGCGATGGCGCCCAGCCGCGCGCCGATCGCCATGATGTCCGAGACCTCGAGCAGCAGCAGGGCGATGGCCTGGTCCTCGGCGACGCCGGCGGCCACGGACTCCACCAGGTGCACGAAGCGCGCCGCGGCGCCGGCCATCCCGTCGGCCAGCTGCGCCAGGTCGTCGTCCAGGGCGGTCGCCGGCGTCGCCAGGACCGCCATCGCGCCCTCGATCGGAGCGTCCTCGACCAGCGCCACGGTGCGATCCAGCTCCTGCTCGCCCATCAGCCCTGCCCTCCGATCTGCCGGCGTCCCTCGAACGCCCGGCCCAGCGTGACCTCGTCGGCGAACTCCAGGTCCCCGCCCACGGGCAGTCCACTCGCCAACCGCGACACCGTCAAGCCCAGCGGGCCGAGCATCCGCGCCAGGTACGCCGCGGTGGCCTCGCCCTCGAGGTTGGGGTCGGTGGCCAGGATGACCTCCGTGACCGTGCCGTCGGCGAGGCGGCCCAGCAGCTCGCGGATGCGCAGGTCGTCCGGGCCGACGCCCTCCATCGGGCTGATCGCGCCGCCCAGCACGTGGTAGCGGCCACGGAACTCGCGGGTGCGCTCGATGGCCACGACGTCCTTGCTCTCCTCGACCACGCAGAGCAGGGCGGGGTCGCGGCGCGGGTCGCGGCAGATCGCGCAGAGCTCCTCCTGGGCGACGTTGCCGCAGGTGGCGCAGAACCGGACCTGCTCGCGCAGGGCCACGAGGGCCGCGGCCAGCGCCGTGACCTCCTCGGGGTCGACCTTGAGCAGGTGGAACGCGATGCGCTGGGCGCCCTTGGGCCCGATGCCGGGCAGGCGGCCGAGCGCGTCGATGACGTCCTGGATGATCCCCTCGTACATGCCCGGCGCCTCAGGAGTGGTCGATCTCGCCGACGGGGCGGGCACCCAGCTCACGGGTCAGCAGGGCCACGCCGTCGGTGCTCGAGAGGTCCGGGTCGTCGTCACTGGGCTGGTCGGGCTGCTCCGCCTCGCCGTTGGCCCCGGCCTGGGCGGCCGCGCGCACCAGGCCCGCACCGCGGCGGGTGGCAGCCGGGGGCGCCGACGGCGGATCCGCGGGCGCACCGCCCGAGGACGGCTGGTCGGGCGCACCGCCCGGGGACCGGTCGCCAGCAGGCGCCGACGGCCGTGCCTGGGCCGGTGCCGACGCGGCGCCTGCCGGGCTGCCGGGGGCCGGTGCGCCCGCCCCCGCGCCCGAGCCGGTGGCAGCGCCCGGGTCGTGCAGCACGTCCACCGTGACGTCGAGGCCGAGCACGTCGATGAGCGCCTGGCGCAGCCGCTCGTCGTGCCCGCGCTGGGCGATGGCGCGCACGGTGCCGGCCTCCCCGACGGCGACCGCCAGCGTGCCCCCGGTCAACGAGACGGGCACCGCCGCGGCGAAGGCGGTCCACGCGACCCGGCTGTCGGCGGCCAGGCGAGCCAGCACCTGGGCCCAGGCGTCACGGACCCGGGCCAGCCCGGCGGTGCCGCCATCCCCGCCGGGACGCGGTGGCACCTCCCCGGGACCTCCCGTGGCCCGGGTCGGGGGACCGGCCGCGGGGGCGGGGGCGGCCTCGACGCGTGGCTGCGCGGGTGGGGCCGGTGCTTCGCCGGACGGCTCAGCAGGTGGCGATCCGCCGACGACCTCGGTGGAGCGCAGCTGCGGCCGGCGCGGTGGGGCGCCGGCGGGAGGCCTCGCGGCCACGGCCGGCGGCTCCTGGGATGCCGGGGGGGCGGTCGGGGCCGGGTCGTCGCTGCGCGCCTCTCCCTGGGCCCGAGGGCGCGGCTCGGCTGCAGGGCCGGTCGGCGGCGCCGCGGCGGGCGTGCCGACAGGGGCGGGCG
>JALOLK010000087.1 GCA_025456015.1 Candidatus Nanopelagicales bacterium
GTGATCGTGAACCGCGGGCCGCAGTGCGTGCAGGCGATGAACGGGTAGCCGAAGCGCCGGTCGGCGGGGTCCCGCAGCTCGGCCAGGCAGGCGTCACAGACGGCGGTGTCGGGCGGGATCGACGTGGCCGGGCCGGTCGCCTCGCCACCCGGGCTGGGCACGATCCGGAAGCCGGCCACCTCCGTTCGGTCCCCGACGTCGCGTCCGTCCCCCCGCGGGTCGCGTCCGCTCCCCCGCGGGTCGTGTCCGCTCCCCCGCGGGTCGTGTCCGCTCCCCCGCGGGTCGCGTCCGCTCCCCTGTCGTACGTCTGCTCCGCGGGGCAGCGGAGCAGACGTACCACCGCGGAGCAGACGCGCGGGTGGGGGGCCGTCGGGTGGGGGGCCGTCGGGTGGGGGCCACTCGACGACCTCGATACGTTCCACGACGGCCAGCGCCGGCGCGTCGTCGCGCAGCCGACGCAGCAGCGAGGCGACGGCTCCCGGGGGGCCGGACGCCTCGACGAAGACCCCCTCGGCGTCGTTGCCGACGTGCCCGGCCAGGCCCAGCTCGTTGGCCACGCGGTGCACGAACGGGCGGTACCCCACCCCCTGCACCACCCCGGCGACCCGTACCCGCACGCGGCGCACCTGCCCCGGGTCGGCCCCGTCGCGGGCTCGGCGCCCTCCGGGGGGATCCGCAGGGACGGGTGCGGGGCTCATGGCCCGCCTGGCCCCGATCCGACCGGCCCGTCCGGCGCGACCACCGAGAACGCGACGATCTCGACCGGCTCGGCGAGCACGGCGTCGTCCTCGTCGATGCGCAGGACGGCCCCCTCGAGCGAGGTCCCGGCGGCTGCGAGGTCGAACGCCAGCCGCAGGGCCTCGGGCCGCTCCCCCGCCAGGGCACCGAGGCGCAGGTGCACCTGGGTGACCCGGGCATCCGGAGCGGGCAGCGCCTCGAGGATCTGGCGCACGATGGCCCGAGCCAGCGCCTGCTCGTGCATCCCCAGCCTCCTCCCCGGGTGCCGTCTGGGCCATCATGCCTGTCGAGGACGGGGTGCGGATAGCACGGGCGCGAACACGGGGGGCGCACTAGCGTCGACGCCGTCGGAAGGAGGGGCGAACCATGGGTCGTGCGCTGGTGGTCGTGGACGTCCAGAACGACTTCTGCGAGGGGGGCAGCCTCGGCGTCCCCGGCGGGTCGGCGGTCGCAGCCTCGATCAGCGAGTTGCTGGCCCGGGGCGAGTACGACCTCGTCGTCGCCACCAAGGACCATCACATCGATCCCGGTGGGCATTTCGCCGATGCGCCGGACTTCGTGGACACCTGGCCGCCGCACTGCGTGGTCGGCACCGATGGGGAGGAGTTCCACCCGGCGCTGGACACCAGCGCGGTGCGGGCGGTCTTCCGCAAGGGCGAGTACGCGCCGGCCTACTCCGGGTTCGAGGGCGTCGCCGAGGAGGACGGCCGCGCGGTCCCGCTCGCCGAGTGGCTCGGCGACCACGACGTCGACGCGATCGACATCTGCGGGATCGCCACGGACCACTGCGTCGTCGCGACCACCCTTGATGCGCGCGCCGCCGGCCTGCAGGCCCGGGTGCTGCTCGACCTCACCGCCGGAGTGCGCGAGGACACGACCCGGCGTGCCCTGGCCGAGATGCGGGCGGCGGGTGCGACGTTGGTCGGCCAGCCCTGGGTCGGGGCAGGGCGCCTCGCTGGCTGACGGGCGGGGTGATCGCGTGGGGCTGGGGTGACGGGGCCGGTCCCGGTGCAGCAGGATCAGGGCCGTGTTCGAGCTGCACGGGCCGGCGCCGAGGCGCGGCGGACCCCTCGTCGTCGTCGCGGTGCGCGACGAGGCGCAGGCCTTCGCCCACCGCCTGCCCACGCTGGTGACCGGGGTCGGCAAGGTCCGGGCCGCCACCGCGACCACGTGGGCCGTGCTCACCCACGCACCCGGGCTGGTGCTCAACGTGGGGACGGCGGGGGCGCTGCGGGTCGGCGAGGTCGCTTCCGGCGTGGTGCACGAGATCGGCACGGTGCGCCAGCACGACCTGAACAGCAGGGCCATCGCGGCCCTCGTCGGCGAGGACCCGGCCCCGCCCCTGCGGCTGGCCGACACCGACGTGGTGCTGGTGACCGGCGACCGCTTCATCGCCTCGCCCGAGGAGCGCGACCGGCTGGCCGAGCACGCCCATCTGGTCGACATGGAGGGGTACGCGGTCGCGGCTGCGGCGCACCGGTTGGGTGCGCCTGTCCGGTTGGCCAAGACGGTCAGCGACGACGCCGGCCACGGCGCGGCCGCCTCCTGGCTCGACGCGTTGCATGCGGCCTCGCACCTGCTGGCCGACTGGCTCGACGCCGTGGTCGACGAGGGCGCCGCGCGCCTCGGGTGAGCGGCCCCCGGCACGGGCGGGGGCCGAGATGCCGCCCGGGGCGTGCTCCCGATCCCGGTCATCGGACCAGTACCAGGCACCTACGGCATGCTCGGGGCCATGGTCACCTGGCGCCTGCTGGCCTCCGTCGCTGCCGTGGCCCTCGTGGTCGTCTACGCCGTCGGATCCAGCCGCTGGGTCGCGAACGACTCCGGCTGGTACGCCTCGCTGGCCAAGCCGTCGTGGCAGCCCCCGGACCTCGTCTTCGGGCTCATCTGGCCGTACAACTTCCTCGCGCTGGCGGTCGTCGGGGTCGTGGTCGCCCTGCGCGGCCCCGGCGGCACGGTGGCCGGCTGGCTGGGCGTGGGTGCCCTGAGCGTCGTCGCGGCGCTGGCCTGGGCCTACCTGTTCTACGTGCCGCACCGCATGGAGGCTGCGGCGGTGGCGCTGGCGGTCGCCACCGCGCTCACGGCCGTCCTGGTGGTGATCACGTGGTCCGTCACCCGCTGGGGCGCGGTCGCCCTGCTGCCCTACCTCGTCTGGGTGGGTCTGGCCACCTCCCTGGCCGTCGCCTACCCCCGGCTCAACGCCTGACGCCTCCCCTGGGTCGACCGGATCGACACCTGGGTGGCGCACACCATCAGTCAGGCGCGTGGGCGCCGGGAGGTGGCGGGGCGGGGGCGGCGCTGGGCCGGGGCGGGGCGCATTGGGGCGGGATGGAGCGGCGCCGGTGAGGTGGCGGGCGGGGCCTGGCCGCGGGAGGGCGCGCATCGGTGCGCGGCGCGGCGTCGCCCTGGTCGGGAGGGGCGGCATCGCGGCGGGATGCGCCCTGGCACGGCGGGGGTCAGGTGGGGAGTGCGGCCTGACCCGGGGTGAGCGGCCACGGGGCGGCCTCCTCGAGGGCCAGCGCGAGCTCGAGCAGCGTGCGCTCGTGGCCGAACCGGGCGGCGAGCTGCACCCCGATCGGCAGGCCCTGGGCCGTGCGCCCCAGCGGCAGCGAGATCGCCGGCGACCCGGAGACGTTCTGCACGGGGGTCATCGAACAGAACCGGATGAGCCGGACGAGGTGCGTGCGGAACGCCACGTCGGGCCCGAGCGCGCCGATGGGCGGGGCAGGGTGCCCGGTGACCGGCGAGATGAGGACGTCGTGGTCGGCGAACAGCGGCTCGTGCGTGCGGGCCATGGCGCGCAGGCGGCGCAGCGCCCCGGGCAGGCCCTCGGGGTGCCGGCGCATGCGGTCGCTCAGGCCCCGGGTCACGACCTCGACCCGCGAGGGGTCGAAGTCGCGGCCGTAGATCGTGCGTCCGCCGCGGTGGAGCAGGAACGCCAGGAGCTCCCAGAAGCGCAGGAAGTCGGTCGCGAACCGATCGTCGACCGGCGGTCCGACCTCGACCACGTCGTGGCCGAGCGCCTCGCAGAGGCGCGCCGCGTCGCGGACGGCGTCGACCGTCTCCACGTCGATGCCCAACCCGCGGCTGCCGGTCACGCAGAACGCGACACGCAGCCGTCGGGTGCCGGGGGCCGTGACGTGCCCGATCGCCGGCAGGCCGGGTGCGGGGGACAGGCGATCGGCGTGCGCGTAGTAGAGCGCCGTGTCGCGCACCGTCCTGGTGAGCACCCCCTGGGCGGTGATCTGGACCGGCAGCCGCTCCACGCCAAGGGCGTCCGGCAGCCGACCGCGGGTGGGCTTGAGTCCCACCAGGCCGCACACAGCGGCCGGGATGCGGGTCGAGCCTCCGCCGTCGTTCGCATGCCCGATCGGGACGACCCCGGCCGCGACGAGCGCGGCCGAGCCCCCGCTCGAGCCGCCCGCGGAGCGCTCGGTGTCCCAGGGGTTGCGGGTGGCGCCGTGGCGGCTGGACTCGGTGCTCGCGGTGATGCCGAACTCCGGCAGGGTCGTGGCCGCGATCGGGTCCAGGCCCAGGCACGAGCCCGACAGCGCCGGGTACCCCGCGAGCGTCTCGTTGTCCTTGAGCAGGGTGGGAAGCCCGGCGAATGGCGCGTCGGCGGGCATGGGAGCGTCGAGGTGCGGCCCGGGTGCGATGCAGCGGACCACGCCGTTCACGTGCTCGTCCGCGGCCCATGCCCGGGCTTCCGCGGCCTCGCGCAGCTCCGCGGCCGAGACCTCACGGCGGGCCACGCGCGCCAGCAGCTCGGTGGCGTCACTGGCGCCGATCGCGTCGTCGGCGGTGACGTCCACGGTCCTGGGCCGTGCCTCGGTGGTCGCGTCGGGGGCCCTGAGGTCAAGCTCGCTGCTCACCGCCCCGAGGCTAGCGGCGCGCCGGCGGGGTGGCCGCGCCAGCCGGCTCGGTCGGTCCGACGGGTGCGCATGGGGGGCGTCCGTGGGCCGGCCCCGACGCCAGCGTCGCCGCACGCACGTGGCGGGCGCGGACCAGCGGCACATGGGCACCTGCCGGGCCCGGGCCCGCGGCGCGAACCGCTCAGGCGTACTTCTCCGGGCGCACCACGTTCGCGGCGGTGCTCCAGGCGACCACCGCGTAGCGCGGGAAGTAGTCCCGGGCCAGGACCTCGAGGATCCGGTCGGCCACCTGTGGCGTGACGAGGGTCTCCAGCCGGATGTTGGACCCCTCGAACTCGTCGGCGCGGACGCCGCGCGAGCCCTGCCCGCGCGCGTCGACGACCGTCCAGCCCCGGGCACCCGCCGCAGCGACGTCGCGCACCAGCCGGTGCTCCACGATGGCCTCGGCCACGATCGTGACCAGCAGCAGCTCCTCGGTGTGCATGCGTGCCTCCTACCCGCCGAGCGCCTGCGCGATCGCGAGGTACAGCGGGATGCCCACGATCAGGTTGAACGGGAACGTGATCCCGAGGCTGGCCGTCAGGTAGTACCCGGGATTGGCCTCGGGAAGGGCGAGCCGCACCGCGGCGGGTGCGGCGATGTAGGAGGCGCTGGCGGCCAGGACGCCGAGCACGGCCGCGCCGCCGGTGGACAGCCCTGCAGCCAGGCCGCCGGCGATGCCCATCACCCCGCAGACGACCGGGAACGCGATCGCGAAGGCCACCAGGCCGAAGCCCGCCTGCGGCAGGTCGCGCAGCCTGCGGGCGGCGATGACCCCCATCTCGAGCAGGAACAGCGTGAGCACGCCGGTGAACATCCCCCCGAAGAACGGCTCCACCTTGGCGTAGCCAGCGGTGCCGGTCACGAAGCCCAGCACCAGTCCGCCGACGAGCAGCAGGACGCTGCGGCTGGTGAGGATCTCCTGCAGCGACTCCCCCCAGCTCGCTGACCGGGCGGCGTGCCGGCCGGCGAGCATGAGCCCGACCACGATCGCGGGCACCTCCAGCACCGCCAGCAGCGTGGTGACGAATCCCTCGTAGCTGACGCCCGCGGCGCCGAGGAAGACGATGGCCGCGGTGAACGTCACCAACGAGGTGGAGCCGTAGTGCGCGGCGAGGGCCCCCCGGTCCACCGGCCCCAGACGGGTCATGAACCGCAGGACCACGAAGGCCAGCAGCGGGATCACGATGCCCAGCGCGAGCGTGACGAGCACCGGCAGCAGCACGTCGCCGGCCGGCGCCTCGCGCAGCGCCACCCCACCCTTGATCCCGATGCCGAGCAGCAGGTAGAAGCTGAGCAGCTGGTAGACCGGCTCGGGCAGCCGCAGGTCGCCCTTGAGGGCGGTGGCGGCCAGGCCGAGCAGGAAGGCCAGGACGGGCGGGGAGGTCAGGTTGGCAGCAGCCAGCGACCAGGTGTCCACGGATGTCCCCCCAGCGACGCGTTCAGCCGAACAGCGCCAGCATCTCGCCGACCTCGTGGTCGGACTCGGCCGGATGCCGGAACGGCCGCTTCGTGTTCACCTCGTAGTGCGTGCGCCGGCCGCGGGGGACCCGGAGCAGGTACCCACCCTCCTCGAGGTCGCGCAGGATGTTCAGCGTGGCCCGTTCGGTGATCCCGACGGCCGCGGCGATGTCACGGATCCGGGTATCGGGGTTGCGGTGGACGTGCACCAGCACGTGCCCGTGGTTGGTCAGCAGGGTCCAGGTCCGGAGGTTCGCCGGCTCAGCCACGGCGGCCGCCCAGGGCCGCCGATGCGGAGGCGTCGACGCGTCGCATGGGGGCGATCCTGCCGCCCCAGCGGGGTGGGACGCGAACGGGGACCCGATGTCGCCGGTGATCCGAGGACCCGAGGAGGGCGAGCAGGGCCGCGGCGCCGGTGGTCGCGGCGAGGACGAGGGGCGTCAGCGTGCCCGCCGGATCCATGAGCACCTCCCAGAAAGGTGAACGCAACTTCCCTGATTGTGCCGCATGGCACCGGGGACGGGCAACCGGGCGAGCCGCGACCAGCGTTCCGTCCGGCCCCTTTTGCATGAACTGCACTTCATGCTACGGTCCCTGCACACGAGGGGAGTACCCCACTCCTCCCGGGGGCCGTCATCCCGACCGATCCGCATCGGTCCGGTTCCGGGGGCCGCATCCGCGGCCGGGGAAGACCTCGGGCATCGACTGTCCCGGAGGCTGCCATGTCCCTGACCATCCCGATCCCGTCCGACACCGACCCGTCCGACACCGACCCACGGGACGCTGGCCGGACCGCGCGTCGTGCCGACCGCACCGCCGTCGCTGCGGTTCCCCACGGCGGACGACGTCGTCGGCCTCGCCGCCGCCCACCATCCGCTCAGCGTCTCGCTGCTCATGGCCACCACGCCGGCCGGCCGGATGGGTCCGCGTGACCGCGCCCGGCTGGCAGCACTGGCCCGCGACGTCCACCGCCGCCTCGAGGACGAGCCGGATCGACGCTGGGCCGCGACCGTGCGGGCGGGGCTCGCGGCCGCCGTGGCTCGAGCCCAGGACGGCCCGACCGATCGCGGGCTGGCGATCCTGGTCAACCCCCGCGGCGCCCACCTGCACCACCTGCGGGTGCACCCCCGGGACCGCGTCGTCATCGATCCCACCTTCGCCACCCGCGACCTGGTGCGCTCGACCTCCGAGGACCCGCCGTTCCTCCTGCTGGCCATCGACGGGCGCGCGGCGCGCCTCTTCCACTACGACCAGCGGTACTCGCGGCCCATCCTCGGCCACGACTTCCCCATGCTGCGCCCGGAGCCGACGCTGCGCGATCGCGTGGCCCCCGAGGCCGTCGAGCGGCACCGCAGGGAGCGGACCCGGGCGTTCCTGCGCGACGTGGACGAGCGGCTGGCCGGACGGCTCCGGGAGCACCCCCTGCCCGTGGTGCTCGTCGGCAGCGATCGGACGGCGGCCGAGTACCTCGAGGTGGGCCGGGGTCGTCGGATCGCTGCGGTCGTGCGCTCGGGCGCCGCGCACCAGCCGCTGTTCGCCCTCGAGGAGATGGCCCGTGCAGCACTGCGCGAGCACGTGAGCGACCGGGCCGCCGCGGCGCTGGACACCGCCCACCGCCGGCTGCGCCAGGGTCGTGCCGTCGCCGGGCTCGCCGCGTCGTGGCAGGCGATGCTGCACGGCGAGCCCGAGCTGCTCCTCGCGGAGCGCTCCTACGCTGCCGCCGTCCGGGTGACCGGGGACGGCTTCACCCTCGCGGACGACCCGGAGGAGCCGGGCGTGCTGGCCGACGCGGTCGACGAGCTGATGGAGGCCGCGCTGGCCCGTGGCGCCGAGGTCGTGTGCGTCCCGGACGGCGCGCTGCAGCACCACGGGCGGCTCGTCCTCGTGCTGCGCGGCCGGGCGCCGGTCCGGTAGCCGGGCGCTGCCACCGGCCCGGCCGCGCGGGGGTCGGGGATGCGTGCTTCCCCCGGGCCGCATCCCCGACCCCGACCCGCTCCGGATCCCTCGCCCTCGCTCCAGGGGGGCGGCGTTGCTCAGCGCGCCGGCGGGGCGAAGCCGGGCAGGTGCGCCTCGAGCTCGGGGCGCACGGGCACCGTGGCGCCGAGGCCGCAGAGGACGCCGACCAGGCCCAGCCAGAGGCGGTGCGTGAACAGCTGCTCGGCCGGGATCGTCAGCTGCATCGCGACGAGGAAGTCGGGGTTGCGCGGGTCGTTCACCCGACCGAACTGGGCGCGCAGCCAGTCCCGTGAGAACGTGAAGACGTCGTGCCGGGCCGGCTCGCTGAAGGGCGCGAGGTAGTCGATCAGCTTCTCCACCTCCAGCGTCGCGCCCGGCGCGATGAACCCGCCGGAGCGCAGCGCGTGCTCGACGTCGGCCGGGTCGGTGCGCGTCATCGCGCGGATCAGCCCGCCGAACGTGGGAGGCAGGCCGCCGGGCATCACCAGGACCGAGCCGAAGTCCAGGACTCCCATGCGCCCGTCGTCCAGCAGGCGGAAGTTGCCCGGATGCGGATCGGTGTGCAGCAGGCCGACCCGGCCCGGCGAGGTGAGGAAGAAGTGCTGGTAGGCGGCCCCGAGGTGGTCGCGCTCGTCGTGCCTGCCGTCCCGGGCGACCTCGGCCAGGCCGATCCCGTCCATCCACCGGCTCACCAGCACCTCGCGGCTGGCGTGCAGCACGGGCGGCACCCAGTACCGCCGGTCGTCGGCGTACGCGTCGGCGAACGCCTGCTGGTGGGCCCCCTCGGTGCGGTAGTCGAGCTCCTCGCCCAGGCGGGTCCGCAGCTCGGCGATGAGCGGTGGCATCGCCATGCCGCGGGCGACCAGCGCGGTGGCGCGCAGGGCCAGCGCGAGCGAGCGGACGTCGTTGGCGATCGCCTCGGCGACGCCGGGGTACTGCACCTTCACGGCCACCGGCGTGCCGTCGGACCAGGTCGCGGCGTGCACCTGCCCGATCGAGGCGGCGGCGGCGGGCTCCTCGTCGAAGGAGCGGAAGTGGCTGGTCCAGTGCGGCCCGAGCTCGGCGGCGAGCACGGGGGCGACCTCGGCGAACGGCAGGCCCGGGTTGCGCTCCTGGAGCGCGCCGAGGGCCGCCTGCCAGGAGTCGTCCGGGTCGGCCGGGAACAGCGCGTCGACCGTGGAGAGCAGCTGGCCGAGCTTGAGCGCGCCCCCCTTGAGCCCGCCGAGCGTGGCACGGGTGTCGGCCGCCGTGGCGGCGCGGGCCTGCTCGCGCAGGGCCGCGCGGTCGGCGCCGAGCAGTCCCCGTGCCTGCAGGGCGAGCGCCCGCCCGGTCGCGCGCGCCGGCAGCCCGGCGATGGTCAGGCTGCGTCGCAGGCGCGAGGTCTCCAGGGGCACGGTGCCAGTATCCGCCCCACGTCCCACGCCCTCAGCCGAAGTTGCGGCCCTCGCCCCGGTAGCTCGGCACCTGGCCGACCACCGCGTCCCCATCGACCAGCAGGAAGGTGTCGAACCGCTCGGCGAGCTCACCGGCCTTGGCGTGCCGCAGCCAGACGAGGTCACCGATCCGCAGGGCGTCCGCTGCGGCCCCGTGCACCGGCGTCTGCACCTCGCCGGCCCCCTCGGCGCCGACCAGGGACAGGCCCTCGGGAAGGAACACCTGGGGCAGGCGCAGCCCGTCACCGGGCCCCGAGGCGTGGTAGCCCCCGCTGGAGAGCGTCGCCCAGCCCGGGGCGGGCCGGCGGACCACGGGCAGGGCGAAGAGCGCGGCCGGGAGCGGGCGGAAGGCGGCGTAGGCGTCGAAGAGGTGCGGGCCGAAGACCCCGCTGCCGGCAGCCACCTCGGTGACGGCGTCCTCGGCGCTGGTCCGCTCGAGGCTGCCGGTGCCGCCCCCGTTGACGAACCGCAGCTCGGCGACCGCCCGCACGGCGGCGACGGCGCGGGCCCGGCGCTCGGCGAGCTCGTCGGCCGACCGCGCCTGCACCTGCCGGACGGCGACCCCCCGGGCGCGGGCCCCGAGCCCGCCGCCCGGCCGGTCCCCGACCCCCGCGATCTGTGCCTCGTACGCCATGAGCCCGTCGAGGTGCAGGTGGGGGCGCGCGAGGATCGTGCGGGCCAGCCCGGCGGCGTCCTCCGGCGTGAAGAGCGGGGAGCGGCGCACGCCGAGGTGGATCCGTGAAGAGCCCAGCGGCCGGTACGAGGCATCGAGGTCGATCGCCACCCGCACCCGACCCGCGCCACCGCCCCGGAGCGCACCGACCGCGGCCTCGATGAGGTCCAGGTGCTCGACCGAGTCGACCATGAGCGTGATCGCGGCCAGCGCCACGGGGTCAGCGGCCAGGGCGGCGATCGCGGCGCGGTCGACGGTCGGGTAGGCCACGACGATGTCGTCCGAGCTGCCCGAGCCGACCAGGAACAGCGCCTCCGGCAGCGAGTAGGCGAGCAGGCCGCGATAGCCGGGCAGCGCGGCGACCTCCTCGATGACGGCTCGCACGCGCAGGCTCTTGGTGGCCAGCCGGACGGGGCGGCCGCGGGCACGGCGGACCAGGTCCGCGGCGTTGGCCCGGTAGGCGGGCACGTCGAGGATCGCCAGCGGCGCCGGACGCCCCGCGACCGCGTGGTCGTAGCGGTGCTGCATGCTCGCGCGCGACTCCATCGGGGCACCGTAGCGAGCGGGATGGCACGGTCCGGTGGTGGTGCGATGGCCGCTGCGTGCGTGCCGACACCGTGCGTCGCGAGCTCGGCCCCACCGGCCTGTTCCTCAACGAGCACCTGCGCGCGGTGTTCGGCGAGGGGTGACCCTTGCCACCGTGCTAGCCCAGCTGGTCGACCGCCCGTTCGAGGATCGCCTCGCACAGCGCGTGCGTGGCCAGCGCGTCCCCGGCGTCGAGCACCTCGCCGGCGCGGACCGACGCGAGCAGGGCGTCGACCATGGCGACGAACCCGCGCTGCGCCGACACCGACGCCCAGTTGTCCGGCTGCCGGTGCTGCTCGATCCCGTCGACGCGCTCGGTCACGTCCACCAGGTCGGTGACCCGGCGCAGCCGGCCCGGCGCCATCGCCTCGAGCACCTCCACGGTCTGGCCGGAGTCGCGGTCCATGACCCCGACCCCCAGGCGCGCGCCGGAGCGCAGCACGATCGCGAGCCGGCCGAGCAGGCCGTCGGTGCTGGGCCGGGCGGCCACGTCGACCAGCTCAGCGTCCGCGCCGACCAGGAACCGCAGCGTGTCCACGACGTGCACGAAGTCGTCGACGACGAACCAGCGCGGATCGTCCGGCAGGCGGTGCCGGTGCTTGCCCAGCACGACGGTGTCCAGGTCCGGCCAGGACGCCACCTCCGCGTACGCCGGGGCGTGACGGCGGTTGAAGAGCACGGCCAGCGAGACCCGGGCCTCCCTGGCGTGCTCGACGATGGCCCGGGAGTCGGCCAGGGTGAGTGCCAGCGGCTTGTCGACGAACGTCGGGATCCCGTGGGCCAGCAGCGTGTGCGCGAGATCCGGATGGGCGACGGTGGCAGCGTGGACGAAGCCGGCATCGAGGTGACCGGCCCCGGACAGCGCTGCCTCGATCGTGGGATAGCCGTGCCGGATGCGCCAGGCGGCCTGCAGCTGGGCGAGTCGGTCGGGATCGCGGGTGACGAGGACCGGCTCCACGGCAGGGTCCCCGGCGAGCACGGGGAGGTAGGCCTTGGCCGCGATGTCCCCCAGGCCGATGAGCGCGATCCGCAGGCGTCGGTCGTCCATGCCCGCATCCTCCCGGTGCCGGCTGGTTGGTGCGCGTGCGGCCGGGCAGGATGGCGGACATGGCGCGTGTCCCGGCGGTCTTCGGCGCACTGGACCTGCGGCCCGGGCAGCCGGTCGTGGGGCTGGACTTCGACGGCGTGCTCAACATCGTCCAGCTCGGCCGCCTCCCCGACGGGTTCGAGCGGCACGTCGTCGAGCTGGATCGTGCCAACTGGCCGACGCACCCGTACATCCGACCCCTGCCGCCCGGGCGCCACCCGGTGCCGCACGGCATCGTCGTGAACCCCGCGCACGGGGCGATGGTGCGGGGCTGGGTCGACGCCGGGGCAGCCGTCGTGTGGGCGACGACGTGGGAGCGCGCGGTGCTGCCCAACGCCGTGCTCTGCGACCTGCCCGAGCTCCCCGTCCTCGAGCTCTCCCGGGTGGTACCCGAGGAGTCGCTGCCCACCCGGACCGCGGACTGGAAGGTGCTGGGGCTGCAGACGGCCTTCGCCGGGCACCCGCTGGTGTGGGTGGACGACTTCGGCGGCGACCGGCGCGGCGAGTCGACGTACGGCGACCCGCCCGCCCCCTGGCTGGTCGTCGCTCCCGACGAGGAGGTCGGGCTGACCGCGGCGCAGGCGGCGACCGTGCTGGCCTTCGTCGAGCGGCACCGGCCAGCCCCCGCGCACAGTGGGCCGGCCCGGTAGGTTCCCCGGCCATGGTCCCCAGCGTCACCGCCGTCTGCGTCGTGCACGCCCTGCTGCCCGAGCCCTCCACCCCGACGGGGCTCACCTCGATCGACAAGCGGCCGGTGCCCGGGCCGGTGCAGGTGGGCCCGCTCGGCCTGGCCGGGGACTCCCAGCAGGACACGCCGCACCACGGCGGCGCGGAGTTCGCGGTGTACCTCTACGCCGAGGAGGACGCCGCGGCGTGGGCTGCCGAGCTGGGGCGCGAGGTCCCGCCCGGCCTGTTCGGCGAGAACCTGCGGACGGCCGGTCTCGACGTGAGCGGCCTGGTCGTCGGCAGCCGCCTGGCGGTGGGTGACGCCGTGGTCCTCGAGGTGACGGCGCCGCGCAACCCGTGCGCCACGTTCGCCCGGCGCATGGGTGAGCCGCACTGGGTGCGTCGGTTCGCCGATCGTCGCGCACCCGGCGCCTACGCCCGCGTCGAGGCGTCCGGCGCGGTCCGCGCCGGGGACGCCCTGACGCTGCTGTCGGTGCCCGCCCACGGGGTGACGGTCGCGGACCTCATGGCGCCGGCCCTGCCCGGGGCGGCCGCCGCGCTGCTGGCCGCCGAGGAGGCCAGCGAGGTCGTGCTGGGCGAGCGCATGCGGCGGGGCGCCCGCCAGGAGCTGGCCCGGGGGTAGCCGGGGCGGTCGCCGATCGGCCCGCTCAGCCCGGTTCGCCCTCGCCCCGGTGGCGCTGCCACCACAGGGCTGCCTGCACGCGGTCGGTCACGCCGATCTGCGCGAAGACGCTGGTCAGGTGCGCCTTGACGGTCTTCTCCGCGATGCCCAGCCGACGGGCGATCAGCCGGTTGCTCATCCCCTGCCCGACCAGCGCCAGGACCTCGCGCTCCCGCGCGGTCAGCTCGGGCCCGGCGTCGGCGGCAGCCCCGGCGGGAGCGGCGGGACCGGCCGGGCGCTCGCGCCGGCGGTCGATGAGGGCCAGCGCGGCCCGGGGGTCGAGGGGCGCCTCGCCGCGGGCTGCGGCACGGATCCCAGCGGCGAGGGCCTCGGGGTCGGCGTCCTTGAGCAGGAAGCCGACCGCGCCCGCGTCGATCGCCGCGGTGACGTGGTCGCGGTCGGCGAAGGTGGTGAGCGCCACGACCCGCACCTGCGGGTGGCCCGCGCCGATCGCCCGGGTCGCGGCCACCCCGTCCATCCCGGGCATCGAGAGGTCCATGAGGACGACGTCGGGCGCCAGCTCGGCCACCGCGGTGACGGCCGCGGCCCCCTCGGGCGCCTCGCCGACCACGGCCAGGTCGGCGTAGCGGCCGAGCAGCAGGCGCAGCCCGACCCGGACCACCTCGTGGTCGTCGACCACGAGCACCCGGATCGGGGGGGCGCCGGAGCCGTCCATCACGGCACCACCATCCGCAGCGTCGTCCCGCGACCGGGACCGGCGTCCACCTCCAGGCGGCCCCCGACGCTGGCGGCCAGGTCCTGCAGCAGCCGCAGGCCCATGTGGTCGGCGCCGACCGCTCCCGGGTCGAACCCGACCCCGTCGTCGCTGACCTCCAGCACCGCCCCGCCCCCCGCGCCGCCGGCCAGGCGCACCCGGGCGTGCCGCGCCCGTGCGTGGCGGCGCACGTTCGACAGCGCCTCGCGGATGGCGCGGTAGACCGCGGCCCTCGCGTCCTCGGACAGCACCACGTCGGGGTCGATCCGCACGTCGACCTGCGTGCCGGCCGAGCCCGCGGCGGCGGCCAGGTCGACGACGGCCCCGGCCAGGCCCACCTGGTCGAGGTTCGGCGGGTAGATCTCGACCAGCAGGGAGCGCAGCGAGCGCACGCTGCGCCGCGTCGTGGCCGCGGCGGCGGTCAGGGCCTCCGACCGGGCGGGATCGCCGGGATCGCCGTGCTCCCCGGATGGCTCGGCCATGGCGTCGAGGGCGTAGGTGAGGCCGACGAGGTCCTGCACGACACCGTCGTGCAGGTCGGCGGCGATCGTGCGCCGCTCGTGCTCGGAGGCGGCCAGGGCGTGCTGCAGCAGGTGCTCGCGCTCGTCCTGGGCGCCCTCCAGCCGGCGTGCGAGGCGCCACGCGAGCAGGGCCTGGACCAGGCCGATGAGCAGCAGGCCGCCGAGCACGACCGGGGCGAACGCGCGCAGGATGCGGCCGGTGGTCGCCGCGATGGGGTCCGGTGACTGGTAGGTCTCGAACAGCAACGGAGCGCCGTCGGGGTCCTGGATCGCGGTGTAGACCTCCACCAACTGGTCGAAGTCGGCCTGCCCGGCGTTCTCCTCCTTGTCGAGGTCGGAGAGCTCCGCGTGCGGCTGCCCGGTGGCCAGGACCTCGAGCTCCTCGGCGCCCAACGGGAAGCGCTCGCCGATGCCGACGAGGTCGTCGGTGTAGAGGATCGTCCCGTCGGGGGCCCACACCCGGGCGCTGAGCACCTGGTCGCCGAGCACGCCGGCCTGCACCGCGGTGTCGAGGTCGGCGATGGCGTCGGCGTCCCCCTCGAGCAGGTCGTCGTCGAGGGCGGGCTCGATCACGGCGGCAGCGAGCAGCTGCGTGGCCTGTTCGGCCTGGCGCAGGGCCTCCTCCGTGGCGGCGGCCCTGGCCACCACGAAGGACGCGGCGCCGATGCCGACGACCGCGACCACGCTCAGCGCCGCGGACACAGCCACCTCGCGACGGACGGTCACGCGCTCATCCTGCACGTGACCGCCCGCGCGACGTGGGATCCGCACCCGGACCGTCAGACCCGGACCGACGCGCGGCACGTCTCCCCGGTGCGGGGGTTGCGCGCGGTGGCCGAGACGGTGTGCCTGCCGGGGGCGTCCACGATGCGCCGCTCGACGCTGAACGAGCCGCTCGGCGCCTTGGTGACGCGGCGGCCCGAGGCGACGGTCCGCCCGTCGTGGCGGATCGTCCAGGTCCAGCGCTGGCCGACGCGGTTGGAGTCCACCTCGAACTCCACCTCGAGCCGGCCGTCGTCCGGCTTGGCCTTGAGCTTCCAGTCGGTCGATGCCGAGCAGCTGCCGCGCTTGATGACCCGGCCGTCGCCGTCCTTGGCCAGGGCGGGGGTGGCGGCAAGGCCGGTGAGCATGACGGCGGCCAGGGCGGTGGTGCCGATGCGGCGGATGGTGCTGGTCATGGTGTCCTCCTCGGGGTGGCGTGCTTGGTGCCCCGAGTCTGTGGCGGCGCCGGTCGGAGCCACCATCGGACCTTGGTCGTAGGACCATCGGGCCGATCGTGCGGCCGGCCCCGCGGTCCGGCTACCCGGTGGGCTCGCCGTTCGGGTCGCCCGGCGTGCGCTGGCCGAGCTCCCAGAGGCGGATCCCACCGTTGATCCCGGCCTCGTTGGGCACGATCGTGACATCGTCTCCGAGGTGGACCGTGAGCCGGGCGGCGTTGCCGCCCCCCACGAAGCAGCGGTCCCACAGGAACATGGGCCGCAGTCCGTCGATCGCCGTGCGCACCCGCGCCGACCAGCGCCTGGCCCCGAGCTCGCGGCGGGCCCTGTCGCCGATCCACTCGTCGTAGATCACGCCCTTGCGGACCGGGGCACGCGACAGCTCGATCTTCGGGACGAGCGCCCCGTCGTCGAAGACCGCACACCCGAGGCCCGTCCCGAGCGTGAACGTCACCTCGAGCCCCTCGCCGGAGACCACCGCGGCTGCGTGCACCTCCGCGTCGTTGACCACCAGCGTGGGGATGCCCAGGGCCCTCGCGAGGGCCGACTGCGCGTCGAAGCGGTCCCACGCCCGCCGCAGGTCGGGGTCGACCTTCGAGTGCGGGCCGGCGACCGTGATGTAGTGCGGCGTGGCGATCACCCGTCCGTGGCGGATCATGCCGGGCATCCCGACCGTGGCGCGGTCGGCCGGCGGCAGCTGCTCGGCGAGCTCGCAGAGCACCGCGACGAAGCGCTCCGGCCCCATGGGGTAGGGGGTCGGGATCCGGATGTGCTCGGCGATCATCACGCCCTCGTCGTCGAGGACCGAGCCCTTCAGCCCGCTCCCACCGCAGTCGATCGCCAGGGTCCGCTCGAGCTCCATCGGACCAGCGTGCCGCACCGGCGCCGTGCAGCGCGCAGCAACCCGCTGCGCGCCTGGAATCCGTCGTTCTGCGACTCCGCGTGACGGGGCGGCTCGGCGTACGCGCACGAGCCCGTCGAACGGGCCGGCTCGTGCAGCGCGAGAACGACGGGTACGTCCTCGAGACCCCGCTGCCGCCGCGAGCCGCGCGTCGGGAGGGGGCGATGCAGCGACGTCGGGGAGAATCAGCCCATGCCCGCACCCAGCGCACAGCGATCCGTGGCCGACAGCGTGCTCGACGCGCTCGAGGCGGAGGCCATCTGGGCCCTGCGCGAGACGGCCGCCGCCTTCCGCAACCCGGTGATGCTCTACAGCATCGGCAAGGACTCCGTTCGCGCCGGGCCCGATCCCGTTCCCGGTGCTCCACGTCGACACGACGTGGAAGTTCCGCCAGATGATCGAGTTCCGTGGGCAGATGGTGGCGCAGTACGGCCTGGACCTGCGGGTGGCGACCAACCACGAGGCGATCGCCGAGGGGGTCACGCCGTTCACCCACGGAGCCCAGGAGTACACGCGCCTGATGAAGACCGTTGCCCTGCGCCGGGCGCTCGACGAGGGCGGCTTCGACGCGGCGATCGGCGGCAGCCGCCGCGACGAGGAGCGCAGCCGCGCCAAGGAGCGCATCTTCAGCCTGCGAATGCCCGGCCACCGCTGGGAGCCGCGGCGGCAGCGCCCGGAGCTCTGGCGCACGGTGAACGCCCAGCTGACGCCCGGCCAGACGATGCGGACGTTCCCGCTGTCGAACTGGACCGAGCTCGACGTCTGGCACTACGTCCGCCGGGAGGGCCTTCCGGTCGTGCCGCTGTACTTCGCCGCGCCCCGCCCGACGGTCGTGCGCGACGGCCAGTTGATCGTGGTGGACGACGACCGCCTGCCGCTCGAGCCCGGGGAGCAGGTCGTGCAACGGCAGGTGCGGTTCCGGTCACTGGGCTGCTACCCGTTGACGGCGGCGGTCGAGTCGTCGGCGGCGACCCTGGACGAGCTGGTCGCGGAGATGGAGGCCACCCGGGTCTCGGAGCGGGCGGGCCGGATGATCGACGGCGAGGGCGGTGCCTCGATGGAGGCCAAGAAGGTGGAGGGGTACTTCTGATGGGGCTGATCCGCCTGGTGGCGTGCGGCAGCGTCGACGACGGCAAGTCCACGCTGATCGGTCGGCTGCTCGCCGACACCGACTCGGTGCCCGAGGACACCCTCGCGACGGCCCGGACGGTCCGCCGGGCCGGCTCGACGATCCCGGTGGGCGAGATCGACTTCTCCCTGCTCACCGACGGCCTGGAGGCCGAGCGGGAGCAGGGCATCACGATCGACGTCGCGTACCGCCACCTCGCGCTGCCCGACGGCCGGCGCGTGATCATCGCCGACGCCCCGGGCCACGAGCAGTACACGCGCAACATGGCGGTTGCGGCCTCGACCGCCGATGTCGCGCTGCTGCTGGTCGACGCCGCGCGCGGCGTCACCCGGCAGACCTTCCGGCACCTGACGATCTGCGCGCTCATGGGCGTGCACCACGTGATCATCGCGGTGAACAAGCTCGACGC
>JALOLK010000088.1 GCA_025456015.1 Candidatus Nanopelagicales bacterium
GGGCGGACCCGCTCGCGTCCGGGGCTGGGCTGGCGTCCGGGGCTGGGCTGGCCGAGGCGAACGGGTCGCCCGTGGCGCCGAGCCCGGGCGGCGGGGGAGTCGGCGTTGCCGCGTCACCGGCGATGCGGGCGAGGTGGGCCTCGTGATGGGCCAGCAACGGTCCGAGCTCGGGTGCCAGCGCCGGCGCGGCGGCCAGGGCTGCCCGGTAGGCCGCGATGAGCTCAGCCTCGTCAGCAGCGACCGCGGCGCGCACGGCGGCGTCCGGGTCGGCCAGCGGCTGGGTCGGGGCCGGCGTGGGTGCCGGGGCGGCATCATCGGTGCAGCCGCTCGCGACCAACCCCAGGGCCAGCGCGACCGACCCCCGTGCCAGGAAGCCCCGTCGATCCACGGCGCGCATCCTCCCACCCACCGGGTTCGCCGGCCCCGGGACGGCGCGCCCGAGCGGTAGACTGCGGGCCCACAACTGGCGCCCCACAACAGGATCGAGGCTCGTGATGTCGGCAGCCCAGGCCCGCGCGGTCCGCGCCCTCGCCGAGCCCCTGGTCGCCGACCTCGACTGCGACCTCGAGGACGTCGTGGTCCGCCAGGCCGGCAAGCGACGGTTGGTCCGCGTGGTCGTCGACCACGACGGGGGGCTGCCCCTGGACCTCGTCGCCGAGTTGAGCCGGGCCATCTCCCGGGCCCTCGACGAGCACGACCCCTTCGGCGACGCGCCCTACGTGCTCGAGGTGAGCTCACCGGGCGTCGACCGACCCCTGCAGCTGCCACGGCACTGGCGCCGCGCGATCGGCCGGCTCGTCGAGGCACGCCTGGCCGACGGCAGCGTCGTGCTGGGCCGGGTCACGGCGGCCGACGCGCAGTCCGCCACCCTGGAGACCGACGACGGCCCCGTGCCCGTGGCACTCGCCGACGTGGCCCGGGCCATGGTGCAGGTCGAGTTCACCCGGGTCGAGGAGGCCGAGCTCGCCGACGCCGAGGCCGAGCCCGCCGCCGTCGAGCCCGACGACGAGGGCGAGGTGCAGGCCTGATGGACATCGACATGGCGGCCCTGCGCGCGGTCGCGATCGACAAGGACCTCTCGATCGACCTGCTGGTGGACTCGATCGAGCAGGCGCTGCTCGTGGCCTACCACCACACGCCCGGCGCAGCCCCGCGCGCACGCGTGGAGCTGGACCGGGCCACCGGCCACGTCACGGTGTGGGCCCTCGAGGAGGCCGGGGAGGACACCCCCGAGGGGTTCGTCCCGCGCGAGTACGACGACACCCCGGCGGGCTTCGGCCGGGTCGCCTCGACCACCGCCCGCCAGGTGCTCGTGCAGCGCCTGCGCGACGCCGAGGACGAGATGACCCAGGGCCACTTCGACGGCCGCATCGGGGACCTCGTCTCCGGTGTGGTCCAGCAGGGCTCCGACCCCCGGCTGGTCTTCGTGGACCTCGGCAAGGTGGAGGGCGTGCTGCCCCCGCAGGAGGCGGTCGCCTCGGAGCGCCACCCGCACGGCTCCCGCGTGAAGGCCCTGGTCGTCGGCACGCGGCGCGGCCCCAAGGGCGTGCAGGTCGTGCTCTCGCGCACCCATCCCGGCCTGGTGAAGGCCCTGTTCGCCCTCGAGGTGCCCGAGATCGCCGACGGGTCCGTCGAGATCGTGGCGCTGGCCCGGGAGGCCGGGCACCGCTCGAAGATGGCCGTGCGCTCGCACCGGCCGGGGCTCAACCCCAAGGGCGCCTGCATCGGGCCGATGGGGTCGCGGGTGCGCAACGTCATGGCCGAGCTCGGCGGGGAGAAGATCGACATCGTCGACTGGTCCGACGACCCGGCCCGCATGGTGGCCAACGCGCTGTCGCCGGCGCGGGTCACCTCGGTGGAGGTCGTGGATGCGCAGACCCACTCGGCGCGGGTGATCGTGCCGGACTACCAGCTGTCGCTGGCGATCGGCAAGGAGGGCCAGAACGCCCGCCTCGCCGCACGGCTGACCGGCTGGCGCATCGACATCCGCCCGGACACCGCGCCCGGTGACGAGGCGGCCAGCGAGGACCGCGGCGCGGATTCGGGCGATCGGTGAGTCTGGGGCTAGACTCGGTGGTGCCCTCCCCGAGCCGCGTCCCGGTGCGCACCTGCACCGGATGCCGACAACGGGCGGGCAAGTCCGAACTGCTTCGGGTCACCGCCCGGGACGGCCTGTGCCTCCCGGATCCCCGGTCCCGGCACCAGGGGCGCGGGGCATACCTGCATCCGACCCTCGAGTGCCTGGCGGCTGCGGAGCGGCGCCGGGCGTTGCCGAGGGCCCTGCGGGTCCCCGGTCCGCTCGACACCAGCGCCGTGCGGGCATGGCTGGAGGCAGGGTCGGGCACCAACGAGACCGTGCTGGACGGTTGAGGAGCGACTGGATATGAGCGACCGATGAGCCCGCTGCGATGAGCGTGCCCACGAACAACCAGCGGTCCATGCCCTAGCAGCCACGAGGCGGGCGCGGACCACGAACAGGAGTGACGTGTCGAAGGTCCGGGTCAGCAGTCTGGCCAAGGAGTTGGGGATCACCAGCAAGGACGCCGTGGCGTGGTTGAACGCCAACGGCGAGTACGTGAAGTCGGCCTCGTCCACGATCGAGGCCCCCGTCGAGCGCAAGCTGCGCGAGGCCTTCCCGGCCAAGCCCGCCGAGGACAAGCCCGCCGCCAAGCCGGCACGCCCTGCGGCTGCGGCCACCCCCGGGACCGCCTCGCCGGCCGGTGCCACGCCGGCTGGCCCGACGCCGGCCACCGCGGCCCCTGCGGAACCGCAGGCCCCTGCAGCGGCGACCCCCGCGGGCCCCGCCCCCAGCCCGGCGCGCCCCACCCCGGCGCCGGCCCCTGCTGCGGCGCAAGCCCCGGCCGCCCCCGCGGCCAGTGCACCACCCGCCGCCCAGGCCCCGGCCGCCCCCGCGGCCCCGGCCGACGGCGCGACGGCGGCTCCGGCGGCGCCCGGTGCGACCCCCGCACCCCGGCCCACCCCGGGCCCCCGCCCGGGCAACAACCCGTTCGGCGGCTCCGGCATGGGCCGGACCCCGACCCCGGGGCCCCGCCCGGGCAACAACCCGTTCGGCGGCTCCGGCATGGGTCGTGCCCCCGCCGCAGCACCGCGCCCCGCGGCCCCGGCCGGCCCGGGCGGCCCCCGGCCGAACCCCGGCTCCATGCCCCCTCGTCCGATGCGCCCGGCGGCCCCTGCTGCCCGTCCCGGCGGCGCCCGCCCGGGTGGCCCCGGCGGTGCCCGTCCCGGTGGTCCCGGTGGTCCCGGCGGCTTCCGCCCCGGTGGCCCCGGCGGTGCCGGTGGTGGGGCGCGCCCCGGCGGCGGCGCTGGTGGGTTCCGGCCCGGCGGCGGTGCCGCTGGCCCCGGTGGCGGTCCCCGCCCCGGTGGTCCCGGTGGGCGTCCCGGCGGTGGTCCCGGCCGTGGTGGCACGGCCGGTGCGTTCGGCCGCCCCGGCGGTCGGCCCACGAAGGGCCGCAAGTCGAAGAAGGCCAAGCGCCAGGAGTTCGACAACATGGCGGCGCCGTCGCTGGGCGGCGTCCGGCTGCCCCGCGGCAACGGCGCGGTCGTGCGGCTGCCCCGCGGTGCCTCGCTGACCGACTTCGCCGAGCGGATCAACGCCTCGCCGGCGGACCTGGTCACGGCCATGTTCAAGCTCGGCGAGATGCTCACGGCCACGCAGTCGGTCGACGACGACACGCTGCGCCTGCTGGGCCAGGAGCTGGACTTCGACGTCCAGGTCGTCTCGCCCGAGGACGAGGACCGCGAGCTGCTCGAGACGTTCGACCTCGAGTTCGGCGAGGACGAGGGCGACGAGTCCGACCTGGTCGTCCGTCCGCCGGTGGTCACCGTCATGGGCCACGTCGACCACGGCAAGACCAAGCTGCTCGACGCCATCCGCTCCACGAACGTGGTGGCCGACGAGGCCGGCGGCATCACCCAGCACATCGGCGCCTACCAGGTGACCGTCCACGTCAACGACGACGAGCGCAAGCTGACGTTCATCGACACCCCGGGCCACGAGGCGTTCACCGCCATGCGTGCCCGTGGTGCCCAGGTGACCGACATCGCCGTGCTCGTGGTCGCCGCCGACGACGGCGTGAAGCCGCAGACGGTCGAGGCGCTCAACCACGCGCAGGCCGCGGGCGTGCCGATCGTGGTCGCGGTGAACAAGATCGACAAGGAGGGCGCGGACCCCACGAAGGTGCGCGGCCAGCTCACCGAGTACGGCCTGGTGGCCGAGGAGTACGGCGGCGACACGATGTTCGTCGACGTCTCGGCGAAGGGCCGGCTCAACATCGACGGCCTGCTCGAGGCGATCGCGCTGACCGCCGACGCCACGCTGGACCTGCGGGCCAACCCCAAGCAGCCGGCCCAGGGCGTGGCGATCGAGGCCCACCTGGACCGCGGCCGGGGCCCGGTGGCCACCGTGCTCGTCCAGCGCGGCACGTTGCGCCAGGGTGACTCGATCGTGGCCGGCGACGCGCACGGCCGCGTCCGGGCGATGCTCGACGAGAACGGCGACCAGGTCGAGGAGGCGCTGCCCAGCCGCCCGGTCCAGGTGCTCGGCCTGACCTCGGTGCCCGGCGCCGGCGACTCGTTCCTGGTCGTCGCCGAGGACCGGGTGGCCCGCCAGATCGCCCAGACCCGGCAGGCCCGCGAGCGCAACGCCCAGCTGGCCAAGCGGCGCGGCCGCCGGACGCTCGAGGACTTCCTCAAGCAGATGGAGACCGGCGAGGTGCAGGAGCTCAACCTCATCCTCAAGGGCGACGTCTCCGGCTCGGTGGAGGCCCTCGAGGACGCCCTGCTGCAGATCGACGTCGGCGAAGAGGTGCACCTGCGGGTCATCGACCGCGGCGTCGGTGCCATCACCGAGACCAACGTCATGCTGGCGGCGGCCTCGAACGCGGTCATCATCGGCTTCAACGTGCGCCCACAGGGCAAGGCGACGGAGCTGGCCGACCGCGAGGGCGTCGACATCCGCTACTACAACGTCATCTACTCCGCGATCGACGATGTCGAGGCCGCCCTCAAGGGCATGCTGAAGCCGGAGTACGAGGAGGCCCAGCTGGGCACGGCGGAGGTGCGCGAGGTCTTCAAGAGCTCGAAGTTCGGCACCATCGCCGGCTCGCTGGTGCGCTCCGGGGAGATCCGGCGCAACAGCAAGGCGCGCCTGGTCCGCGACGGCGTGGTGGTCGCCGACAACCTCACGGTCACCTCGCTGCGGCGGTTCAAGGACGACGTCACCGAGGTGCGCGACGGCTTCGAGTGCGGCATCGGCCTCGGGTCGTTCGGCGACATCAAGGTCGACGACGTGATCGAGACCTTCGAGATGCGGGAGAAGCCGCGCGGCTGACGCGCGGCTCGGACGGGCGGCAGGGCAGCGGGACGTGTTCGTCGGCATCCTCGACGTGGACGTGCTGCTGCCTGCCGACGTCGCCTCGCTGAAGGCCAAGCGCAGTCACGTGCGGGGCCTGGTGGCCGAGCTGCGTCGGCGCCACGAGGTCGCGGCGGCCGAGGTCGGGCACCTCGACCTGCACCGGCGCACGCTGGTCGGCGTGGCGGTCGTGGCCCCGGACCTCGGGCACTGCCGGGAGGTGCTGGACGCCTGCGAGCGACTGGTCGCCGCCCGGCCCGAGCTCGAGCTGCTCGCGGCTCGGCAGCGGTTCGTGGGGCAGGACGACTGAAGGACCGCTCCCGAGCGGGAGGGGAGCGGCGTGCGGCGCCGGGCACACCGGTGCCGGGCATGACGAGGAGGTGGGCGCCATGGGTGGCCATGAGGCGCGCGTGCGCAAGCTGGCCGACCGGGTCAAGGTGATCGTGGCCGAGACCCTCGAGACGCGGGTCAAGGACCCGCGGCTGGGGTTCATCACGATCACCGACGCACGGGTGACCAACGACCTGCGCGAGGCCACGGTGTTCTACACCGTGTTCGGCTCCGAGCAGGAGCAGGCCGCCACGGCTGCGGCGCTGGAGTCGGCCAAGGGCGTGCTGCGGACCGAGGTGGGCCGGCAGACCGGCGTGCGGCACACCCCCTCGCTGGCCTTCGTGGCCGATGCGGTGCCCGAGAACGCGCGCCACATCGACGACCTGCTCGCGCAGGCGGCGGCCCACGACGCCGCGGTCGCCGAGGCGGCGCGCGACGCGGAGCCGGCCGGCGAGGCCGACCCGTACCGGGTGCCCCCGGAGCAGGCGGAGGAGGACCTCGCCGACGTCGGGACCCCGGGGGCTGCTTGGGGTGGCGCCCCGTCCGTTCCGCAGGGGCCCGAGGGCCCTGGTCCGGATGGGTCCACCACGCCGTGACCGTCGCTGACGGGGTCCTGGTCGTCGACAAGCCCTCCGGCTGGACCTCCCACGACGTGGTCGCACGCATCCGCACGCTGGCCGGGACCCGCCGCGTCGGGCACGCCGGCACCCTGGACCCGATGGCCACCGGGGTGCTCGTGGTCGGCCTCGGCCGGGCCACCCGGCTGCTGGGCCACATCAGCGGCCACCACAAGACCTACGCGGCCACCATCCGGCTGGGCTGGGGCACCGTGACCGACGACGCCGAGGGCGAGCGGCTGGCCGGCGCGGCGGCCGACGGCCTCGGGATGGACGACCTGCTGCCCGCCGTCGGCGCGCTCACCGGCCCGATCATGCAGCGGCCCGCCGCCGTGTCGGCGATCAAGGTGGACGGCCGACGGGCGCACGACCGCGTGCGTGCGGGCGAGGAGGTCGAGCTGCCGGCCCGCCCCGTGCTGGTCAGCGTCTTCGACGTGCTCGCCCGACGGCCGGTGCCCGAGTTCGGCGCGCTGGACCTCGACGTGGAGGTGGAGTGCTCGTCGGGCACCTACATCCGCTCGCTGGCCCGCGACCTCGGCGTGGCGCTGGGCGTCGGCGGGCACCTCACCGCCCTGCGCCGGACCCGGGTCGGCGGCTTCACGATCGACGAGGCGCGCTCCCTCGAGGCCCTGGCCGAGGAGGCCGGGGCCGGGGCGCTCCACATGCTGTGCCTGGCCGACGCGGCCGGCTCGGCGTTCCCGATGGTGGCCCTGCCCGGCCCGGCGGAGGGCGCCGTGCGGCACGGCCGGCCGATCGACCTGCTGCGGGTCTGGGCCCCGTTCCGCGACGTGTGGGACGAGGCCGGCACCGGTGACCCGGACGGCTGGGCGGCGGCGGTGGAGCCGCACGCGCTGTTCAGCGAGTCGGGGGAGTTCCTCGCGCTGGCCGCGCCCAACCCCGACGCGACCACCCGCTACCTGGCGGTGTTCGCCCAGCCGTGATGGCGTGGGCCCTCGCCCCGCTCAGAGCTCGACCCGGCTCGCCTGCGCCTCGCGCATCCACGCGCTGATCGCGTCGGGCTCGCGGGGCAGGCCCGCGGAGAGGTTGACCGGCCCGTCGGTGGTGACGCGGATGTCGTCCTCGATGCGCACGCTGATGCCGCGGAACTCCGGCGGTACCGAGCGGTCGTTGGGCTGGAAGTACAGCCCGGGCTCGACGGTGAGCACGTGGTTGTGGCCCAGCGGGCCGTGCGTGTAGGCCTCCTCGCGGGCGTGGGCACAGTCGTGCACGTCCAGCCCCAGGCTGTGGCTGACCCCGTGCAGCGTCCAGCGGCGGTGCTGGCCGGCGCCCGGCGCCTCGAGGTCGTCCCCGGCTGAGACCTCCGGCGCGACGCGCAGGATGCCCCAGCGGTGCAGGTGCTCGGCGAGCACCCGCATGCAGGCCCGGTTGGCCGCGAGGAAGTCGTTGCCCACCCGGCACTGCGCGATGCCAGCCTCCTGGGCCTCGAGCACCGCGAGGTAGACCATGCGCTGGGTGTCGGTCCACTCGCCGGTCAGCGGGAAGGTGCGGGTCACGTCGGCGGTGTGGATCTCGTCGGTCTCCACGCCCATGTCGGCCAGCAGCAGGTCCCCGGAGCGCAGCTGGCCGTCGTTGCGCCACCAGTGCAGCGTGGTGCCGTGCGCGCCGGCGCCGACGATCGAGGTGTAGCCCACCTCGTTGCCCTCCAGGCGGGCGCGGCGCCAGAACGTGCCCTCCAGCCAGCGCTCCCCGCGCACCGGCCGGTCGAGCACCGTGGGGATCTCGCGCACGACGTCGGTGAACCCCCGGGCCGTCGCGTCGCAGGCGTGCTGCAGCCGGCCGATCTCCCAGTCGTCCTTGACCAGGCGCAGCTCGTCGATCACCGCGGCGAGCTTGTCGCCGGAGCCCTTGGGCAGCAGCGGGTCGAGCAGGCGGTCGTGGCCGGTCAGCAGGGCGACGTCCTGGTCGCGCCAGGCGTCGAGGACGGGCGTCAGCGCGCTGAGCGGACGGGCCTCGATGGCGAGCACCTCGGCGGTCTCGGCCGGGGTGGGCACGTTGCCCACCCAGATGGCTCCGAAGCGGTGGTCGGTGAAGTAGCCCTCGGTGCCGGCCTGGTGGTACTCGCGCACGTAGAGCGTGCTCTCGTGCCCGGCACCGTCGGGCCGCGGCGCCATGACGAGCACCGCGCCCTCGACCGTCTCGCCAGTCAGCCACACGAACGCGCTGGAGGCCCGGAACGCGTAGTCCGTGTCGTTGGCGCGGGTCGTGAGCTGGCCGGAGGGGACCACGACGAGCTGGCCGGCGAAGTGCTCGGAGAGGGCCGCGCGCCGGCGGGCCGTCTGGTTGGCCACGCCGCTGCCGGCGGCCGGGTGGGGCATCGGGGGAGCGGGATCCCAGTCAGTGGCGAGGAAGGCCTTGAGCTCCTCGCTGAGACCGGGGCGCTTGCGGACCGGGCTGGGGGTGAGCGGGGGCGCCTCGGCTGCTGGGCCGGTGCTGGGGGCGGTCCCCGGGGTGGCCGCGGCGGTGGTCGCGGCGTGACCGGTGTCGGGCGCGGGGGTGGTCGCCGGGGTGGTCGCGGCGTGACCGGTGTCGGGCGCGAGGGTCTGCTCGGACATGGGCCGAGTCTAGGTCCGGGCGCGGGCGACGTGCGTTGCGCTCGTTCACGCGGTCCGATCCCGCTGGCCAGGGGGCCCGGCGCGTTCCTGGCGATCCTCTCCCGTCGTGCGGATCCTCTCCCGTCAGGTCGGGAGAGGATCGGCCTGACGGGAGAACCTGCGGCGGATGGAGGCCTGCTGCGGGACGTGGCAGGGAGTCTGTGCGTTCCAGGCCGTCCGAGCGAACCTGTGGTGGGTCGGGGCGTGCTGCCGGTCATGGCAGGGTATGCGCATGCACCTGTGGCGCGGCGTGGACGAGGTCCCCTCGGAGCTGCCGCCCACCTCCGTGACCATCGGGACGTTCGACGGCGTGCACCGCGGGCACCGGATCCTGCTCGACCGCGTGGTGGCCGACGCAGTGGGCGGCTCGATGCCGGTCGCGGTCACCTTCGACCCACATCCGCTGTCGGTGATCCGGCCTGACGTCGCCCCGCTGCTGCTGACCGGGCTGCCCCACCGGCTCGAGCTGCTGGCCGACGCCGGGATCCAGGGCGTGCTGGCCCTGCGGTTCACCCACGAGGTGGCGGCCGAGTCCGCCGAGCGCTTCGCCACGCGCGTGCTGGCCGGCGCGCTCAACGCCCGGCACGTCGTGGTCGGGGCCAACTTCCGGTTCGGCCACCGGGCGGCCGGTGACGTCGTGACGCTGACCGAGCTCGGCCGTGAGCTCGGCTTCGACGTGACAGTGGTCGAGCTCGCGCCGCTGGACGGCGAGCAGGCGGTGTCCTCCACCGCGATCCGGGCGATGGTGGCGGCTGGGGACGTGGCGGGCGCGGCGACGGCGCTGGGCCGACCGCATCGGGTGTCCGGAACGGTCGTGCGCGGTGACCAGCGGGGCCGGCAGCTGGGGTACCCCACCGCCAACGTCGAGGTCGCCGACGGCGTCGCGGTGCCCGCCGACGGGGTGTACGCGGCGTGGTTCCGGGCCGCGGGGGAGCCGCAGGCCTGGCGACCGGCGGCGGTCTCGGTGGGCACG
>JALOLK010000089.1 GCA_025456015.1 Candidatus Nanopelagicales bacterium
GGGACCGACGGCGCGCTCGGACGGGAGCCCGGCGTCGACGAGCACGCCGTCGGTGATCTCGAACACCCGGTCGGTGTACTGCACCATCCGCAGGTCGTGGGTGACCATGATCCCGGTCTTCCCGCGGTCCTTGACCTCCCGGCGCAGCAGCTGCACGACCTGGCGGCCCATGGCGGTGTCCAGCGCCGCCGTGGGCTCGTCGACCAGGACCAGGTCCGGGTCGTTCATGAGCGCCCGACCGATCGCGACGCGCTGGCGCTCGCCGCCGGAGAGCTGCTCGGGCACGTTGCCGGCCCGCTTGGCCAGGCCCAGCTCCTCGAGCAGCTGGTCGGCGCGGGCCGCGGCGGCCTTCTTGGCGGCCCGGCCGCGCTCCTTGCGCAGGCCCGCCACCCACAGCAGGTTCTCCCGGGCGCTCAGGAACGGCACCAGGTTCGCCGACTGGAACACGAATCCGACCCGCTCGGCGCGGAAGCGCGTGAGCTCCGTGCCGCTGAGGTCGGAGACCATCGTGTCGCCGACCTGGATGGTGCCCGACGTGGGGGTGAGCAGCCCGCCGATCATCGAGATCAGCGTCGTCTTGCCCGACCCCGACGGGCCCAGCAGGGAGACGAAGTCACCCTGCTGCACGGCCATCGACGCCTCGTGGACGGCGGTCACGGCGGTGTGGCCCTCGCCGTAGGTCTTCGTCACGGCCTCGGCGAGCAGGATCGGCGGGGCCGCGGGGCCGCCGGGGGAGGCGGCGTCGGGTGCGGTCTCGGTGATCACAGGGAACCTCCCAGGGCGGTGGCGGGATCGATGCGGCTGATGCGCCGCAGGGACAGCACGGCGCCGATGACGCCGGCCAGGACGGTGAGCACCGCGGAGGTGACCAGCGTCTCGGGGCGGAACAGGAACGGCACGCCCTCGGGCAGCACGAAGGCGACCGCCCGGGCGGCCACCGCGCCGATGATCACCGCGGTGATGGTCGCTCCGAGCGCCTGCAGGATGACGCCGCTGCCGAGCTTGGCCGACGAGGCGCCCAGCGCCTTGAGGGCGGCGAACAGCTCGCGCTTCTCGAGCACGACGAGGGCGAAGAACAGCGCCACGACCAGGCCCCCGACGGCCAGGCTGGCGTAGATGATGGCGTCGAGGCTGGAGCTCTGCTCGCGCACGCCGGGGATCGACAGGTACGTCTCCTCGTTGCTGGCGATCGCGATGCCGGCCGGCGCGACGAGCTCCTCGGCGGTCACGCCGTCGGCCAGCGCCAGTCCGAACGTGTTCGCCTGCACGGGCTGGCCGGCGAACTCCGGGCGCACCGCGGCGCGCATCTCGCCGTACGTCTCCAGGGCCACCCACGCGGTGGGCAGGCCCTGGTACTGGGCGTCCTCCACGACGCCGACCACCGGCTGGCGCACGCCGCCGACCTCGAGGGTGGTCCCGAGACCCAGGCCCTGGTCGGCCAGGGTGGCGTCGACGGCCACCCCCTCGGGCTGCTCGGGGGTGGGCAGCCGGCCCTCGACGACCTGGCTGGGCACCCCGGCCGGATCGGCCTCGGGCACGAAGCCCATGACGACCACGTCGGCGCCACCGGGCACGCTGGCGGTGGTGGTGATGAGGGCGCCGATCGCGGTGGCCTGGGTCACCCCCGCCACCGCCTCGAGCTCGGACTCATCGGACAGCGGCAGCCGGGAGCGGATCAGCGAGCCCTCGGCGTCCTGGGAGAAGGCGTACGCCGCGGCGGTCGACGAGCGGACCGCACCGGTGCCGCCGAAGAACAGGCCGTCGGCCAGCGAGCCCAGGACGAGCACGAGGAACACGATGAGCGACAGGGCGCCGGTGATGGAGGCGAAGCGGCCCCGGGCGCGGCGGAACTCCGCGATGGCGAGGTTCATCGGGCACCTGCCGCCATCGCCGGGTCCAGCGCCGCGATGCGCCGCACCGACAGCAGCCCGGCGAGCACCGAGGCCCCGAGCACGGCCCCCACCACGCCGAGCGTGGTGATCGGGTCGATGCTGACCGGCAGGCCCGTGCTCAGGCCCTGCAGGGCGAACCAGGCCAACGCGGTCGCCAGCACCGACGCGAGCAGCACGACCGCGACGATCTGGGCGATCACCGTCCCCGCCAGCGAGCGCGTGCTCGCGCCGGCGGCGCGCAGCAGCGTGAACGAGCGCAGCTTCTGCACGGTGAGGATGAGGAAGAAGAACCCCACGACCACGACCCCGATCACGAACGTGATGCCCACCAGCAGGCCGAAGGTCTGGCCGACCGACTCCACACCCGGGATGGCCTCGACGGCGGCGTCCCGCTCCAGCGCCTGGGTGCCGGGCACCGACTGCTGCACCTGCGTGGCCACGGCGGCCGCATCCGCGCCGTCCTCGACGGCGAACACCACGATGTTGATCGGCACCTCGGGCAGGCCCGGGTTGAGCTCGCGCAGGATCGCCTCGTAGCCGGTGATCGGGATCCACGCGGTGTCGGTGCCGAACTGCGTGCCGACCATGCGGCCCACGACGGTCAGGTCGATGCTCGTGCCGTTGATGCGGATCGTGTCGCCGATGCCGGCCGAGGCGTCCGAGGCATCGATGGCGACCTCGTCGGCCGCCTGCGGGAAGCGGCCCTCGCGCAGGCCCTCGGGCTGGCTCGGGCTGCCCGGCTGCACCCCGATGAGCTGCAGCTCGTCGGGGGCGCCCGCCACGGTCGCGTTGGCTGACAGCACGGCCATGGGCCCGGCCGCCGCGACGCCGGGGACCGCGGCCACCTCGCCCACCGTGGCCGGCGCCAGGCGGCTGGCCTGGGCGTTGGCGCGCGAGGTCTCGGAGTACACCAGGCCGTCGGCGGGCAGCGACTCGATGGCGCCGGTGAAGGCGCGCAGCAGCGCCCCGGACAGGCTGGACAGGAACACGATGAGGAACACCAGCAGCGCCACGGCCGCGGTGAGCAGGCCGAAGCGCAGCTTCGCCCGCTTCATCTCGGTCAGGGCCAGGTTCACCCGGCAAGTCTGCGTGGCGGATCTGTCGTTGTCAACAAAGTTGTCCACAAGTTGTGCAAACGTGAGCCGCGCCACACCGCGGGTGAAGCCGGGAGGCCACGACCCCCATCGGCGGCGCGCGTCGGCGGGCGTCCCGGTGCTAGACAAGGCCCCGCCCACTCGTCCCCCGCTGGAGGCCCCATGCCCACCATCCCTGACCCCGACGCCATCGGCCCGGTCGACATCGCGCTGATCCTCTTCGAGGGCAACGAGTTCAACGGCGACGTCGCCCCGGCGATCGCCGAGCTCCAGGCGAACGGCACGGTTCGCATCATCGACCTCGCGTTCGTGACCAAGGACGCCGAGGGCAACGTCGGTTGGGTCGAAGCCAGCGACTCTGCCGTGGCCGAGGCCTTCGCCGGCCTTGCCGAGGACGAGCTCGACCTGCTCAACGAGGAGGACCTGGCCGGGTTCGCCGACGCGCTGGAGCCCAACTCCTCGGCCCTGGCCATCGTGTGGGAGAACAGCTGGGCCGCACGCCTGGGCGCCGCGCTGCGCGGCTCCGGCGGTGAGGTGGTCGCGTACGTGCGCATCCCGCGGGACACCGTCACCGCGGCACTCGAGGCACTGAAGGAGGCCTGAGCATGCGAGGCAGGAGAGGACCAGGGCTGGTCGGCACGATGGCCCGTACGGCCGTGATCGCGGGCACCGCGACCGCGGTGAGCGGCAAGGTGAGCGCCGGGCAGCAGCAGAAGGCGGCCCAGCAGGCCGCCGCCCAGGAGCAGCAGGCCCAGCTGGCCGCCGCGCAGCAGCAGGCGCAGGTCGACGCCGCCGTGCAGGCGGCGATGGCCCAGCAGGCCGCGGCGGCTCCCGTGGCACCGGCGGCTCCCGCGGCACCGGCCGCCCCGGCCGGCGGCGACACCATCGCCCAGCTCGAGAAGCTGGCCGGCCTCAAGGCCGCGGGCGTGCTCACCGACGAGGAGTTCGCCGCGCAGAAGGCGAAGATCCTGGGCAGCTGAGGCGCGCAGCGCGGCCGGTCAGCGACCGCGGGGCGGCTGGGTGCGCGGCGGCCGGGTGCGCTCGCGGCGGTCGACGATCGAGGCCACGAGCGTGCCCACGCCGCCCAGGAACATGAGCACCGCGCCGACGCGCTCCATCTCCACGTCCCCACGGGCGAACAGGAAGCGCACCGCGCAGCCCACGATGAACACCCCGACCGCGCCCTTGAGCACGGTCGCGGCCATCGACTGCTGGCCGCCGCCCCCGCCGAACCAGCCGCTCATGACGGCACCACCACGAGCGCGCCGCCGCCGCGCCGGCCGTCGGCCACCGCCGTCACCGTGCCGTCCGGGGTGCGCTGCACCGCGTTGACCCCGCCGAAGAACAGGTTGTGCTCGGGCCAGACGTTCACCGGGGCCGCGGAGCCCTCCGCCAGGCCGGCGATGACCCCCGCGCCGAGGTGCGGCTCGACCTGCAGGCCCCGGTCGTCGGGGTGCACCCGCGCCCCGGACACCGCCTCGGCCAGCGGCTGGCCGGCATCCACCAGCCGCACCATCACCTCGACCATCGAGGAGCGGATCCGCTCCGAGCCGCCGGTGCCCATCGCGGTGACGCCGCCGTCGGGGGCCACGAGGATCGACGGGCTCATCATCGAGCCGAGGCGCTGGCCCGGTGGCGTGGCGTGGAAGCCGTCCGGGTTGAGGTCGGCCTCGCCGAGCATGTTGTTCAGCTGGATGCCGGTGCCCGGGATGACGAACCCCGAGGTCACCCCGTTCGACGTGGTCATGGCCGCGATCATGCCGTCGGCGTCGACCGCGCTGGCGTGCGTCGTGCCGGTCGCGGTGAGCGGCACGGTGGCCGTGGTCCGTCGGCGCACGGTGGCCTCGGTGAGCGTGTCGACCAGCGCCAGCCAGGTGCGTGCGTCCGCCGGGTCGACGGGCGTCGCGGCGGCCAGCGTGTCGGCGATGATCGATCCCCCGAACGAGGGCGGCGGGTTGGTGAACAGCGTGTACCCGGCCCGGTGCGCGGTGGCCGGCGCCCGGGTGAGCACGCGGAAGGCGTCGAGGTCCGCGGCGGTCACGAGCCCGCCCTGGGCCATGGCGCCGAGCAGCGGCCGGGCGAAGGCCGCACTCTCGATGGAGCTGACCGACCCGTCGGCGACCAGGTCCAGGAAGTCCGCGAGCTCGGGGTTGCGGGCGAGGTCCCCGCTGCCCAGCCACCGGCCGTCGCGCTCCACGAGGGCGCGGCTCTCCGGGGACAGGGCGACCAGCTCGCGGACCAGGTCGAGGATGAGCGCCTGCGCGGGCTCGATCGGCACGCCCTCGCGGCCGTACCGCTGAGCCGGCGCCACGAGGGTGGCCAGCGGCAGGCGGGCGAACTCGTCGTGGGCGGCCAGGATGCCGGCGAGCAGGCCCGGCACGGCCACCGAGCCCATCCCGACGTGGAAGGTCTGGATGGTGCTCGGATAGTGCACGTCCATGGGCAGGAAGTGCAGGTCCAGCGCATGCGCGGGCAACCCGCGCCCCGGGGTGTCCACGAACGCGTCGCGCAGGTGGACCGTGCCGTCGGGGGTGCGCACCACGAGGAACCCGCCGCCGCCCAGCGAGGCGACCCCGAACTCGGCCACGGTCGAGGCGAAGCAGGCCGCGAGCACCGCGTCGACGGCGTTGCCGCCCGCCGCGAGGACCTCGGCGCCGGCGCGGGCGGTCGCCCAGCTGCCGGCGGCGACGGCCGCGCTGCCGGGGCCGCCACGGGCCACGGCGCTGCGCACGGGATCGACCACCACGGGAGCAGGCTAGTGGCCCTACCCTGAGCCCGAGTCCGGCGCGAGGCCGGTCGGGCCGGGGCAGGGGGCAGGGATGGGGATCGCGTTCCACGGCTCGCCGGCCCACACGCTGGGCGTCGAGATCGAGATGGGCCTGGTCCACGACGCCACCGACGCCCTCGAGTGCGCCGCCCCCGAGGTGCTCGCCGAGGTCTCGGCGGGCTTCCCGGGCGGGGCGCATCCGCGGATCCACCACGAGCTGTTCCAGTCCACGCTCGAGCTCGTCACGGGGGTGTGCGACACCCCCGCGCAGGCCCGCGCCGACCTGGCGGCGACCGTGGCCGAGCTCACGCCCGTGCTGCGCCGCCGGCACCTGGCCCTCATCGGCACCGGGGTGCACCCGTTCTCGTCGTGGAACAGCCTGCGGCTCACCGACGACCCGCGCTACGCCCGCCTGGTCGAGCGGATCGCCTGGCCGGCCCGGCGCATGATGATCCACGGGGTGCACTTCCACGTCGGCGTGCCCAGCGGTGACCACGCGATCGCGGTCACGAACGCCCTGACCGGCCTGCTGCCGCACCTGGTCGCCCTGTCCGCATCGAGCCCGTACTGGTTCGGCGAGGACACCGGGCTGGCCTCCATGCGCACGAAGATCTTCGAGTCGATGCCGCAGGCCAGCCTGCCGCCGGCCCTGGCCGACTGGGCGGCGTTCGAGGACCTCGCCGCGATCCTCGTGCGCGCCGGGACCATCGAGTCGGTCAAGGAGCTGTGGTGGGACATCCGGCCCAGCCCCTCGTGGGGCACCGTCGAGCTGCGGATGTGCGACGGCATGGCCACCCTGACCGAGCTGGCCTCGCTGGCCGCCCTCGGCCAGGCCGCCGTCGCCGAGCTGTGCGCGCGGCTCGACGCCGGGCAGGTGCTGACCCGCGAGCCCGACTGGGTGCTGGCGGAGAACAAGTGGCGGGCCGCCCGCTACGGCGTCGAGGCGCAGCTGGTCCACGGCGACGGCTCGGTCACCGCGCTGGCCGACGAGGTCGTGGCCTGGGTGGAGCGGGCGCGCCCGTTCGCCGCGCAGCTCGGCTCGACCGCGGAGCTCGAGGGGGTGCTGGCTATCCTTGAGCACCAGCCCAGCTACGCCCGCCAGCGGGCGGTCGTGGCCGGTGGCGGGACGCTGCGGGACGTGGTCGAGCTGCTGCGTCGGGAGTTCGCCCACGACCGGGTCGGAGGATGAGCCACGCGATGAGCATCTCCGTGCCCGGGGCACCGGTGCAGGACCTGGGCCCGGGCATCGAGGCGCTGGACCTGGACCCCGAGCTGCACCACGTCGTCACCGCGATGGTGGAGCACCGCTCCGGCGAGCTGGTCTACATGCGCCGCTGGCTGCACGCACGGCCCGAGGTGAGCCGCGCCGAGCACGAGACGACGGCCGCACTGCGTGAGCGCCTCATGGTGGAGGGCCTGGACCCGCAGGTGCTGCGGGTGGGCACGGGCCTGGTCTGCGACATCGGCACCGAGGGCCCGCTGGTGGCGCTGCGCGCGGACATCGACGCCCTGGCCATGCACGACGCCAAGGACGTGCCCTACCGCTCCATCCACGAGGGCGCCTGCCACGCCTGCGGCCACGACGTGCACATGGCCGTGGTGCTCGGCGCCGGGCTGGTGCTGCGCGACCTCATCGCGTCCGGGCGGCTGCACGGCCGGGTGCGCCTGATCTTCGAGCCCTCCGAGGAGGACATGCCCGGCGGTGCGCTGGACGTGATCGACGAGGGCTGGCTGGAGGGCGTCGGCGGGGTCTTCGGGGTGCACTGCGACCCCAAGCTCGTGGCGGGCCGACTGGGCTGCCGGATCGGCCCGATCACCTCGGCCTCGGACCGGCTGGCCATCCGGCTGTCCGGCCCCGGCGGGCACACCGCGCGCCCGGCGCTGACCGTGAACCTGGCCGACGAGGTGGCCAGGTTGGTGCGCGAGCTGCCCGAGGAGGTGCAGGCCGCGGTGCGGGCCCAGGGCCTGGGCAGCGCCGCCGCGGAGGCCGGCGAGGCCCGCCGCGACGAGACCCGGCTGGTCTTCGGCAGCATCCACACGGGCTCGGCGGCCAACGTGATCCCCGCCGAGGCCGAGCTCACCGGCTCGCTGCGCACCCCCGACCCCGACGTCTCCGACGCGCTGCCGACGATCGTGCCCCGGGCGATCGCCGGCGTGCTCGGCACCGACCTGCGCCCGCACGGGACCGGTCACCTGGGTTCCCGTGCCGACGGCCTGCGCTGGGAGCTGGACCACCAGCGCGGCGTCACCGCCGTGGTGAACGACGCCGAGGCCACCCGGATGATGGCCCGGGCGGCACGCGCGGCCGGCGGGGCGGACGCGGTGGCCGACACCCCGCACTCCTGGGGCGGGGACACGTTCGGCTGGTACCTGGACCACGCGCCCGGCTGCTACGCCCGGCTGGGCACGCACCCGCCGGGCCCGGGGCCGTACCTGGACCTGCACCGGCCCACCTTCGACGTCGACGAGCGGGCGATCCCGTTCGGCGCGCGCACCCTCGTGCTGGCCAGCATCGGCTGGTTGGCCCGTCTCGCGGAGGAGTCCCATGGCTGAGGTCACCATGTACGGCGCCGACTGGTGCCCCGACTGCCGTCGATCCAAGCGCCTGCTCGACCAGCTCGCGGTGGCCTACGACTACCGCGACCTGGAGGCCGATCCGGCAGCCGCCGACGAGGCCCAGGCCATCAGCGGGCGCCAGTCGATCCCGGTGATCGTGCTGCCCGGCGGGGGCCACCTCGTGGAGCCCTCCGACCAGGACCTGCGGGCCGAGCTGGTGGCGGCCGGCCTCGTCGCGGGCTGAGGCATGGCGCAGGATCCGGCCGGGCCCGCCGCGGCGCCCAGCCGCCCGGACTGGGACGACTACTTCCTGGGGATCGCGGCGGCGGTCGCGGCGCGGGCCGACTGCCGGCGGCGGCGGGTGGGGGCCGTGCTGGTCTCGAACCACCGGATCGTCGCCACCGGCTACAACGGCGCACCCCCCGGGGGGCCGTCGTGCCTGGCCGGGGAGTGCCCGCGCGGGCTGATGGACCCCGCGACCGTCGCGCCGGGGAGCTCCTACGACACCGGGGTGGGGGCGTGCGTCGCGCTGCACGCCGAGCAGAACTGCCTGCTCTACGCCGACCGCAGCCGGGCGGAGTCGGCCACGATCTACGTGACCCACGAGCCGTGCGACGGGTGCCGGCGGATGATCGCCGGTTCCGGCGTGACCCGGGCGGTGTGGCCCGGGGGGGCCTGGCAGGTGCGCTGAGCCGTCTGCCCAGCGCCGTTCCTCCGGCGCCCCTGCCTCGCGTGTCGCAGGGCGAGGGCCGGCGTGGCGGCAGGCGGCCGATGGCCCGATGGGTATGATGCGCCTGCATCGCCCGTGCGGTGGGCCACATCGGCCGACCCGGATCCGGACGATCCCGCGGCCCCCCAGCTGCTCCCCCTGACCGCTCACGAAGGACCCTGTTCACCATGTCCCGCAAGCTCATCGCCGAGTTCGTCGGCACCTTCCTGCTCGTCTTCCTGGCCGTCGGCGCCGCCGTGTTCGGCATCGTCGGCACCCCGGAGGCCCCGCTCTCGTCGGGCATCGTCGGCGTGGCGCTGGCGTTCGGCCTCGTCGTGCTCATGCTCGCCTACGCGTTCGGCCCGGTCTCGGGCACGCACGTGAACCCCGCCGTGACGCTGGGCGTCCTGCTCGCCAAGCGCATGCCCGTCAACGAGGCGGTCGGCTACTGGGTGGCCCAGTTCGCCGGCGGCATCCTGGGCGGCGCCGCGCTCAAGCTGTTCGTCTCCTCGTTCGGCGTCACCGACCGGACCGGCGGCCTGGGCACCAACGGCTTCGACAACGGCAACATCAACCTCGCCGGTGCGTTCGTGCTCGAGGTGCTGCTCACCGCGGCCTTCGTCATGGTCATCCTGCTCGTCACCGAGAAGGTGGCCGCCCCGGGCCTGGCGGGCGTCGCGATCGGCCTGGCCCTGACCGCCGTGCACCTGGTCGGCATCCCGCTGACCGGCACCTCGGTGAACCCGGCCCGCTCGTTCGGCCCGGCGCTGTTCGAGGGCGGGGCTGGGCCGCATGGAAGCTCACCCGCGTGGAGGGCGTGGCCGAGCCTGAGGGCGACGTGCTCGAGATCGACCTGCCTCGCATCGAGGCCGAGCGTTCGGAGCGGGTGACCGGCGCCCAGCGCTGACCCTGCCATCCGACCGCCCGTCACCCCCCCGGGGTGGCGGGCGGTCCGCCGTCACGGAGGCCTTCGGGCCTGACCCCCGGTTCAGGCCAGCGACAGTCGCTGCTCGCCGGCCCACGTGCCACCTGGGGGGACCACGATGGGCACGACCGCCACCGGCTCGATGCAGACGAAGCCGCGCTCCCCACCCACCGGCACGTCGGGCAGCCCGTGCTCCGGCCCCGGGTTCCAGACGACCCGGTTGGGGAAGCCGTCGGCCGCGACCCGCCGGTCGCCCAGCACCGCGTCGTGCAGCACCAGGGGCGCGACCGCCCCGCGGATGACCAGGTCCTGCGGGTCGAGCGCGCGCACGTGGTCGCCGAGCCGCACGGGGAACTGCGGTCGTTCCGTGGAGGCGCCGTCCCAGGCCCGTGCCGCGGACAGGCCCTCGATCCACGCCTGGGGATCGGCCACGGGCAGGTAGGTGTGCAGCCCGCCGGTGAACCGCAGCGCTGCCTCGCCGAGGTTGTCCAGCCGCAGGGTCATGCGCAGCTCGGCAGGGGATGCCGCGACCTCCAGGCGCAGGCGGAAGGCGTGCGGCCAGGCCGCACGGGTCGCCTCCGAGTCGAGCAGCTCGAAGGCCAGCGCCGCCTCACCGGGGGCAGCATCGAACGCCATCGGCGCCCACTGCGCCGACCGGGCGAAGCCGTGCCGGGCCAGGGGGCCGAACCCGCCGAACTGGGGGAACAGCACGGGGACGCCCCCGCGGATCGGGGCGTCGGCCCCGCAGCCGGACAGCGGTGACATCCACAGCCGCTCGATGCCATGGGCGGCCCAGGACATCACGTGGGCGCCGCGCACGCAGGCGGCGATCCGCACGCCCTCGGCCTCGGCGGTGACCACGTCCGGTGCGCTGCGCCCATCCACGCGATCGAGGCTACGCCGGGCCGGACCGCATCGGCTCGCGCGCGGCCCCGGCCCCTCAGCGCCCGGAGAAGCGTGCCTCGCGGCGCTCGAGGAACGAGCGGACGCCCTCCGCGGCGTCCGCGCTGGCCATGACGGCCGGGAGCAGCCCGTGCAGGTGCTCGACCGCGGCGGCCGGGCCCCGCTCGCGGGCCACCCGGGCGTTGGCCAGGGTGCCCTGCACGCCCAGCGGGGCCTGGGCGGCGATCCGCTCCGCGATCGCGACGGCCGCCTCCAGCTGCTCGCCCGGGGCGACCACCTGCTGCACCAGGCCGATGCGCAGCGCCTCCTGCGCGCCGAACTCGTCACCGGTGAGCAGGAACCGCATGGCGTTGCCCCAGCCCAGGCTCGCCTGGGCCCGGAAGGTGGCACCCCCGAACGGCAGGATCCCCCGGCTGATCTCGAGCTGCCGGAACCGCACGTCGTCGGCGGCCACGACGATGTCGGCCGCCAGGGCCAGCTCGATGCTCAGGGTGTAGGCGATGCCCTGCACGGCCATCACCACCGGTTTGGGCACGGGTGGGGCCCAGACCCCGAACGGGTCGACGCTCCCGGCGCCGGACAGCGCCCCCGGGCCCTGCTGGGCCACGACCGGGCCGACCTCGGCGAGGTCCAGGCCGGCGGAGAAGTGCTCCCCGATGCCGTGCACGACGCCGACCCGCAGCTCGGGGTCGTCGGCCAGCTGCTGGTACGCCGCCCCCACCCCGGCGATCGTGGCCAGGTTCCAGGCGTTGCGCTTCTCGGGGCGGTTCACCCCGATGAGCAGCACGTGTCCCCGGCGCTCGACCAGGACGGGGGCGGGCTGGGGGTCGGTGATCGGATCGGCCATGCCCTGATCCTCCCCGACCCGCGCCCGGTCCCCACCCCCGCCCCCACTGCGCACGGTGGCGCGCGCGGGGTCAGGTGAGCGTGATGGTGGCGGCGAGGGCCAGCGCCCCGGCCACGACGACGGCCGTGTCCGACCAGCGCCAGCGGACTGGCCGAGCGCACGTGCGCGGGGTGGCCGAGTGCAGGCCGCGGACCTCGAGGGCGACCGCGAGCCGCCCGGCCCGGCGCAGGGCCCCGACCAGCAGCCGGAACGTGATCGAGCCGAACCGTCGCGCCCGGTCCACGAGCCCGCGCCCGCCGAGGCCGCGGGCTCGGCTGGCCCGCTCGAGCGTGCGCCACTCGTCGGCCAGCAGGGGCAGCAGGCGCAGCCCGGCCAGGGCCGCGTAGGCCGCCCGGGCCGGCACGCGCAGGCGGGCCACGAGGGCGTCGGCCAGGCGGGTGGGGTCCAGGGCCACGGCGGCGACCAGCCCCGGCAGCGCGACCGCGAGGACCCGGGAGGCCGGCAGCGCCGCGGCTGCCCACGCGTCCGGGCTGCCCGGGCCGGCGTCGCTGAGCAGGGCGTTGGACCAGCCGACGCTCAGCGCGGCGATGCCGGCCGGGATGCCGAGCAGGGCCACCCGGCGCGCCCCCACCCGGCCCAGCACCGCGGCCACCGTGACCAGGCCGACGAGCGCGAGGTTGGCCAGCACCGAGCCGGACACGAGCGCGGCGACGCTGCAGAGCACGGCGGCCACCAGCAGGGCCAGCGGGTCCAGCCCCCGCAGTCCGTGCAGGCGAGCCGGCTGCCCGTCCGGCGCAGCCGACGGGGGCAGCGGCACGGGCTGCAGCCGCAGCTCACGCGCGGCGAGCGCCTCGACGAGGGAGGGGTCGTGGGTGGCCAGCACCACCGCACCTCCGGCGTCCCGGTGCTCGGCCACGATGTCGACGACCTCCGCCCAGGTGGTGGGGTCCTGGCCGAACGTCGGCTCGTCGAGCAGCAGCAGGCCGGGGTCACGGATGAGCGCGGTCCCGACGCTGAGCCGGCGCTGCTCGCCGCCGGAGAGCGTGAACGGGTCCACCCCGGCGAGGTGACCCAGGTGCAGGCGCTCGAGCATCCCGTCCACCCGGGCCGCCGGATCGGCCGCCTCGCCGAGTCCGTGCCGCAGCTCGTCGACCACGCTGCCGGCCACGAACTGGTGCTCGGGGTCCTGGAACACGATCCCGAACGTGGCCGCCACCTCGGCCGACGACCAGCGCCAGGGGTCCCCGCGCCACCCGCCTGCAGCCGCTGCCCGGACGGACCCGGCGGTGGGCTCGAGCAGGCCGCCCAGGCAGGCCAGCAGCGTGGACTTCCCCGAACCGGGGGCACCGGTCAGCGCCAGCACCTCGCCGGAGCGCACCGTCAGGTCGATCGGGGCCAGCCGACCGGCGAGCGCGATCCCCTCGGCCAGGAGCACCGGCGGCCCCGGCGGACCGATGGGATGCCGCGCCCGCAGGTGCCGATGGTCCACCCACACCCGACCGGCGGTGGCCGGGTCGGCGGCGAGGTGCACGGCCAGCTCCGACGGCGCCAGGGGGGTCACGGTGCCCTGCGCGGCGAGCAGGACGTGGCTGGCCCGGGCCAGCCACGGCTCGACGCGGTGCTCGACGACCACCACGGTGCAGCCGGTCCGCTCCCGGACCTCCTCGACGGCCCGCAGGACCGCGGCCGCCGCCGCGGGGTCGAGGTTGGCCGTCGGCTCGTCGAGCAGCAGTAGGCCCGGTTCGGCGATCGTGGCCGCGGCGATCGCCAGCAGCTGCTGCTGGCCGCCGCTGAGCCGGCCGGTGGGGGCCTCGAGGGCCACGTCGAGCCCGACGTCGGCCAGGGACGCCCGCACCCGGGGCCAGATCGCCCCGGGTGCCACGGCCCGGTTCTCCAGCGGGAGGGCGAGGTCGTCGCCGACCCGCTCCATGACGATGTTGGACTCCGGCTCCTGCTGGACCAGCCCGACGCCGGGTGCGCCGTCGAGCACGAGCCGCCCGGCGCCGGTGCCCTCGGGGAGCGTGCCGGCCAGCGCGGCGAGCAGCGTGCTCTTGCCCGAGCCCGACGCCCCCATGAGCACCACGAGCGCCCCGGGTGGGATCCGGAAGGACACCTCGGCCAGGGCGGGGTGCGCGCGACCGGGGTAGCGGTGGGCCCACCCCTCGGCGAGCAGGCCCGCGCCCAGCCCAGCCGTGATCGGCCCGCTGCGAGGGTGGCGCATCGCCGGGGTCATCGCCTCAGGCGCTGACGCGCTCGCGGCCGATCGGGAAGGCGTCGAGCACGCCGGACCGGGCCAGCCGGCCGGCGAGGGCGTGCGAGCCGAGGCCGGCCACGAGCGCCGAGGAGGCCACGCAGCCCAGCAGCCACACGAGCTTCCAGGCCGCGGACCACTCCGGGTACCAGAACACGGGGTCCAGCACGCCGGGCACGAGGCCGGCCGCCGCCCCGGCGGCGACGGCCACCCCGGGGCCGAACGCCCGGTAGCGCCCGGCAGCGAAGACCAGCTCGGGCAGCAGGCCCTGCAGCACCCCGTACCAGAGCACCGACAGGCCCCACCAGGCCCCGAGCAGCCAGGACACGGCGGCGGCCAGGAACGCGCCAGCCAGGGCCGCGCCGGGCAGGCGCAGCACGAGCATGGCCAGCACGCCGGGCACCAGCCAGACGCCGTAGAGCAGGGACTGGGCCGGTGGGAAGGCCGCGAAGGCCGGCCCGGTCGCGGTCCAGGCCAGGTTCCAGGCCCAGAACACCACCCCGGAGACGACGGCGAGCACGGCCGCGGTGACGATGTCGAGGGTGCGCCAGCGACGCTGCATGGTGGCCTCCTGGTGGGCACGGCCACGCCAGGTGGGCGACGACTTCCTTCGCCGGCATGATCCGGATCAGGTTCGAGGGTCTGCGGTCTCCCGCACTCTCAGCGCCGGTGCCCGGGCGGGCGGCGCTCCCCTGTCGTGGTGGGGCCACGCTAGCACCCGCCGGCCGCACTCGCGCCCGGTCGGTGGGTCGTCCCGCGCGCCCTGCGACCCGGTGCGCGCACGCCCGACCGACCGGCCGTCCGAGCGCGGCGCGCCCCGACCTCTGGACGATCCGGGCATGCCGGGTCCACGCTGGACCCCTCGAGAGGGGGCGTCACATGGGGCGGCATGCGCACGTGGTCGTGGGGGGGCTGGCACTGCTGCTGCTGGCCGGGTGCGCGACCGACGAGCCCGCCGGGGACGACGGCACCACGGGGCCGGCGTCGTCCCCGCCCCCGGCGAGCAGCCCGGCGGCGGGTGCCGGCAACGGCTCGATCTACGTCTCCACGTTCGCCACCGACCGCAAGACGATCACGCGCTACCCCATCGCCGCCGACGGCAGCCTCGGCGAGCCGGTGACGGTGCTCGACACCGAGGCCGACCAGATCACGTTCCCCGGGGTGGTCGACGGCCTCGGCGAGACGCTCGTCACCGGCACGTTCACCAGCTACTGGACGACCGCGCTGCAACGCCGGGAGGCCGCGACCGGGACCCTGCTCGACGAGCGCGACGTGGACCGCTGGTGCGGCGGCGAGGGCCTGACCTACAACGCCTGCGCCCTGCTCGACGACACCCGCCTGGCCCGCACGAGCGAGCTGGGCGGCGACGCCCCCGCCGAGGGCACGATCACCGTGAGCTCGTTGGCCGACGGGTCGGACCTCGAGGCGCTGGACCCGATCGGGGGCCTGTCGCAGATCCTGGGCACGAGCGAGCCGGACACGCTGCTCATCACCGTGCTCGACGAGCCCCAGGGCGACCCGCCCGAGCCGCGCTCCGGTGAGGTCCGCCGCCTCGATGTGGCCAGCGGGCAGGCCGAGCCGATCGGCACCTTCGACGCCGGCTGGTACCCGATCTGCCCGCTGGGCACGGACTCGCTGCTCGGCTTCTCGCCGGACGGCTCCACCGGCCCCGTCGTCGTCGGCCCCGCCACGATCGGCGATGTCACGTGGGAGGCCGAGGAGACCCCGCTGGGGTGCTCGGCTGACGGGCAGTTCCTGTACCTGCAGACGATCCCGCAGCCCCCGGGGGAGCAGGCCGAGGACACCGAGTCCCCCGACGCACCGACGACCATCGACCGCATCACGCTGGCCGACGGCGCCCGCGAGACGGTGGCCGCCCTCGAGCCCGGTGTCTGGGCCGAGCAGCTCACCCGGTAGGCGCCACCGCTCAGCGCAGCGCGGACCCCAGTGCGGTGCCGAGCACCACGGCGGCCATGCCCAGTCCCATGGTCAGGCCGGCGTAGGCCAGGGCCGAGCGTGGCCGCCCCTCGTGCAGCAGCGTCCACGACTCGACGGTGAAGGTGCTGAACGTGGTCAGGCCGCCGCAGAAGCCCGTGCCGACCACGAGGCGCAGGGTGTTCGCGGCGTCGGCCTGCGGCCCGCCGAGCGCGTCGGCGGTCCAGCCGAGGACCACCCCGAGCAGGAACGAGCCGGCGACGTTCACCCCGAGCGTGGCCCAGGGCAGCCGGGGCAGCCCGACCAGCGCGGTGACGGATCGGTCCACGAAGGCGCGCACGATCGAGCCCAGCCCGGCCCCGAGCGCCACCCCGAGCAGGTGCAGGTCGTCGATCTGGGCCCACCAGCCGGCGTCGGGGCTCACGGCAGGTGCCCGTCGGGGCGTGGAGCCACGGCCGCGGGCACGGCCCGCGCCGCCAGGGACCAGCCGAGTGCGGCAGCGCCGACCCCCAGCGCGGTCGCCCCGAGCAGGTACCCGAGCGCCAGGCCCGGCACGCCGGCCCGGACCAGGTCGAGGGTGTCGGCCATGAACGTCGACCACGTCGTGAAGGAGCCCAGGACCCCGGTGGCCAGGAACGGCCGCCAGGGATGCGCCACGTGGCCACGGCGCAGCCAGCCGGAGAGCAGTGCGGCGAGCACGAACGCCCCCAGGAGGTTCACCACGAGGATGGCCCACGGGATGCGCCCCGGCGTCGGGGGCACCGCCAGGCCGGCCAGGTACCGGGTCGTGCCGCCGAGCATGCCGCCGACCAGGATCGCCCCGTACGTCAGCCAGGGCGGCGGGGCGTCGGTGGCGCGGGCGAGGATCGGCACGGGGGCATTGTGCTCCGCCCGCCCGGCGCCGCCCGCTCAGCCCGTGACGACCATGGCGACCGCGACGTACTGCACGAGGTAGGCCGCGATCGTGCAGGCGTGGAAGACCTCGTGGAAGCCGAACCAGCCCGGGAAGGGGTTGGGCCGCTTGCGGGCGTAGACCACCCCGCCGACCGTGTAGAGCACCCCGCCCAGCGCGAGCAGGGCGACCACCGCCGGTCCGAACGCGGTCCAGAACGACGGCAGGTAGAACACCGCCACCCAGCCCAGCGCGATGTAGGACCCGGCGGTGATCCAGCGCGGGGCGTGCAACCACGCGATCGGCAGCAGCAGGCCGACCAGGGCGATGCCCCAGACCAGCGCCAGGATCGTGGCGCCCAGGCGCTGGTCGGGCAGCGCCGCGGCGAACGGGGTGTACGAGCCGGCGATGAACAGGTAGATGTTCGCGTGGTCGAGCTTGCGCAGGAACGCGTTCACGCTCGGCCGCCCGGCGCCGAGGTGGTAGGCCGCGCTCACCCCGAACAGCAGCACCGTGGTGATCACGTACACGGCCACCGCTGCGCGCAGCCGCTCGGTCGGGGTGACCACCATGAGCGCCAGGCCCAGCACCAGGGCCAGCGGGCCGGCACCGAAGTGCAGCCACCCGCGCAGCCTGGGCTTGACCGCCTCCTTGGCGTGCGCCACCGCGTGGCCGAGTCGCTCGCGCGGTGCGACCGGGGCGTCCGCGGCATCGTCGGGGGCGAGGTCGGCGGGGGGTTCCACCGTGCCAGTCTGAGGGGTCCGGGGTGATCCCGTCATGTTCGAGGCTCCCAACCTACGGTGGCGTAAGTTCGACCATCGTAGGGGGCCGCGGCGGGACGCCGGCGCGGATCGGCTGTGCTGCTGGTCACGTACGGGATCGGTCGGGCTCGCAGGCGGGTCCCGGTTGCCCGGGCCGGGGCAGGGCCGCAGGATGGCGCCCGTGCCCTCGGACGCCGCCCCCGTCGCCGCGGCCCGGCCCTGCGCCGGGTGCGCCAGCGACGCCGCGCTGGACTTCGGCACCACCTGGTTGTGCCTGGCCTGCTACCACGTGGCCGGCTCCACCTGCGCGGGGGCGCCGGTGGCCCGCGAGCGCTCGGACGCCGCAGGCCCCGGCCCCGCGGGCGTGTGCTGATCGGGCCGGACAGCCGCACGGGCCACCGAGCCCTAGCCTTCGCTGCATGACCGCGTCCGCGAGTCCGGCCCTGCTCACCGACCACTACGAGTTCACGATGGTCGATGCGGCCCGGCAGCACGGGACGGCGGGTCGGCGCTGCACGTTCGAGGTGTTCAACCGCCGGCTGCCCGCGGACCGCGCCTACGCGGTGAACGCCGGCACGGGCCGGCTGCTCGAGCTCATCGAGGGCTTCCGGTTCGGCGAGGCCGAGCTGGCCCACCTGGCCGAGCACCGCATCGTGTCGACGGACACCCTCGCCTGGCTGGCGAGCTACCGCTTCGACGGCGACATCGACGGCTACCCCGAGGGCGAGGTCTTCTTCCCCGAGGTGCCCCTGCTCACGGTGCGCACCGACTTCGCCACGGGCGTGCTGCTCGAGACCCTGGTCCTGTCCGTGCTCAACCACGACGTGGCGGTGGCCTCGGCCGCCAGCCGCATGTGGGTGCAGGCCCGGGGCCGCGCGCTCATCGAGATGGGATCACGGCGCACGCACGAGCAGGCCGCCGTCGCCGCCGCCCGCGCCGCCTACCTGGCCGGGTTCGCCAGCACGAGCAACGTGGCCGCCGGGCTGCGCCACGGCATCCCCACCGCGGGCACGGCTGCGCACGCCTTCACCCTGCTGCACGACACCGAGGACGACGCGTTCGCCGCCCAGGTGGCCGCCCTGGGCACGGGCACCACCCTGCTCGTGGACACCTACGACACCCTCGCCGGCGTGCGACGCGCGCTGGCCGTCGCCGGCCCCGAGCTCGGCGCCATCCGCCTGGACTCCGGGGACCTGCCCGCGCTGGCCCACGGGGCCCGCGCGCTGCTCGACACTGCCGGCGCCCGGGGCACGCAGATCGTGGCGACCTCCGACCTCGACGAGTACGTG
>JALOLK010000090.1 GCA_025456015.1 Candidatus Nanopelagicales bacterium
GTCGGCTTGGGTCACGATGTAGTCGGCCTGGCCGCGAGTGCCCGCATTACGCGAACCATCCGGTTGGGTGAACTCGATCTCGCTCAGGTCCATGCAGGCCCTCACGCGCACCTTCGGGGGCTCGGTCCCGAGATCCACGGACACTGGGGTTGAGGAGACGAGCACGACCTGAGCGCCCGACTTGGCGCGTCGGCCGTCCACGATGCTCCGCTGCATGTTGCGGAGGTCGTCGTCGAGCAGGTCGCCCTGCACGACGGAGTTGAGGTCGTTCAGTTCGGTGCGCGATCCGCTCAGCAGGTCGATCACGACCTGCCGGTACGCAACGACGACGTCGGTGGCCTCGCGGAACGCCTGGGCCTCGGCCTCGGTGAGCTCCCGGCCGGCGGCGTCGGTGAGCGCGGGGGAGGGGTTCGGGGATGCCACCGGGGCCGAGGCCGACGGGGCAGGGCTGGAGGCGCCGGACCCCTGAGGCCCCTGCGATCCGCAGCCGACGAGCAGCACCGCCGCCAGGCCGACGGCCCCCGCGCGTCGACCCACCCTGCCAGCACCCATGACCCAACCCCCGTGCACGCCCACACCAAACGGCGTCAAGGATACGCCCCGGTCCACGGGTGCTCCGTCCGATTCGTCCCCAGCCCGTACCCTTGGGGCCACCATGACCGCATCCGACCTGCTCCGTGCCCTGTCCGAGCGCGTCATCGTCGCCGACGGCGCGATGGGCACGATGCTCCAGGCGCAGGACCCCTCGCTCGACGACTTCGAGGGCTACGAGGGCTGCAACGAGATCCTCAACGTCACCCGCCCCGACATCGTCGCGGCGGTGCACGCGGCGTACTTCGACGCCGGGGTGGACTGCGTCGAGACCAACACCTTCGGCGCCAACCTGGCCAACCTCGGCGAGTACGACATCGCCCACCGCATCCGCGAGCTGGCCGAGGCCGGTGCCCGGGTGGCCCGGGAGGTCGCCGACGGCTACAGCTCGCCGGACCGACCGCGGTGGGTGCTGGGCTCGGTGGGCCCGGGCACGAAGCTGCCGACGCTGGGCCACGCCAGCTTCGTGGACCTGCGCGACGCCTACCAGGAGCAGGTCGAGGGCCTGCTCGCCGGCGGCGTCGACGCGGTGCTCATCGAGACCGCGCAGGACCTGCTGCAGGCCAAGGCCGCGCTCATCGGCGCCCGTCGGGCGATGGCCCACGCCGGGCGGCAGGTCGGCCTGTTCGCCCAGGTGACCGTCGAGACCACCGGCACCATGCTGCTCGGCACGGAGATCGGGGCGGCCCTGACCGCGCTCGAGCCCCTGGGCATCGACGTCATCGGCCTGAACTGCGCGACCGGACCGGCCGAGATGGGCGAGCACCTGCGCCACCTCTCCCGGTACGCCCGGGTCGGGCTCTCGGCGATGCCGAACGCCGGCCTGCCCGAGCTCACCCCGCAGGGGGCCCACTACCCGCTGACCCCTGCCGAGCTCGCCGCCGCGCACGACCACTTCACCGCCGACTTCGGCCTGGCGCTGGTCGGCGGCTGCTGCGGCACGACGCCCGAGCACCTGCGCGCGGTCGTCGAGCGGGTCGGCGGCCGCGCCGTCGAGCCGCGCACCGCGATCGTCGAGGCCGGTGCCGCGAGCCTGTACCAGTCCGTCCCGTTCCGGCAGGACACCTCCTACCTGTCCATCGGCGAGCGGACCAACGCGAACGGCTCCAAGGCCTTCCGCGAGGCGATGCTCGCCGGCGACCACGAGACGTGCCTGGAGATCGCCCGCGAGCAGATCCGCGACGGGGCGCACCTGCTCGACCTCTGCGTGGACTACGTCGGCCGCGACGGCGTGGCCGACATGCGCGAGCTCGCCGGGCGCCTGGCCACGGCCTCGACCCTGCCCCTGGTGCTGGACTCGACTGAGCCGGCCGTGCTGGAGGCAGGCCTGCAGATGCTCGGTGGGCGCGCGGTCGTGAACTCGGTGAACTACGAGGACGGCGACGGCCCCGGCTCACGATTCGCCCAGATCGTGCCGCTGGTGAAGGAGTACGGCGCCGCGGTCGTCGCGCTCACGATCGACGAGGAGGGGCAGGCCCGCACCGCCGAGTGGAAGGTGCGGGTCGCCGATCGCCTCATCCGCGACCTGCGCGACCAGCACGGGATCCCCCCGCGGGACGTGCTCGTCGACTGCCTGACCTTCCCGATCGCCACCGGCCAGGAGGAGACCCGCCGCGACGGCATCGAGACCCTCGAGGCGATCCGCCAACTCAAGGCCCTGCACCCCGAGGTGCAGACCACGCTCGGGCTGTCGAACGTCTCGTTCGGCCTGAACCCGGCCGCCCGCCAGGTGCTGAACTCGGTGTTCCTCCACGAGTGCCTCGAGGCCGGGCTGGACTCGGCCATCGTGCACGCCAGCAAGATCCTGCCGATCGCGCGGATCGGTGACGAGCAGCGCCAGGTCGCCCTCGACCTGGTCCACGACCGCCGCGAGTACGCCGAGGACGGCAGCCTCACCTACGACCCGCTGGCCCGGTTCCTCGAGCTGTTCGCCGGAGCCACCGCGCAGTCCTCGTCGCAGAGCAAGGCCGAGGAGCTCGCCGCCCTGCCGCTCGACGAGCGCCTGCAGCGGCGGATCATCGATGGGGAGCGGACCGGCCTGGAGGCCGACCTCGACGAGGCGCTGCAGCGCCGCGGGCCCCTGGAGATCATCAACGACACCCTGCTCGAGGGCATGAAGGTCGTCGGCGAGCTGTTCGGCCGGGGCGACATGCAGCTGCCCTTCGTGCTCACCAGCGCCGAGGTGATGAAGGCCGCGGTGGCCCACCTCGAGCCGCACATGGAGAAGGTGGAGGGCGAGCAGTCCGCCGGCAAGGGCACCATCGTGCTGGCCACGGTCAAGGGCGACGTGCACGACATCGGCAAGAACCTCGTCGACATCATCCTGACCAACAACGGCTACCGCGTCGTGAACATCGGGATCAAGCAGCCGGTCTCGGCGATCCTGGCCGCGGCCGAGGAGCACGACGCCGACCTCGTCGGCATGTCCGGCTTGCTCGTGAAGAGCACCGTGATCATGCGGGAGAACCTCGAGGAGATGAACGACCGCGGGGTCGCCGAGCGCTTCCCGGTGCTGCTCGGCGGGGCGGCGCTGACCCGGGCGTTCGTGGAGGAGGACCTCGCCGCCCTCTACCGTGGCGAGGTCCGCTACGCGCGCGACGCGTTCGAGGGCCTGCGCCTCATGGACGCCTTCATGGCCGTGAAGCGCGGCGAGGACGGCGCCGAGCTTCCCGCGCTGCGCACCCGGCGCGTGGCCCGGCGCTCCAACGGCGGGGACGAGCAGGCGGACCTGCCGGCCCGCAGCGACGTGGCTGGCGACAACCCGGTGCCCACGCCGCCGTTCTGGGGGGCGCGGGTGGTCAAGGGCATCCCCCTGGCCGACTACGCGGCCTACCTCGACGAGCGGGCGCTGTTCCTCGGGCAGTGGGGGCTGAAGTCCTCACGCGGCGACGGCCCGGACTACGAGGCCCTGGTCGAGACCGAGGGGCGCCCGCGCCTGCGCATGTGGCTGGACCGGATGCACACCGAGGGCCTGCTCGGTGCCGCCGTGGTGTACGGCTACTTCCCGTGCTGGGCCGAGGGCGACGAGCTGGTCGTCCTGGACCCGGCGGGGCTGGCTGAGGCGGGGGAGCAGCCGCTGGCGGCTGGCTGGGAGCCGCGCGAGCTGCACCGGCTGCGCTTCCCGCGGCAGCGCCGCGACCGGCACCTGTGCCTGGCCGACTTCTTCCGCTCGCGTGAGGCGGTGCTCGCCGAGGGCCGGCCCGACGTGGTGGCCTTCCACGTGGTGACGATGGGCACCCCGGTCTCGGAGGCGGCGGCGAGGCTGTTCGAGGCGAACGCCTACCGCGAGTACGTCGAGCTGCACGGCCTGGGTGTCCAGCTCACCGAGGCGCTGGCCGAGTACTGGCACGCCCGCGTGCGCGGCGAGCTCGGCATCGCCGGGGGGGACGACGACGACCGCGCCCGGCTCATCGCCAAGCAGGGCTACCAGGGCGAGCGGTACTCGTTCGGGTACCCGGCCTGCCCCGACGTCGAGCAGCAGGTGGTCATCATCGACCTGCTCGAGCCCGGCCGGATCGGCGTGGAGCTCTCCGAGGAGTACCAGCTGCACCCGGAGCAGTCGACCTCCGCGATGATCCTGCACCACCCCGAGGCGTCGTACTTCAATGCTGGCTGACGGCACCGGCCTGGCGGGGGTCCTGTTCGACATGGACGGGCTGCTGGTCGACACCGAGCCGCTGTGGATGCGCGCCGAGGAGCGCGTCGTGGCCGACCTCGGTGGCTCCGGCTGGGGCCCGGACGACCAGCGGGCGATCCTGGGCCTGGCCCTGCCGCAGGCAGCGGCGTACATGCGTCGGTTCACCGGCACGAGCGTCCCGGTCGACGAGGTGGGCCGGAGGGTGGTGGCGGGGTTCCTCGACGAGGTCCGCGCCGGCGGCGAGATCGTGCTGCAGCCGGGCGCCGCGGCGCTGGTGGCCGAGGTGGCGGCCGAGGGCCTGCCGTTCGCGCTCGTGTCGGCGTCGGTCCGCTCGATCATGGAGGTCATCGCCGGACGGCTGGCCGACGAGGGGCTCCCGGCGTTCCCGGTGACGGTGGCCGGCGACGAGGTGGCGCGCGGCAAGCCCGACCCGCAGCCCTACCTGCACGCCGCCGGGCTGCTCGACGTGCCCATCGAGCGCTGCGTCGTGCTCGAGGACTCGGTGAACGGCGTCCAGGCGGGGTGGTCGGCGGGTGCCACGGTCGTGGCGGTCGAGGGGTTGGTGCGTCACGAGCCGCGGCCGCGGGTGGTGGTGCGCCAGTCGCTGGACGGCCTCGACGTCGCCGCCCTGCGGGAGCTCGTCGCCACCAGCGCCTCACCCCCCTCACCCCCCTCGTGATCCATGCAGGTTCTGGTCGCTCTTGGCGCACCAACCTGCATGGATCACCGGAGGAGGGGGGGTGGGGCCTGTGGACCGATCGGCGGCCCGGCGACTCGGGCGAACGTAGACTTCCACCCCAGACCCCACACGAGGATGGTGCTTCATGGACGGCGCTGCCGCCCCCGACGACCCCCAGGCGGCCGCGGCGACGGCCACCCCAGCCACACCCACGGCGAGCCCCGGCACAGCCGCGGCGCGGGCGGCATCCCTGCGCAAGGTGTACGGGGAGGGCGACACCGAGGTCGTGGCCCTGCGTGGCATCGACGTGGCGTTCCAGGCCGGTCGGTTCACCGCGATCATGGGGCCCTCGGGCTCGGGCAAGTCGACGCTCATGCACTGCATGGCCGGCCTCGACTCGGCCACCTCGGGCCAGGTCTTCATCGGCGACGCCGACCTCACCCGCATGAAGGACAACGAGCTCACCCGGCTGCGCCGCGAGCGCATGGGCTTCGTGTTCCAGGCGTTCAACCTGGTCCCCACGCTCACGGCCGAGGAGAACATCACCCTGCCCATCGACATCGCCGGGGCGAAGGTCGACCGTGACTGGTTCGACCTCGTGGTGGGCACGGTCGGCCTGGCCGACCGACTCACGCACCGTCCCAGCGAGCTGTCCGGCGGCCAGCAGCAGCGGGTGGCGTGCGCACGGGCCATGGTCACCCGGCCGGCGATCATCTTCGCCGACGAGCCGACCGGCAACCTCGACTCGAAGTCCGGCGCCGAGGTGCTCGGGTTCCTGCGCCGCAGCGTCGACGAGTTCGGCCAGACCATCGTCATGGTCACCCACGACGCGCACGCGGCGTCCTACGCCGACCGCGTGGTGTTCCTGGCCGACGGTGCACTCGTCGACGAGCTCGTGGACCCGGATGCGGCGACCATCCTGGACCGGATGAAGTCGTTCGAGCAGGCACCGGGGGCGCACGGCGTCCTCGAGGCAGGGCGCGGCGCGGCTGGCGGACCTGCGGCCGCCGCCGGCCCGGCCGAGCAGGCCTGACCCATGCTCAAGGCGACCTGGCGCTCCCTGAAGGCGCACAAGGCCCGGATGCTGCTCTCGGGGCTGGCCGTGGTGCTCGGCGTGGCCTTCGTGGTGGGCACGTTCATCTTCACCGACACGCTCAAGGGCACCTTCGACCAGCTCTTCAGCGGCGACGTGGCCGACGTGGTGGTGTCCCAGGAGCTCGCCGCCGGCGGGGAGGACGGCACCGGCTCGGTGGCCTCCGTGGTGCCCCAGTCGGTGCTCGACCAGGTCGCCGCCGTCCCCGGGGTCGCCCAGGTGACCGGCGTGGTCCAGGTGACCGGCGTGGCCCTGCTCGATGCCGAGGGCCAGCCGGTCGGCGGCAATGGGCCGCCCCAGATCGGGGCGTCGTTCCCCGAGTTCCCCGACGAGCCCAAGCTCAGCTCGGTCACCCTCGTCGAGGGCCGCGCGCCGGCTGCCGCCGACGAGATCGCCCTGGACCTCAACACCGCCGAGCGTGGCGGGTTCGCCGTCGGCGACACCGTCACCGTCGTCACGCAGGGCCCACGCCTGGCGGCCGAGGTCGTGGGCCTGGTGCGCTTCGGCGTCTCCGGGACACTCGGTGGGGCCACGCTCACGCTGTTCGAGCGCCAGTACGCCCAGGAGACGTTCGTCGGCCCGGACGCGTGGAACGACCTCGCCGTGCTCGGGCAGGCCAGCACGACCCCCGAGCAGCTGCGCGACGCGATCGCCGCCGAGCTCGGACCGGACTGGCGGGTGAGCACCGGCCAGGAGCTGCAGGACGAGCAGGCCGACGCCTTCGCCGACGCGCTGGGCTTCGTGAACACGTTCCTGCTCGTGTTCGCGTTCATCGCCCTGTTCGTGGGCACGTTCATCATCCTCAACACGTTCTCGATGCTGGTCGCCCGGCGGACCAAGGAGCTCGCGCTGCTGCGGGCGATCGGGGCCAGCAAGTCCCAGATCACGTGGTCGGTGGTGGGGGAGGCGCTCATCCTCGGCGTGCTCGGCGGCGTGCTCGGCATCGCGCTGGGCATCGGGGTGGCGCTGGGCCTGCGCCAGCTGCTGGCCCTCTTCGGCGCGGAGCTGCCCGCCGGTGACCTCGTGCTGGCTCCGCGCACCATCGTGATCGGCCTGGTGGTGGGCACGGTCGTGACGGTCGTCGCGGCCTGGTTCCCTGCCCGCCGCGCCTCGCAGGTGCCGCCGGTGGCGGCCATGCGCGACGAGGTGGCCCTGCCCACGCGCAGCCTGCGCGTCCGGGCGATCGTGGGCGGCCTGCTGGTCGCGCTGGGTCTCGTCGCCGTGCTGCTGCCGGTGCTGGTCGAGGACGCGCCGGAGCGGCTGCAGACCCTCGGCGCCGGCGCGGCGGCCCTGCTCGTCGGCGTGATCGTGCTGGCGCCGGTCTTCAGCCGTGCGCTGGTCGGCGTGGTCGGAGCCCCCGTGAACCGCATGGGGGCGGTCGGCCGGCTGGCCGTGCGCAATGCCCAGCGCGACCGGCGTAGGACCGCGGCCACCGCCACCGCCATCCTCATCGGGCTCGCGCTGGTGACCGCCATCGGGGTGCTGGGCTCCTCGACGACCGCCTCGACCAATGCGCTCGTGGACGACGTGATCACTGCGGACGTCATCGTGCAGCCGACGAGCTTCGTCCCGTTCACCACGGAGGTGGCCGACGCCATCGCCGCGGTGCCCGGTGTCGCCACGGTGTCGCCGGTCCGGCAGGCCCCTGCGCTGGTCAACGACGAGGGCGCGAGCGTGGTCGGCGTCGATCCGCAGACGTTCGGCCAGGTGAACGCCCTGGACTTCGACCCGCTGCTCCTGGCCGACGGCGGTGCGATCGCCGACTCGGCGGCCGCCGCGGCTGCTGGCGTGCAGGTGGGCGACGAGGTCACGATCACGTGGGGCAACGGCGAGGTCGACTCGCTGGTCCTCGAGGCGACCTACGAGCCCCAGGCCGCGTTCGAGGGATGGGTGGTCTCCCTGGACACCCTCGAGGAGGCGGGCCTGCCCGTCGTGGACTCGTTCCTCTACGTCGCCCTCGAGGAGGGTGCGGACGTCGACGCGGTCCGCGCCGAGCTCGACGACATCCAGGCGGCCTACCCCGTCGTGCAGATCCAGGACCAGACCGAGTTCAAGGAGTCGATCACCGGGCAGATCAACCAGCTGCTCAACCTGGTCTACGCCCTGCTCGGCCTGAGCGTGATCATCGCGATCTTCGGCGTCGTGAACACCCTCGCCCTGTCGATCATCGAGCGCACCCGCGAGATCGGGATGCTGCGCGCCGTTGGCACGCTGCGCCGCCAGGTGCGCACCATGATCCGCTGGGAGTCGATCGTGATCAGCTTCTTCGGGGCGGTCACCGGGGTGCTGCTGGGCCTGGGCCTGGGCATCGCGCTGCAACGGGTCCTCGTGGCGGAGGGCATCACGGTGCTGGCCGTCCCGTGGACGCTCATCGGCATCGTCTTCGTCGCCACGGCCGTCGTGGGGGTGCTCGCCGCGGTCTGGCCGGCCCGGCGCGCGGCGAACCTCGACGTGCTCGCCGCGATCCGGACCGAGTAGCGCGGCGTCAGTCGCCGAGGGTCAGCAGGGCCCTCGGCGCGTCCCCGTCGGGCGCGGCTCCCGGCCCGGCACGCAGGGCCCCGATCGCGTCCTCGGGCAGGGCCGGCAGCGGCGGCGGGGTGCCACCCCACGCCGGGCACAGCGCCTGGTGGGCGCACCACTGGCACAGCGCCGAGGTGCTGGGCCGCCAGTCGCCGAGCTGCATCGCGCGGCTGATCGCGGCCCAGAGCGCCTCGAGCTTGCGCTCCATCGCGCGGAGGTCGTCCTCGTCGGGCTCGTAGCGCAGCACCACGCCGGTGGCCAGGTACATGAGCTGCAGGACGGTGGGCACCTCTCCGCGCATGCGCCAGAGCACGAGGGCGTAGAACCGCATCTGGAACATCGCGCGGGCCTCGTACCCCACCCCCGGCGGCCGGCCCGTCTTGTAGTCCACCACCCGGACCTGGCCGGTCGGCGCCACGTCGAGCCGGTCGACGAACCCACGCAGCACCAGGCCCGAGGGCAGCGTCGCCTCCACCCGCAGCTCCCGGGCCGCGGGCTCGAGGCGGGATGGGTCCTCCAGGCCGAAGTACGCCTCGAGCAGGTCGCCGGCGCCGCGCAGCCACGCGCCCTCGTCCGACTGTCCGTCCCGGCCCTCCTGCCGGTCCGGGCCCGGCCGGGTCGCCAGACCCTCGAGCATGGCGACCAGTTCGGGCCGCTGCTCGACAAGGCCGGCCCACTGGGGCGCGAGCAGGTCGATCGCGGCCTCCAGGGTGCGCTCGGCCGGGGGCAGGTCGAACAGGGCCTCGAGCACGGCATGCACCAGGGTGCCCCGCACTGCCGCCGGGCTGGGCGGCTCGGGCAGCCGGTCGAGGACCCGGAAGCGGTACAGCAGCGGGCAGGCCTGGAAGTCCTGGGCGCGCGATGGCGACAGCGAGAGCGTGGGCCGGGCCGGCAGCGTGGTCGTGTCGGGCATGGCCACACGGTACGTCCGGGGTGCGACATCCTCGGCCCCCCGCGCCGCAGCCCCGCCCGGGTGGCGGTCCCGCCCAGTCCCGCCCCGGTCCTGCCCCGCGCCAGGTGCGCCGGGATCGCTCGCCGTTGCCCGCGGTGCGCCGGGTCGCGGTGCCACGCGGGCCCGGAATCCCGGCGCGAGCCGCGTCGCGGAACCCGCGAGTGCAGTGCTCGCCGCCGATCTACGATGGACGCATGCCCGATCCCCGGCCGACCGCGCGCATCGCGGGGATCGACGTGCACGTGCCCCCCAGCGGCATCCTCGGCGTGCTGC
>JALOLK010000146.1 GCA_025456015.1 Candidatus Nanopelagicales bacterium
GGCGATGTGCGAGGTCGTTGGGCCAGCCAGCTGGACGTCGCCCCGGCATGGCGGGACGCGGGAGGGCGGTTGGCCGGCCGGCTGAGGGGTAGCGGGGGCGCATGTCGAAGCAGCAGCGGAGCCGGGCCGACGTCAGCGCCGACGAGGAGACCTCGTCGGTCAGCAGCAACGAGGGGATCTCGTCGGTGCGGTTCACGGTCCCGGGGCTGGAGCCCGACCATGCCCAGCAGGTGATCGAGCTGCTGCAGGAGCGCCTGCACGCCCTGGCCGACCTGTCGCTCACGCTCAAGCACATCCACTGGAACGTCGTGGGGCCGCACTTCATCGCCGTGCACACGATGCTGGACCCGCAGTACGAGGCCGTGAGCGGCATGGTCGACGAGGCGGCCGAGCGCATCGCGACCCTGGGGGGCTCGCCGCAGGGCACGCCCGGAGCGCTGGTCGCGGCGCGGCACTGGGACGACTACAGCATCGGCCGTGCGGACGCGATCAGCCACCTGGCCGCGCTGGACCTGGTCTACACCGGCGTGATCGAGGCCCACCGCCAGGCCATCGACGCGACCGACGAGCCGGACCCGGTCACGCAGGACCTGCTCATCGGCCAGAGCGGGCAGCTCGAGCAGTTCCAGTGGTTCGTGCGGGCGCACCTGGAGAACGCCGGCGGTGGGCTCGTCACCGAGGGGGCGACGACCGAGCAGGAGGCTGCCCGCACCGCTGCCGCCTCCTGATCACCCGGGCACGTCTCGACTCCCCCCTGCCCAGCGCTCCCCCATCCCCCAACGCTCCCGATCGTGTTCGACTCTCCGTGAACTCCGGGAGATCTGAGCAAGATCGGGAGAGTCCGCGAGGGGGAGGAGGGACGAGGATGCCGCGACGCAGTGCTGAAGCCGGGGGGGTCACCAGCTCCGGTCGAGGGGGCGGCCCTCGGCGTAGCCGGCGGCGGACTGCACCCCGAGCAGCGCCCGCTCGTGGAAGCCCGGCAGCGAGGTTGCCCCGGCGTAGGTGCACGCCGACCGGACCCCCGAGGTGATGGCGTCGAGGAGGTCCTCCACGCCGGGCCGCTCGGGGTCGATGAACATGCGCGAGTGCGAGATGCCCTCCTCGAACATGGTCTTGCGGGCCCGGTCGAACGGCGAGTCCTCGACGGTCCTGCCGCGCACCGCCCGTGCCGAGGCCATGCCGAAGCTGACCTTGTAGGCACGCCCGGACGGATCGACCTGCAGGTCGCCGGGCGACTCGTACGTGCCGGCGAACCACGAGCCGATCATGACCGCCCCCGCGCCGGCGGCCAGGGCGATCGCGACGTCGCGCGGGTGGCGCACGCCGCCGTCGGCCCAGATCCAGCGACCCTCGCGGCGGGCGGCCGTCGCGCAGTCGATCACGGCGGAGAGCTGCGGGCGGCCGACCCCGGTCTGCATGCGCGTGGTGCACATGGCTCCCGGGCCCACCCCGACCTTCACGATGTCGGCACCGGCCTCGATGAGGTCCAGCGTGCCGGCGGCCGTGACCACGTTGCCCGCGACGACCGGCACGTGCGGGGCGACGTGCCGGGCGCGGCGCACGGCGTTGAGCGCCTCGACCATCTTCTCCTGGTGGCCATGCGCGGTGTCGACCACGAGGATGTCGACGCCCGCGGCGAGCAGCGCCTCGGCGCGGCCGCGCACGTCGCCATTCACGCCGATGGCCGCCCCCACCCGCAGCCGGCCGTCGGCGTCGAGCGCCGGCGCGTACACGGCGGCCCGCAGCGCGGCCGGCTGGGTGAGCACGCCGACCATGCAGCCGTCCGGGCCGACCACCGGCGCCACCTTGCGCCGCGCGCGGTGCATCGCCTCGAAGGCCTCGCGCGGCGCGACCCCGTCGGGCAGCGTGAAGACCTCCTCGGTCATGACGTCGGCGACATGGGCGAAGCGGTCCGTGTCGGTGCAGTCGGACTCCGTGAGGATGCCGACGGGCACGCCGTCGCGCTCGATGACCGCGGCGCCGTGGGCACGCTTGTGGATCAGCGACAGCGCCGCCCCGATCGTGTCGTCGGGGGCCAGCGTGACCGGCGTGTCGTAGATGGGGTGCCGCGCCTTGACCCAGGCGACCACCTCGGCCACGAGCTCGACCGCGATGTCCTGCGGGATGATCACCAGGCCGCCGCGGCGGGCCACCGTCTCGGCCATGCGCCGGCCCGCGACGGCCGTCATGTTGGCCACGACGATGGGGATGGTCGCGCCGGAGCCGTCGGGGGTCGTGAGGTCGACCTCGAAGCGCGACGCGACGGCGGAGCGGGTCGGCACCAGGAAGGCGTCGTCGTAGGTGAGGTCGTGGGCGGGCATCTCGTGCAGGAAGCGCATGTCCTGCACGCTAGTCGCGATGGGACCCCCGTGGGGCGCACCGCCCCTACGATCACCGGCGTGCGACGGGTCGTGGTGGTGGGCAACTCCGGCTCAGGCAAGACCACGCTCGCCGATGCGCTCGCGGAGCGGCTGGGCGTGCCGCACGTCGAGCTCGACGCCCTGCACCACGGGCCCGGGTGGACCCCGACGCCGACGCCCGCCTTCCGGGCCGCCGTGCACCGGGCCCTCGACGAGGCCGACACCGCCGCCGGCGGCTGGGTGGTGTGCGGCAACTACGCGCAGGTGGCCACGGGCATCTGGGCCCGAGCCGACACGATCGTGTGGCTGGACCTCCCCCGGTCGGTCGTGATGGCCCGGGTCCTGCGACGCACCGCCGGGCGGGTGGTCCGCCGCGTCGAGCTGTGGAACGGCAACCGCGAGCAGCTGCCGATGGTGCTGGCGCTGCACGACCCCGAGCGCAGCATCATCCGCTGGACATGGGAGGGCGTTGGGCTCTACCGCCGGCGCTACCTCCCGGCGATGGCGAGCACCACCTGGGCGGACCTGCGCTGGCACCGGCTGCGCTCCCCCGCCGAGGTGCGCGCCTGGCTGGCGAGCGTGCCCTGCGCGCCTGGCTGGCGAGCGTGCCCGTCGCCTGAGGGCTCCCCCGTTCGGCTCAATCGGGGCCCCAAGCCTGCCGACAACCCCTCGGACGAGGAGAGGGGCCAGGCGATGATGCGCAGGCGGCTGGGCGACACGTTGGTCGGGTGGGGCGTCATCACGGCCGAGCAGCTCGGCGCGGCGCTGGAGGAGCAGGCCCTCGACCCGCGCGGCGCACGGCGGCGCCTTGGCCGGGTGCTCATCGACCGCGGCGTGGTGAACGATCGCGCGGTGGCCGCGGCGCTGGCCGACATGCACGGGCTCATGGTGGTCGACCTCGACACGCAGATCATCGACCCGACCGTGTCCCGGCGGATCCCCCAGGCGGTCGCCGTGCAGCACGTGGTGCTGCCGCTCACCGCGCACGACATGGTGCTGCGCGTGGCGGTCGCCGACCCGGTCGACGTGGTCGCCCTCGATGACCTGCGCATGCGCGCCGGCGCGATGCGCCTCGAGGTGGTCGTGGCCGCCGAGGGCCAGTTGCGCGAGCGGATTGCCGGCATCTGGAGCCAGGTGGTGGCCGAGGATGCGCTGGAGAAGTTCGTCGCCGAGCTCGACGTGGAGGACGACAAGGCGCTCGAGGCCGGCGACGACGCCGGTGCGGTCGCCGCGGTGCAGCAGATCCTGACCGCCGCCGTGCGCGCCGGCGCCAGCGACGTGCACATCGAGCCCATGCGCGACGGCGTCCGGGTGCGGGTGCGGGTGGACGGCACGCTGCGCCCCCTCATGACCCTGCCCCGCAGCGGGCACGCGACCATCGTGGCGCGCACGAAGATCATCTCGGGCCTGGACATCGTGGAGCGGCGCGTGCCGCAGGACGGCCGGGCGCGGCTGCGCGTCGACGGCCACGACCGCAACCTGCGCGTCTCGACGCTGCCGACGCTGCACGGCGAGAAGATCGTCGTGCGCCTCCTGGCCGACCAGGGCGAGCTGCCGCAGCTGTCCGACCTGGGCCTGGGACTGGAGCAGGAGCTGATCCTGCAGAACGCGCTGCACCTGCCGCAGGGCCTGGTGCTCATCACCGGCCCGACCGGCTCGGGCAAGTCCACGACGCTGTACTCGGCGATCCGGCAGATGGTCGACGACGAGCGCAACCTCATCACGCTGGAGGATCCGGTCGAGATCGAGCTGCCCGGCGTGGCGCAGGTGCAGGTCTCGGAGAAGAACGGCACGTCCTTCGCCGCCGGGCTGCGCTCGGCGCTGCGGCAGGACCCGGACGTGATCATGGTCGGCGAGATCCGCGACCAGGTGACCGCCGAGCTGGCCGTGCGCGCCGCGCTCACCGGCCACCTCGTGCTCTCGACGCTGCACACCAACGACTCGGTCTCCGCAGTGGTGCGCCTGGTCGACATGGGGGTGCCGAACTACCTCGTGGCCTCGTCGCTGACCCTGTCGATGGCCCAGCGCCTGGTGCGCCGGCCGTGCCCGGAGTGCGCGGTGCGGATGCCGGTGGACCCGGACACGCAGCGACGGCTGGGCATGAACGACATCGAGGCGGCGTCGTGCCTGACCGCCGTGGGCTGCCGGGCGTGCGGGGGCTCGGGCTACCGCGGGCGGATCGCCCTCTACGAGATGCTGCCGATCAACCGATCGGTCCGGACCGCTCTGATGGCCGGGGCCGGAGAGGCCGCGATCATGGCCGCGGCCTCGGCAGAGGGTTTCCGCTCGCTGCAGCGGCTCGGCGTGGATGCCGCGGTCGCCGGGAACACCACCCCGGCCGAGCTGCTGCGGACGCTGGCGATCGAGGACGTCCCCCTGACGGTGTGACGCCGGTCCTCCCCCAGGCGCTGGTGGGGCCGGAGGAACCCGGCCCCACCAGCGTCGGTCAGGCGATCACCCGCCGACCCCCTCCTCCCCGGCCGCTCAATGGCACTGCGCCGTCCCGCTGTCCGCGTACGTCCCCCCGGCCTCCGGCAGGAACGCCCAGCCGTACGCACCCGGCCGCAGCGTCAGCTGCAGCGAGCCGTAGGTGTCGGAGTTGCGGGCCTCGGAGTTGGCCTGCAGCGTGCCCACGCCGGTGTGGTTCTTGCCCCCGCTGCCGACGACGAACTGCCGGATCCCGGTGGCGCTGGCGACCCCAGCCGAGGTCTGCGGCGCGAACCGCTCGTACATGTGGTCGTGCCCGGAGAGGACCAGCTCGGTGCCAGCCGCCGCCAGGGCGTCCCACATGGGCGCCATCGACGGGTTGTTGCCGTGCTGGCCCGACGAGAACAGCGGGTGGTGCCAGTAGGCCAGCGTGCACTGCGTGGGATGGGCGGCGAGGTCGGCCTTGAGCCAAGTCATCTGCGGCGAACCCACCGCGCAGCCCCCGGCCTGCGAGCAGTTGCTGTTGATCGCCACGACGTGCCATGAGCCCAGGTCGTAGCTGTAGTAGCCCTTGGCCGGGTCGCCCGCGATGCTGCCGTAGTAGGCGTAGTAGCCGGAGGCACCGCTCGTCAGGTACTCGTGGTTGCCCGGCACCGGCTTGCTGATCGCCTTGAACCGGCCCCAGCTCAGGTCGTAGGAGGCCTTGAACTTCTCCAGCGTCCCGTCCTCGTACTGGATGTCGCCCAGCGGGAGCACCGCGGTGAGCCCGGGCACCCCGGCGATCGCGTCGGCCACCGCCGTGTGGCGGCAGTTCGTGCTCGTGCCGGCGCCGCCGTTGAAGCTGCTGGAGGTCGGGTCGCAGGCGATGTCGCCGACGGCGGCCACGACCGGGTCGTTGCCCGTGGGGGGCCTCGTCGTCGTGGTCGGCGACGGGCTCGCGGTGGTGGGCGTCGGGCTCGGGCTCACCGTGGTCGAGGTGGGCGCCGGCGTGGCCCCCCGGGCACCGAGGTGCTTGTGGAGCACATCCAGGTAGGCACCCTTCCCGCTCGCGCTGGCCCACTGCGTCGCGGACTCCACCGACGTGCCCTCCCCCCACTCGTTGAACGTGGTGAGCAGCTGGAAGCGCGCGCCGGAGGCCGCCATCGCCGCAACGTTCGCGTCGAAGCGGGCGAGGTCGCGGCCGAGGCGCGCGGTGGACTCGTTGCGGTGCCAGAACCCCGGCGACACGGCGTACGACCAGGTGCCCTGGCTGTCGGTCGCGACGGCGGGC
>JALOLK010000147.1 GCA_025456015.1 Candidatus Nanopelagicales bacterium
CAGGATCTCCTCGGCCGCCTTGTCCGGCGGGTAGCGCAGCAGCTTGTCGAACTGCCGCAGCATGGGCACGACCTCGTCGGCCGGCGCGCCGGCGGCGATCCGGGCCGAGGTCGCGATCGACGTGCGCACCCCGCCCGGGTGCACGGTCGTCACGCCCACCCCGGCTGGCCCGAGCTCGGCGCGCAGCACCTCGGAGAAGCCGCGCAGCGCGAACTTGCTCGACGAGTACGCCGACTGCCCGGCCGGCGTGATGAGCCCGAACAGGCTCGACATGTTCACGATGTGCGCCCCGGCGGTGGCCCGCAGCGTTGGCAGCAGCGCATGGACGAGCGCCACCGGCGCGCGGAAGTTCACGTCCATCACCCAGTCGAACTCCTCGAGCGTGAGGTGCTCGAAGTGCCCGCCGAGCGCCACACCCGCGTTGTTCACCAGCAGGTGCAGGTCGGGGTGGGTCTGGGCCAGCTCGCCGGCCAGCTCGAGCAGCGCGGCGCGGTCGGCCACGTCGACGACGTGGGTCGAGACGTCGACCGAGCCGGCTGCGGACACGGCCTCGCGCACCGCGGCAAGGCCGTCGGTGTCGATGTCGAGCAGCACCAGGTCGCTGCCGCGCCTCGCCAGGCCCAGCGCCAGCTGGGCGCCGATGCCTCCGGCTGCCCCCGTCACGAGCGCGGTCCCGGCCGTGAAGTCGAACCTCGGCAGCCCCATCAGGTCCTCCCATGCCTCGAGGCGGCCATGCTCGCGGATCCTCGCCCGGAGGCGTCGGGCGGGGTGCGGCTGCTGGCCCGGTCGGCCCATCGCACGACCTGCATGCCCTCGGTCACGTCGGCCCGCGGCAGCCGCCACCGGTCCACCAGGTAGTTCTGGCCGACGCTCCACGGCGGCCGGCGGCCGGCATGCGGGAACAGGTGCTCGGCTCGCCTGATGTAGCCCGAGGTCATGTCCATGAGGGGCCGCTCCTCGATGGCGCCGGGGGCAGGCGCCCGCGGGGCGACCCACGCCACGCCCTCGCGCGCCATGAACCCGAGCAGGCGGGTCACGAAGCGAGCGACCAGGTCGGCGCGCAGCGTCCACGAGGCGTTCACGTACCCCACGGTGAATGCCAGGTTCGGCACCCCGGACAGCATCAGGCCCTGATAGGCGTACCGCGCGGCGAGGTCGACCGGCTCCCCGTCGACGCACAGCGGCAGGCCGCCGAGCGGCAGGAGCGTCAGCCCGGTGGCGAGCACCACGAGATCGGCCTCCAGCACCCGCCCCGACGCCAGCGCGATCCCGGACGGCACGAGACGCTCGATCCGGTCGGTGACAACGTCCACGCGCCCGGCGCGCACGGCCTCGAGCAGGTCGCCGTCGGGCACCACGCACAGCCGCTGGTCCCACGGCTCGTACGAGGGCGTGAAGTGCTCGTCCAGCGCGGCCGGATCGGGCAGGTGCCGCTCGAGGCCGCGGCGGAGCAGTCGCCTCGCGAGGTCCGGCCGGCGCCGGCACAGCTGGTAGAAGGCCTGGCTCAGCACCACGTTGCGCTCCCGGACCATCCGGTGCGCGAGGCGGGCCGGCAGCCGGCGGCGCAGCGCGTCAGCCACAGGGTCGGCGCTGGGCAGCGCCGTGAGGTACGTCGGTGAGCGCTGCAGCATGGTCACGGCGGCGGCCCGCTCGGCCAGCGCAGGCACGAGGGTGACCGCCGTGGCCCCGCTGCCCACCACGACCACTCGCTGCCCGGCCCAGTCCAGGTCGTCGGGCCAGTGCTGGGCGTGCAGGACCCGCCCGGCGAAGTCCTCCTCGCCCGGCAGGTCGGGCCGGTGCGGGTGCGCGTAGTCGTAGTAGCCCGAGCACAGCCACAGGAACCGGGCGGTCCACCGGACCGGCCGGCGCTGCGGACCCACCTCGACCTCGACGCACCAGCCGGCCCGCTCCGACGACCACGCCGCGGACACCACCCGCTGGCCGAACCGGATGTGCCGGTCGATCCCCGCCTCGCGTGCGGTCTGGCGGACGTACGCCTTGATGCTGGGGCCGTCGGCGAGCCCGCGATCGCCCAGCCACGGGCGGAACGGGTAGCCGAACGTGTACATGTCCGAGTCCGAGCGGATGCCGGGGTAGCCGAACAGGTCCCAGGTGCCGCCGAGGTCCTCGCGCGCCTCCAGGATCACGTACGAGCGCCTCGGACACCGCTGCTGCAGCCGCCAGGCCGCCCCGATGCCCGAGACCCCCGCGCCGACGATGAGGACGTCGACGTGGCCCGGTTCCCCCTCTGGTGCCTCGCCCCCCTGCCCACCCTCCCCGGGCTCCTCGACGGTCACGGGCGGCCGGCCCCGACCAGGGTCCAGCCGACCACCGGCACGCTCGCCAGCGTCCGCTCGGCCAGCGACTCGACGTGGAAGCCGGCCGCGGCCAGGGCGCCGCGGGTGTCGCGCCGGCAGTGGCAGCCGCCCATGAGGAACGGCCACACCCCACCCACGGAGACCACCCGCTGCAGCCGGTCGGTCCAGGTGCCCGGCGCGGCGCGCACGTGCTCGAGCACGCACACCGTCCCCTCGGGGCGCAGCACCCGCCGCGTCTCGGCGAGCACCTGCTCCATCGACTCAACCGAGCAGAGCACGTACGCGAAGAGCACGGAGTCCACCGAGTCGTCGGGCAGCGGCAGCTGCTCCCCGACCGCATCGACGAGCTCGACCTCCAGGCCGCGGGACCGCGCCGCGTGCACCCGGGGCAGCGAGGCCGCGCGCATCGACGGGCTTGGCTCGATGGCCACCACGGACGTGACCGCCGCCGGCACGTGGTCGAGGTCGTGCCCGGGGCCGCTGCCGACGATGAGCAGCCGGCCGTGCGCCTGTGCCAGCACCTCGGAGCGGGTCGCGCCGAGCGAGGCGTGCTCGCCGAGCTCGGAGACGCCGCGGTACAGCAGCGTGAAGATGGGATGGTCGTGGGCAGCCACGCGCCCAGTCTGCCCCCCGTGCGGCCGTCGGGCGGGGTCATGCGCCGCGCAGCGATCGCCTCGCTCGCCCTGGTCCATCGGCGGCGGACTCGGGACCAATGGCCGTGGCAGGACTGCCGCGCCCAGACGAGGATCGAGGCCGCCACCGACGGGGGTGGCCAGACGCGCGTCAGCGCTGGGACGGGGGATGTCCATGTCCATGTCCATGCACAGGTCAGCGGATGGCGCGACCCAGATGCGCCGGCTCCTGG
>JALOLK010000016.1 GCA_025456015.1 Candidatus Nanopelagicales bacterium
CGCGGACCGCCCGGAGGACCGGGCCCGCATCGCGCTGGCCGAGCTCGAGCGCCTCGGCGGCTACGAGCGCGGCACGATCGTCGTGGCCGCGCCCACCGGCGTCGGCTACGTGAACTACTCGTTCGCCGAGGCGGTGGAGTACCTCACCCGCGGTGACTGCGCGATCCTCGTGCCGCAGTACGCGCGCATGCCCAGCGCCATGTCGCTGCACCTCACCGAGGGCGGTGAGCTGCAGCAGCGCCTCGTGCTCGAGGGCATCCGCGACCGGATCGCCGGGATGCCCGCCGCACAGCGCCCGCGGGTGCTGCACTTCGGCGAGAGCCTGGGCGCGGAGGTGGCCCTCGACGTGGCCGGCAGCGGGACCGACCGGTTCGACGAGCTGGGCCTGGCTGCCGGGCTCTACCTGGGCACGCCGTTCCGCGCGGCCCTGTGGCGACGCTGGGCGCAGGACCGGGTTTCGGTGGACCCCCGGGGCCTGCTCGGGCAGGTGAGCCGGGCCGACGAGATCCCGGCGCTGCCCGACACCGTGCGACACGTGCAGGTGATCCACCACGACGACCCGATCACGAAGTTCGACCCATGGATGGTCGTGCGCCCGCCGGTCTGGATGGGCCCGCCCACGACGCGCCCGCCGGGGGTCCCGCGGGAGACGGCGTTCCGGCCGGTCATCACCGCGATCATCGGCCTGGTCGACCTCAAGAACGGCATGAACAGCAAGCCGGGCGAGTTCGTCCGGGTCGGCCACGACTACCGGATCGAGCTGTGCGACGCGGTGCGCCACGTGTACGGCCTGCCCGCGACCGACGAGCAGGTGGCCCGCATCGAGCAGGCCCTGCGCGACCGGGAGCGCGAGTGGGCCACGCGGCGCATGGTCGCCAGCCGGTTCGCCGACGCCCGCGACGCCGTGCGCGCCACGTTGCGCCGCTGGGGCCAGGACGGGGCGGACCTCGACCTCGACCGGCTCACGGCCGCCGACCTCGCCCGCGGGGCGGTCGAGCCGGCCCCCGACGTGGTCGTCGAGGGGTAGCCGGCACCGCGATCGGGCGAAACGGTTTCGTGCCGCGCGTTGGCCGGCCGGGCCTGGCGATGCCCCGCCTACCCTGCAGCGGGCGGGGGTCGAGGAGGCTGCATGGACCGGGTGCGAGTCCGGCCGCGGGCGGCGGCGGCCCTGGCCGCCGGTCGGGCCGCCGGGCGCCTGTCGCAGGCGCTCGGGCGTGGCTCGGGCAGCATCATCGGCGGTCGGATCGCGCTGCGCGCGGCGCCCAGCGCGCTGGCCGAGCTGGCCGCCGGGCGGCGCACGGTGCTCGTCACCGGCACGAACGGCAAGAGCACCACGACGGCCCTCGTGGCCGCAGCCCTCGAAGCCGCCGGCCCGGTGGCCTGCAACCGCACGGGGGCCAACATGCCCGATGGCATCCTCACCGCCCTGGCGGCCGACCGGACCAGCCGGCTGGCCGCGATCGAGGTCGACGAGGTGTACCTGCGCGAGGCGGTGGCCGCGACGGCCCCCGAGGCGCTCGTGGTGCTCAACGCCTACCGCGAGTACACCCGCGGCATCTCGCTGGCCGCCACGCTCGAGCACTGGCGCGCGGTGGCCGAGCGGCTCGACGAGCGCTGCACCGTCGTGCTCAACGTGGACGACCCGCTGGTGTGCTGGGCGTTCGAGGCCGCGCCGCGGCGGGTCGGGGTGGCCGGTGGCCTGAGCTGGCGCGACGACGCGGCCCTGTGCCCGGCCTGCGGGGAGGCCCACGCGTGGGACGGCACCGCGTGGCACTGCCCCGGCTGTGGCCGCACCCGGCCGGCCCCGGACTGGTGGGTGGCCCCCGGCGCCGGCAGCGACGGGTGGGCCGTGCACCACCCCGGTGGGGCCCTGTCGGGCAGCGTCGGGGTCCCGGGACGCACCGGGCCGGTGGGTGCCGCCTTCGCCCTGGCCGCGGTCGGTGCGCTGGGCGTGCCGGCGCAGGGGGCTGGAACGCGGGTCGGTGCGGTCCAGGACGTGGACGGGCGCTACCGGCCGTTCGAGGTCGGCGGGCGCATCGCCCGGCTGCTCATGCTGAAGAACCCCGCGGGCTGGGCCGAGGCGATCGCCGCCGCGCGGGAGGCCAACGTGCCGGTGGTCCTGGCGGTCGACCGGTTCGGCCCCAAGGACACCACCACCATGTGGGAGGCGCCGTTCAGCCAGCTCGCCGGCGGCACGGTGCCCGTCACCGGGGCGCGGGCCGCCGACGCCGGTGCGGTCCTCGAGGCAGCCGGCGTGCCCAGTGCCGAGCACGCCGACGCCCGTGCGGCGCTGCGTGCCTGCCCGCCCGGCGAGGTGCTCGTGCTGTGCAACTACCCAGCCTTCCGCCGGCTCTCGCGCACCCTGGCGGTGGCGCCGTGACGGCCCTGCGCATCGCCACCCTGTTCCCGCTGGCCACCGTCGCGGCCGGCGACGAGGCGAACGCCGCCGCCCTCGTGCGCCGGGCCGCCGCCCGTGGCCTCACGACGACGACGGCGACCGTGCACCGGCCCGGGGCCATGGCGCCTGCCGAGGTCTACCTGCTCGGCGGCACCGGCCGCAGCGGGACGGGCGCGCTCGTGGCCGCCCTGTGGGCGGTCGACCTGCCGGCTCGCGTGGCCGCCGGGGCCGTGGTGCTGGCCGTGGACGCGGGCCTCGATGCGCTGGCCCGCAGCTGGGTGGACCCGGCGGGCCGGGAGCAGGCGGGCCTGGGCCTGCTCGGCGTGCAGGTCGGCCCCGGGCCACGCATCACGGACACGGTGGCCACGCGGGCGGCCGGCGAGCTGCCCGCGATGGTGGGCTGGGTCGCCCACGACGTGACGACGCGGCGCGACCCGGGCGTGCTGGCCCTGTGCCAGGTCGAGCGGGGGCAGGCGCACGGTCCCCTGGAGGACGACGGCGTGCTCGCCGAGCGGATCATCGCCACCCGGCTGCACGGCCCGGTGCTGGCGCTGAACCCCGAGCTGGCCGACCTGGTGCTGGCCCGGGCCGTCCCCGGCCTGCCGCCCGCACCGGTGCCCCCGGAGGCGGCCAGGGCCCGGGCGCAGCGGCTCGACGAGGTCCGCGCCGCCCCGCAGTCGCGCCGCCGACGCCGCTGAGGCGGGGCGCATCCGAACGGGTCAGGCGAGGACCGGCGGGCTCCGCAGGGCGCTCGCCTGCTCGAAGGCGTGGGCCCAGCCGAGCAGGTCCGGATCGCGGCCGGGCCGGGCGATGAGGGTCACCCCCGCGGGCATGCCGCCGGCGCGCAGCCCCAGGGGGATCGACACCGCGGGCCAGCCGGCGGTGGCGTACCACGAGGCGTGCAGGTTCGACATGCTCGCGAGCACCTCGACGTCCGCGGCGGCGAAGGTGTCCTCGAGCATCCGCTCGGCGGCGGCGCGCTGCTCCATCGCGGCGGTCTCGTAGGCGTCCCGGCTGACGCGCCTGGCGACCGCCGCGCTGAGCAGCGCCTGGCCCTTGGGCATCCGGGTCCGCGGCTCGCGCAGGTTGTGGGCCTGCAGGTCGGCCAGCGTCGTCACGCCCAGGTCCAGGGCGGCCAGGGCGGCCATCGTGTCGTGGGTCAGCCCGCCGAACACCACCGTGAGCAGGCGCGACTCGAAGCCCGCCGCACCCGGCGCCATCGTGGCGGGCACGACCACCGCCCCGGCCGCGCGCAGGCCGGCCTCGATGCGCTCGAGCATCGCCGGGTTGTCCGTGGTGTCCTCGAAGGGGGTCTGCTGGGCGAGGATCGCCTCGCCCAGCACGCCGACCCGCACCCCGGCCAGGCTGGCTGCGGCCAGGTCGGGCTCCAGCCGGCCGCCGGCGAGTGCGGCGAGCAGGAGCGCGGCGTCGGCCACGGTGCGCGCGATCGGCCCGGCGCTGTCCTGGTGACGCACGAGCGGGATGATGCCCGTCCCGTCGATCAGGCCGCGGCTGGGCTTCATGCCGACGACGCCGTTGAAGGCCGCCGGTGCCAGCAGCGACCCGGAGGTCTCGGTGCCCACGCTCAACGGCGCCAGGCCCGCCGCCACGGACACCGCCGAGCCGCTGCTCGACCCGCCGGGGGTGTGCCCCGCGCCGTACGGGTTCGCGGTCTGCCCGCCCACCGCGCTGAAGCCGGGGGTCGGCACGACTGCGCCGGCGAGCTCGGAGAGGTTCGCCTTGGCCAGCACGACGGCCCCCGCTGCCCGCAGCGCGGCCACGACCGCGGCGTCGGCCCCCGCGACGTGGTCGGCGAGGATCGCCGCGCCGGCCGTGGTCCGCATCGGGCCGGCGGTGGCGATGTTGTCCTTCACGGTGACCGGGATGCCGAGCAGGGGCAGCGCCTCGCCTCGGGCGCGCCGGGCGTCCGCGGCCCGGGCCTCGTCCAGCGCGGCCGGGTTGAGCTCGATGAGGCAGGCCAGCCCCGGGTCCAGCCGCACGGCGCGCGCCAGCAGGTGCGCGGTGAGCTCCTCGCTGGTGAGCTCGCCGGCGGCCATGGCCCGCTGCAGCTCGGTGACGCCGGCCCCGGTGGCCAGGGCGTCGAGGGCAGCCGCGCGCGCCGGATCGGTGGCCGCACCGGCGGGCTCGGGCGCCACGAGCGTCCGCAGCCGGCCGGCCCCACCCCGGCCCCGCAGCACCCCGGTGGCCAGGGAGCGCCCGACGTCGGCCAGCTCCCGTGCACGGCCCATCAGTCGAGGCCCTGCTCGGGCGCGGTCCCGACCGGCGCCGGCTCGCCCCGGGAGGCCGCCGCGACGTAGCGGACCAGCACGTTGGCCACCGCGACGACCGGCACGGCGATCACGGCCCCCACGATGCCCGCGATGGTGGAGCCCGCGGCGACCGCGAGCACGACGGCCAGCGGGTGGATCGACACCAGGCGGCCCTGGATGAGCGGTTGCAGGATGTGGCCCTCCAGCTGCTGCACGGCGATGACGACCGCGGCCATGAGCAGCGCGGAGGTCAGGCCCAGGGTGGCCAGCGCGATGAGCACCGCGACGAGGCCGGTGAGCAGGGCGCCGATGATCGGGATGAACGACCCGAAGAAGACCAGCACCCCGATCGGCAGCGCCAGTGGCACGCCGATGAGCGCGGCGCCGAGCCCGATGCCGATCCCGTCGATCGCTGCGATGAGCACGGTCGCCCGCGCGTAGGAGGACAACGTCTGCCACGACGCGGTGCCGGCCCCGTCGACGTGGCCGTGGACGCTGGTCGGGAACAGCGAGCGGAACCACCGCCAGATGCCACCGCCGTCGTGGACGAAGAAGATCGTCGCGAACAGGGTGATGCCCGCGCCCGCGAGCACCTCGAACGCGGTGGAGGCCGCGCCGAACGCCGAGCCCACGATGGACCCGCCGCCCTCGCCGCCGAGCCCGCCGACCAGGCCGCTCACCGAGGACTCGATCTGCTCGAGGTTGATCCCGAGGCGCTGCTCGGCCCAGGCCCGCACCTGCGCGACGCCGTCGATGACCGCCTGCGACAGCGCGCCGGCCTGGCCCACCACCGCCCGGACGACCAGCAGCACGACGGCCACCAGCGCGGCGGCCGAGCCCAGCAGCACCGCGGCCGTGGCCAGGGCGCGCGGCACGCCCCGATCGCGCAGCCACGCGGCGGCGGGCTGCAGCATCGAGGTGAGCAGCAGCGCGACGAACAGGGCCACGAACAGCACTTCGAGCCGGGCCACGAGCAGCAGGACGACGCTGGCCAGGGCGAGCACCACGAGCAGCCGCCACGACCACGCCGCCACCCGGCGCAGCCCGGCGGGGACGTCCCCCCCGGCGGCCTCGGGCCGCGCCACGGGGGCGACCAGCGGAGCCACGGGGTCGGCCCCGCCGGATCCGACCGGCCCGTCGGCGTCGCCGATCGTGGGGGACGGGTGCGGCGTGACGGGCTCGGGCATGGGACTCCTGCTCTACGGCGTCGGGGCCAGCGTGGCCGCGTACTCCTCCAGTGTGGGTTGCGCGTCCATGAACGCGACGAGCTCGTCGGTGCGCTGGGCGGTCCAGCCCTCCGGTTGGGTGATCCCGACCCATCCCACGAGGTTGGACCGCCGGGTGTAGAGGTGCCCGAAGCCCTCGGGGACCGCCCCGGCGCCGGGCAGGTCCAGCGCCACCTGCCACATGGTGACCAGCGGCACCCAGACCATGTTCTCGGAGATGTCGGGGCCCCGCTGGCCCTCGAGCAGCCAGTCCGGCTCCAGGAGCGCCAGCTCCTGGTCGAAGAAGACCACCGGGTCGGAGTTGTGCTGCAGGTAGACCAGCCGGGTCGGGCCCCAGGGGCCGGGCGGCACGGCCAGGCCGTCCTGCTCGGCGGTGAACCGCACGGTGCGGCCCTCGCGGTAGATGGGCTGCCACGGGGGCGTGCCCGGCTGCCGGGCGTCCTCGATCGCGCGATGCAGCGGGTTCACGAACGGCGGGCCGGACATGAGCGCCCCGCTGATGGGCTCGTTGAGGATCTCGGGGGAGGACAGGATCGCCTCGACCCCGTGCGACCCCAGCGACAGGCCGTAGAGGTGCAGCGCGGGACGGTCGTCCTCCGGCAGGGTCGACCAGTACTCATGGATCGTCTCGAAGACCACGAGGGACGTCTCGCGCACGGCCTCCTGGTCGGCCAGCAGCGAGATCCAGCTGGGCAGGTAGGAGTACTGGACGCCGCCGATCGCGGTGTCGCCGTTGAACGCGTACTCCACCGGCTCGATGCCGTTGGCGTCGAGGAAGCCGGTGCCCGTGGTGGTGGCCACGACGAGCACCTTGCGGTCGAAGGCGCCGGTGCGCTGCAGCTCGGCGAGCAGCAGGTCGGCGCGCTCCTGCAGGGTCGGGGCGGAGGCCAGCCCGACGTAGGCGCGCACGGGCACCTTCGCCCCGCCGCCGTGGAAGGCGTCGAGCTGGGCCACCGTCGGGCCCCACCCGGTGAACTTGCGGCCCTGCCGGCCGAGGTCCTCCCAGGCGACCAGCGACTCCGGGCTGCCCGAGCGCTCGGGCGCGAGCGGCTGGGTGATGCCGGGGTCGGTCGCGTCGTCGCGCAGCGAGAACATCGCGTTGGCGCCCGCGAAGAAGCCGCGCACGAGCACGCCGCTGACCAGGGCCCACAGCAGCACGACGATGACGGTCACGCCGAGCACCCAGGACAGGCGCGTGGGCAGGTGCCGGCCGAGCCAGCGCACCACGGTGCCGATGAGCAGCCAGATCGAGCGCGCCAGCACCAGCAGCAGGCCGGCGACCAGCAGGGTGACCGCGGCGATGATCGGCCAGGTCATCGGGGAGGTGGGCTCCATGCCGAAGAGCTCGCGCAGGTCGTTCTGCCAGCCGACCTGCTGCCAGGCTGCCCGCACGGTCAGCAGTGCGATGAAGCCCACGAGGATGCCGAGGGTGATCGTGCGGGCGCGACCGCGCAGCGTGGGGATGCCGAGGTAGGTCCACAGTGCCTGGCCGCCGGCGCCGAGGGCGTAGCCGACCATCACCGTGACGCCGGAGACGACGCCCTGGACGTAGGGGGCCCGGGGCAGTAGCGAGGGCAGCAGCGACAGGGCGAAGAACAGGGCCCCGACGACCAGGCCCGTGCGCGACAGGCGCAGGTGGAACACACGCCGCAGCTTGGCCGGCGTCGGTTGTGGGGCCGGCTCGGTCGGGTCGACGGGCGCGGGCACGTCCTTGGACACGTCGGTGGTCATCTCGCTCCTCGGGCCAGGGGTGCCCGCATCCTCCCCGCACGAGGGCAGGAAGGCACGCATCCGCGCCGGACGGGGCAGCATGGCGCACCGCATGAGCCCGGCGCCAACCCCGCCGGGGAGGAAACGGTTACACGAGTCGGGTCAGCGCTTCCAGGCGTCCCGGACGTTCACCACGAGCATGAGCACCGCGGCGCCGAAGAAGGCCGCGCCGAAGACGTAGCGCCAGTCCACGATGAGGTAGTAGAGGGCCACCGCCAGCAGCACGACGAAGACGATCCGCACCAGCACCGACAGGAACTGCCCGCGCGCCAGGCCCTCGATCGAGAGCAGGACGGCCACCCAGAACACGGCGATCGCGGTGACGCTCACGCCCGCCTTCGGCCAGAAGACCACGCCCACCGCGTAGAGCAGGATCGGCGTGCTCAGGACGGCCCAGAACCCCAGGACACGGGCGCGCACGCCGCGGACCGACGCGAGCGGTGTCCGTCGGTGGCGCAGGTGGGCGTGCGGCCCGGGGTCCTGCACCGGGCGGTCCAGGCCGTCCACGAGCCGCTCCCGCTCGTCGTGCAGCCGGGTCTGCTCCATCCGCAGCGCCAGCAGCCGGCCCTCCTCGGGGGCCAGGGCGCGCACCTCCGGCGAGGAGGGGGCCGAGCCGGCGGCCACCGTGGCCACCGCGACCCGGCCGGCGGTGAGCTGCCCCTCGAGCTCGGCCAGCCGGGTGTCCAGGCCGGCGATGCGGGCGGTGACCAGCTCCTGCTCCACCGCGGGACCGGGGGCCACCTTGGCCAGCCCCGCCCAGCCGACCGGGTCGGCCCACGACTGGCGCACCGTGCCGTCGCGCTCGTAGCGCGGCCCGGCCGGCCCGCGCTCGCCGCCGAGGCGGTCACGCGTGTCGTGGCCCCACAGGCCGCGGAAGTCGCGCACCCAGCCGGTGTCCTCGTCGATGAGCACGGCGTGCCAGGGGTCCCCGCCGGGGCCACAGGCCCGCCCGTCACCCCGGGCGTAGTCCACGTAGGGGATGCCCAGGCCCTCCTCGGCGTTGCTGCGCGACCACGGGGCGATGATCCTGCCCAGCCACCGGAACGCGCGCACCAGCCCGCCGAGGGTGGGCGCCGGGACGGTGATGAGGTAGTCCCCGGCCAGGTAGGCACCGGAGTGCGAGCCGGCGCCGGCGAAGACCACGGGGTGTCGGCCGTCCACGAGCGAGAGGTCGGGGTCGTCCCAGCGGCGACGCAGGTCGTCGCCGGTCTCGTCGTGGGCCGAGAAGACCACCCAGCGGGGGATCGGCAGGCCGTCGGGCCCGACCGGGCCGCTGCCGTCGAGGTAGACCGTGACCTGCTCCCAATCGGCCTCGTGCTCGTTCACGCCGCCGAAGGCCGAGCGCCAGTTGTTGAAGCTGTAGAAGAACCAGTACTGGCAGATGATCCAGCCGCCGTCGCGCAGGACGCGGCCGTGGTACGTCGGCTCCTCGGGGGCGAGGTGGTCGCGCTGGAGCAGGAACGACTGCCCGGCGCTGCCGCCCGGCACGCTGCCCCGGAACAGCAGCGAGAGCCGGTTCAGGGCATCGACGAGGCGGGCCAGCAGGCCCACGGCCGCCAGCCGACTGCCGCCGGCGAGCCGGGGCGGGCGATCGCGGACCGGGATGCTCGCGCGCGGCTGCTTGGTGCCGCTGACGATGCCCGAGAGTGACTCGCCGAGGCCCTGGGTGCCCTGCCCCCGAGCCGCCAGGGCGGTCAGGTCGATCGTGCCGGGCTCGGCGACCAGCTCCGGCTCGCCCGCCTCGGGGTCGCTCCACAGGGCCGCGTGCGCCACGTAGCGCTGCACCGAGACGGGGAAGAAGTACTCGCCCTTGGTGAACCGCACGACCGGCTCGAAGGCGCGCAGCAAGGTGAGGTCATCGGTCGGCTGGGGCGGTGCGGCGTCGGCCTGCTGCTCGGGCATGGCTCTCCCTCCGGGCGCTGTCATGAGGGCCGCGCGTCGGACGCAGGCAGCCTGGGGGCGACCGTAGTGCGTCGCGGTGGTCGTCGGCTGGTCCGTCATCGCGGATCGCCCCCACGGCGCAGTCGGCGAAACCGTTTCGGGCGCAGCGGCAAGGTGGGGTTCGGGCGGTCCGTGCGTCGCTGTGGAACCCTCCGACTGGTACCGGCCGCCGGGACCTGTCCGGTCCGTCGGCCCCGCTCCACGGGAGGCACCATGCAGCCAGGGCTCATCGCCGCCGCCGGGATCGCCATCTGCTATGGCCTGGCGACCGTGCTGCAGTCCGTGGGGGCCCGGCGGACCCAGGCCAGCGACGGCCTGGACCCCGGCCTGCTGCTGCGGCTGCTGCGCTCGGTGCCCTACCTCATCGGCCTGGCGCTGGACGGCGCGGGCTTCATCCTCACGGTCGTGGCGCTGCAGACCCTGCCGCTGTTCGTCGTCGAGGCGTTCACCGCGGCGGCGCTGGCGGTCACCGCGGTGGCCGCGGCGGTCTGGCTCAAGCTGCCGCTGTCCCGTGGGGAGTGGGTCGGGGTGGGCGGCGTCGTGGCGGGCCTGGTCATGCTGGGCCTGTCGGCCGGCGAGGACGAGCAGGTCGCGCTGGCCACCTGGCAGCAGTGGCTGCCGCTCGTGGCCGGCATCGGGCTGCTGGGCCTGACCGCGGTCGGCGCGCGGGTCCCCGGCCGGGCGGGCGTGGCGATCCTGGGCGCCCTGGCCGGCCTGGGCTTCGGCCTGGTCGGGATCGCGACCAGGACGTTGCAGGAGCCCATCACCGTGACCGGGGTGCTCACCGACCCGTCCGCCTACGGCATCGTGGTGGCCGGCGCGGTCTCGCTGCTGGCGCTGGCCACCGCCCTGCAGCGCGGCAGCGTCACCCAGGCGACCGCGGCCATGGTCGTGGCCGAGACGGTGATCCCCTCCGCGATCGGCCTGGCCTTCCTCGGCGACCGGATCCGCCCGGGGTACGAGCTGATCGCCGGCATCGGCCTGCTGCTGGCCATCATCGGCGCCGTGGCCCTGGCCCGGCTCGGTGAGCTGCCCGAGGACGAGGAGCCGGCGCCCGCCGACCCCGCCGCCGCCTCGCCCCCGGCCTAGCGGCCGCCTCGCCCCCGGCCTAGCGGCCGCCGCGCCCCGGGCCCAGCGGCCGCCTCGCCGGCGCCGCGGCCCGGCTGGCCGGCTGGCGTCCTGCGCCGGGTTTCCTCGCCCATTCCGCGATCACGTCGGGTCTCGGTGCGCCGTCCGTCCTCGAACCCGGCGCAAATCGTCAGCGGGGTGCGCCGGGCCGACCGCGAAGCCGGCGCAGCGTCAGCGTCGTACGCCCTGCCGATCGCGGGGCGGCTCAGCTCGTCGGGCGGACCAGCGGGAACAGGATCGTGTCGCGGATGCCCAGGCCCGTGAGGTTCATCACGAGCCGGTCGATCCCCATGCCCATGCCGCCGGTCGGCGGCATCCCGTACTCCAGGGCCTGCAGGAAGTCCTCGTCGACCTGCATGGCCTCCGGGTCGCCGGCCGCGGCCATGAGGGACTGCGCGACGAGGCGGGCGCGCTGGTCCACCGGGTCCACGAGCTCGGAGTACGCGGTGCCCTGCTCGGAGCCGAAGATCACCAGGTCCCACTTCTCAGCCAGCTCCGGGTGCTCGCGGTGCGGCCGGGTGAGCGGGGCGTTCTCCTTGGGGAAGTCGGTGTAGAAGACCGGCGTCGTGGTCTGGCCCTCGCACAGCTCGCCGTAGAGCTCCTCGAGGGTGAACCCCCAGGACAGGTCGGGCTCGAGCTCCAGGCCGATCCGCCGGGCGTGGGCGTGCAGCACCTCCCGGGGCGTGTCCAGCGTGATCTCCTCGCCGAGCGCCTCGGAGACCGCGACGGTCAGCGGCTTGACCGGCCAGTCGCCGGACAGGTCGTACTCGGTGACCTCGCCCTGCGCGTCGGTGTGCCGCGCCACCGGCTCGCCGTACACGGCGATGGCGGCCTCCTGGATGATCTCCTGGGTCAGCACCCGCATCGTGTGGTAGTCGGCGTAGGTCTGGTACAGCTCGAGCGAGGTGAACTCCGGGTTGTGCTTGAAGTCCGCGCCCTCGTTGCGGAACTGCTTGCCGATCTCGAAGACCTGCTCCATGCCGCCGACGATGAGCCGCTTGAGGTGCAGCTCGGTGGCGATGCGCAGGTACAGGTCGAGGTCGTAGGCGTTGATGTGGGTCTCGAACGGCCGGGCGTTCGCCCCGCCGTGGATGAGCTGCAGGGTCGGGGTCTCCACCTCGACGAAGCCGCGGCGGTGCAGCGAGTCGCGCACGGAGGCCACGACCGCGGCGCGCGCGTACGCGATGCGGCGGGCCTCGGGACGGATGATGAGGTCGACGTGGCGTGCCCGCACCCGCGCCTCGGGGTCGGTGAGACCCTTGTGCTTGTCGGGCAGCGGCCGCAGCGACTTGCTCGTCAGGGCGAACGACGAGGCGCGCACCGTGAGCTCGCCGCGCTTGCTCGTGATGACCTCGCCGGTGACGCCGACGTGGTCGCCCAGGTCGATGTCGTGCTTCCAGTGCTCGAGCTGCTCCTCGCCGACGCCGGCGAGGTCGACCATCACCTGCAGGTCCCCGGACCCGTCGCGCAGCGTCGCGAACGACAGCTTGCCGGTGTCGCGCTTGAGCAGGATGCGCCCGGTGATCGCGACCTCGCGGCCGGTGCGGGTGTCCGGCTCCAGCTCGCCGGCCTCGGCCCGCACGGCCGCCAGCGTGTGGGTGCGCGGGTAGCCGACCGGGTAGGCCTCGATGCCGCGCTCGCGCAGCCGGTCGAGCTTGGCGCGGCGCACCCGCACCTGCTCGGGCAGGTGCTCCGTGCTCAGCGCCGCGGCCAGGGCGTCGGGCTCGGCCGGGATCAGCGCGGTCACGGCGGCGGCGTAGGCGGCGTCGGCGCGGTCCAGGGCGGCGCCGTCCGGCGCGCCTGCCTGCCGGCGCAGCAGCGACAGCGACGGGGTGGCGAGGAACCCCTCGGCGTTGCCCGCCGCGGCGCCGACCCGGGGCAGGTCCGAGGTGTACTCGAAGCAGATGAACCGCGGCTGCCAGTCGGGCATGTACTTCGCGTTGGAGCGGTACAGGCTCTCCAGCTGCCAGTTGCGCGAGGCGAGCAGCAGCAGCTGGCGCCACACCCGCGCCATCGGCCCGGCGCCGACCTCGGCGCCGCGCTCGAACGCCTCGCGGAACATCGCGAAGTTCAGCGAGACGCGGGCGACGCCGAAGGGCGCGGCCCGCTCGGCCAGCGACGAGACCATGAGCTCGACCAGGCCGTTGTCCGCCGACGGGTCGCGGCGCATGAGGTCCAGCGACAGGCCGTTGCGGCCCCACGGCACGAAGGACAGGAACGCGCGCAGCTGGCCCTCGTCGTCACGGGCCTCGACGAGCACGCAGTCCCCGTCCAGCGGGTCGCCGAGCCGGCCCAGCGCCATCGAGAAGCCGCGCTCGTCGCCGCCGTCGCCGCGCCAGGACGCCGCGGCGGCCTCGAGCGCGTCGAACTGCTCGGCGCCCAGCTGGGCGTGCCGGGACACCCGCGTGGTGTACCCGCGGCGCTGCAGCCGGGAGACCGCCTGGCGGACCGGCTTCATGCCCGGGCCGGTCAGCGAGAACGCACGCATGTCCAGGATGGCCTCGTCGCCGAGCTCGAAGGCCACCAGCCCCGCGTCGGCGAAGGCCTGCGCACCGCGCTCGCCGGCGGCCATGACGGCCACCGACCAGCCGTTCTCCCGGGCGATCGCCCGCCACCGCTCGATCGCAGCGCCCCACCGGGCAGGGTCACCGAGCGGGTTGCCGCTGGCCAGGCACACCGAGCCGAACACGCTGTAGGAGATGCCGGCGCGCGCCCCGGCGACGTCCTCGACGTCCCACACCACGGCCTTGTCCCGCCGGGTGGCGAAGTAGCCCAGCGAGTCCTCGTCGCCGAAGTCGCGCAGCAGGGTGCGGATGCGCGCCTCGTCGGCGGCGTCGGAGGTGCGGGTGAACGTCGGCGCGCGGAACAGCAGGTAGGCCGAGCCCAGCACGGTGGCAGCACCGAGCAGGCCGATCACGCCTCGCACCCACAGCGGCGAGGTGACGGTGTCGATCAGGTCGACGAAGCGCCGGCCGACGTCGCCGAGGATCGAGTCGAGCACATGCCGGGCGGCGCTGGCCAGGTCGGGGGAGGAGCCGAACCGCTGGGTCAGCAGCGCCCCCACCAGCACCGTCACGGCCATGCCCACGAGCAGGGCCACGAGGGCCAGCAGGCCGTTGCCGCGCACGCCCCGGGCCCGGAACTGGCCCCGGACGCGGACCGCCAGGACCAGCAGGCCGCCCACGAGCACCAGGCCGATCGCGTTGGCCACGGTCTGCGTGCCCTCGATGAGGGCCAGCACGCGGCCGAGCTCGGGCAGCGCGAGCAGCCAGATCACCATGACCCACCAGGCGGCGCGCAGCCGGCGCAGCAGGCCCACGCCGAGGGCCGCCAGCAGGGCCGCGTAGACCAGGTTCGGCACGATGGGGACGAGCAGCGCCGAGATCGGGTCGTCGTCGCGGTCGAAGAACCGCCGCAGCGCGGGGACGACGGCGGACACCGCGACCAGCGCGGCGAGCAGGAACGTGGCGGCCGCGAACCGGTCCGGCCAGCGGTCGTCCTGGGGCAGGACGGTGCGACGCGCGCGCGGCTCGTCGGGCTGGTCGGGGTCGCGGTCGTGCTCGGGGGCGTCGAGCGGCGTCATCGCAGTCACGGGCGAAGGGTAGGCCGCCGGGCCGCCCTGCGCCCCGTGGTGGCCCGCGTCACCGTTTCACGCAGGTGCCGGGCACGTGGGCGCCAGCAGCGGCTGGACGGCCCTCGCCGGGCGCGACCCGGACAAGGGGAGAGCCCCGCCGCGACGGGGGAGCAGCGGCGGGGCTCTCGACGATCACACTACCCCGGGCCGGTCCCCGCGTCGCTCAGGACCCGGATCCGGAGGCAGGCTCAGGCCTCGCGCGCGGCCCGTGCGGCGGCCTTCTGCTCCTGCTTGAACGCCCGCACGTGCTGCAGCGAGGCGGCGTCCACCACGTCGGCGACCGAGCGGTACCCCTCGAGGGCGTAGTCGCCGGCCGCTGCCTGCCAGCCCTCGGGCCGGATCCCGAGCTGCTTGGCCAGCAGGGCCACGAAGATCCGGGCCTTCTGCGCGCCGAAGCCGGGCAGTGCCTGGACCCGGGCGAGCAGCTCGGCCCCGGTCGTCGGCTCGGTCCACAGCCGCGCGGCATCGCCGTCGTACTGGGCCTGGACCAGCACCGCGAGCTCCTGCACCCGTGCGGCCATGGCCTTGGGGTAGCGGTGGATGGCCGGGGGCTGGCTGCACAGGGCGGTGAACGCCTCGGGCTCGGCCGCGGCGATCGCGGCGGGCTCCAGGGTGCCGAACCGGTCGAGCAGCTTCCACCCGCCGCGGAACGCGTGCTCCATCGGGTACTGCTGGTCCAGCAGCATGCCCACGAGCAGCGCGAACGGGTGCTCGTCCAGGACCGCGTCCGCGGCTGGCTCCCCGGTCAGGTGCAGGCCCATGCACGGGATGCTCTCACGCACCGCCGGCCCGTGCGCCCGGCCGCATCGCGCATGCCCTGCCGGATCGCGTTCGGTCTGGGTGCGCGGCAAGCTCGCAGAGCGATCGCGATCCGCCTTCGGGTGCCGTGAACCGAACGCGATCGCCGCTGGGGGGCCGCGACAGTGCCAGGGCCGCCGCGGCGGCGAACCGGGTCAGGCGCCGACCTGGCCGACCATCGGCCCGCTGGGCGCCTTCGAGCCACCGGGCGGCTCCAGGGTGATGACGAACGCGCTGGTGTCCGGCCCCGTCTCGAGCACGGCGACGACCCGGCCGTCCGGCCCGGGGGTGAACACCCCAGCCGAGGACTTCGCGCCGTCCGGGCCGACCCGCCAGACCTGGTAGCACTGGCCCTTGGCCGGCGTGGGCAGGTCGGCGGCCACGAACACCGCCTTGCCCATCTCGCTGCTCACCAGCACCCGCGAGGGGGAGCCCATGACCTCCACGGGCAGCACCTGGGCGTCACCCGCGGCCGCGACGGCCAGGGCGTCGTCCAGAGGGGCCGCGACGATGGTCTCGGCGGCCGGCGGCGCGGTCTGCCGGCCCACGACGGCACCACCGGCGAACACCCCGACGACGACGGCGGCCGCGGCCAGGCCCCGCCACACCGCCCGCCGGGGAGCGGGCTGGCGGACGGGCCCGGCGGTGCGGTCCGTCCCCCCGCCAACCGGGCCGCGGGTGCCCGACGCATCCGAAGCAGCGGAGCGCCCGGCCGCCACGGCGGCGGCGAGCACGCCATCCTCGAGGCCCGGTGGGGGCAGGGCCGGCTGTGCCGCCGCCAGGGCGCCGAGCACCTCGCGGTTGGCCGCCACCTCGTCGCGGCAGTCCGGGCAGTCGACCAGGTGGGCCTCGAACTCGGCCCGCTCGGCCTCGTCGAGGGCATCGACGCTGTAGGCGCCGGCGAGGTCGTGGATGGTGGTCATGCGCCCTCCTCCAGCGCGGCGCGCAGCCCGCGCAGGGCATCGCGGATGCGGGTCTTGGCCGTGCCCAGCGGGATGTCGAGACGGGCCGCCACCTCCGTGTGGGTCAGGCCGGCCACGAAGGCCAGCTCGAGCGCCTCGCGCTGCAGGGCGCTGAGGTCCTCGAGGGCAGCGCGCACCTGCCGGTGCTCGGCGCGCAGCGCCACGACCTCGGCGACCCCGTCGTGCTCCCGCTCGCTGCGGCTGCTCGCCCACTGGCTCGCGCGGTCACGGTCGGACTGCTCGCGGCGCACCCGATCGACCGCGCGGCGGTGGGTGAGCATGGTCACCCAGGCGCGCGCCGACGAGGCCGCCGGGTCGAACCGGCCGGCCTGGGCCCACACGTCGGCGAAGGCCTCCTGCAGCACGTCCTGGGCGAGGTGCTCGTCACGGGTGACCCGCAGCGCCAGGCCGTACGCCGTGGGCGCGAGCTGGCGGTAGAGCGCCCGGAACGCCGCCTGGTCGCCGCGGGCCACGGCGGCGAGCAGGGCGCTCGGGGTGGGTTCGGGGTCGGCGGCGGTCACGGCCAGCATGGTCGCATCACCCGAGACCGAGGGGGTCCAGGTTCCAGGGCGCGACGGGGGCGTTGGTGATGAGCCAGGCCTCGAGCTCGCGCATCCAGCCCGTGGCCACGAGGACCCCGATGACGATGAACAGCAGCCCCAGGCCGCGGCGCAGCCACCCGTGCGGGTCGGCCGCCCATCCGAAGCGGCGCACGACCCGCTGGCCGGCCAGGGCGATGACCAGCAGCGTGGTGCACAGGCCGAGCACGTAGGTCACGAGCAGCACGAGCCCCCGGGCCGGCTCGGCCGGGAGCACCGTGACGATGACGTAGGCGTAGAGCGGCGAGCAGGAGGTGAACACCGGGCCCAGTGCGGCGCCGGTGAGCACCTGCCCGCCGAGGCCCTCACGCGACCGGGCCGCCCCCAGGCCGCGCGCCGAACGGGCCGCCAGGCCCAGCCGGGCGGACACCCGGTCCCAGGTGCTGGGCCAGGCGCCGACGACGCCCAGCGCGATGAGGATGCCGCCGGAGATCCACTGCCAGGCCTCGGTGGGGATGCCGATGAGCGCGGTCGAGGCCTTGAGCGCGAGCGTGAACAGCAGGATCGACGCGCCCAGCGAGGCCGTGATGACCAGTGCCCGGGTCAGCGACTCGGAGCGGACCCGTGGCCGGGTACCGACCGCGACCCCACCACCGGCCGTCGTGCCGACCGGGGTGTCCGCCTGGCCGACCACCCCGGCCACCGACCCGCCCACGATGACGGGCAGGACGGGCAGCACGCACGGGGCGAGCGTCGTGAGCACCCCGGCCACGAAGGCCCCGATGAGTTCGAGCATGGCGCAGCCGTCAGACCGTCGCGGCGGCGATGTCGGCGCCGGTGAGGCTGCCGGTGAACGTCGCCAGCTCCTGCCCGTCGGCATCGACCTGCACGTACGTGTGCTGGACCGTCACGCCGTAGCGCTGGCGCAGGGCGTCGCTGTCGTCGAAGTCCACGCTCACGACCGTGAGGCCGTCGGGCACGCCGTCGGCGTCGAGGCTGGCCACCGTGGCCTGGCACGTGGGGCACCAGTCGGCGTTGAAGAACAGCACCACGTCGCCGGTGTCGTGGTAGGCGGCAGGGTCGGCCTCGTAGGCAGCCAGGTCCACCCAGGCGCCGGGACCGGCCTCGGTCGCCGTGGTGCCGCCCGTCTCCGCTGCGGGGGTCTCGGCGGCGCTGGGCTCGGCGGCCGGGGGCGCGGCAGGGCTCGCGGCGGTGCTGGCCGGGCCCGCGGGCGCGTCAGCGGCGGTGTCGTCCCCGGCGCAGCCGGCGAGGGCGAGGGTCACGGCCAGGGCCATGGCTCCGGCGGTGATGGGGGTGAACGAGGGCATCGGGATCGTCCTTCGGCGGTGGCGGATGCGACACCACCCATTCGCAGCCGCGGCCGGGCCGGATTGGTCCCGATCGATGGTCGGCATGATCCCGTGCCAGGTCCCAGCTGCCGGCACCGCGGCGGCGGGCCGATGGGCCTGGCGGCTCAGGGCAGCGCGGCGACGGCCTGCGCGGCAACCAGGACGCTCATCCCGAGCACCAGCACGGCGAACCCGGTGCCCAGGGTCCGCGGCGACAGCCGCCCGGCGAAGCGCGCGGCGAGCATCGACGACGCGACGGCGGCGACCACGATCAGCGCGACCAGGCCGGGCTCCTCGACCGTGCCGGCGTGGGTCAGCCGCACGACCAGGGCCGTGACCGAGGCGATCGCGATGACCACCAGGCCGGTCGCGGTGGCCCGGCCGATCGGCATGCGCAGCGACAGCACGAGTGCCGGCACCACCAGGAACCCCCCGCCCACCCCGAGGAACCCGGTGACCAGCCCGGTGCCGGTGGCCAGCAGCACCAGCAGGGGGACCGAGGCCCGGATGGCCGCGGCGGGTTGCTCGACGTCGGCTCCGGCCGCCGCGACCCCCGTCGGGCCCGGATCGGCGGGCCGCAGGGCGGCGGGGGTGTCGGCGGCCGGCAGGTCGATGAGGACCGCGCCCGGGTCGCCGGGCGGGGCGGTGCCGGCGCCCACGAGGGTCGGCTGCGCGGGCACGGGGCCCGCGGGCTGGCGTCGCGCTGAGCGCAGCATCGCCAGGCCGGCGGCCACCATGAGCACGGCGAAGGCGCCGAGCTTGACCCAGTCGGCCACCCGGGCCGCGAGCAGGGCGCCCAGCGTGGTGCCGACCACGCTCACCACCCCGAACAGCACGCCCTCGCGCCAGAGCACGCGTCCCGCGCGGTGGTGCGAGGCCAGCCCGCCGATCGCCCCGAAGAGCACGATCACCAGGCTCGCGGTGGCTGCCTGGTCGATGTCCATCCCCAACAGGCCCACGAGCATGGGCACGGCCAGGATGCCGCCGCCGCCGCCGAACATGCCCAGGGCGGCGCCCAGCAGCATGCCGACGGCGGCGGCGAGGAGCAGCGTCATCAGTCGGTGTACGCCGTCCCGAGCGTGTCGGGGTGCTGGTCCACGACGATCCTGGCCCCGGCACGGGCGGCGTTGGCGAACATGTCGTCGACGTGCACGACCGGCACCCCGGCGCGGGCCAGCAGCGACGTGGCGATGCTGGCGCGGAAGCCGCTGCCACAGCTGACCCAGACCCGCGGGTCGCCCCCGGCGTGGGCCGCCGCCCGCGACCAGGTCACGATCTCCTCGACGCGCGCGGGCAGCTCGTGCAACGGCACCAGCCGGGCGCCCTCCACGTGGCCGTCGGTCCACTCCGAGCGCCGCCGGGCGTCCACGTAGAGCAGGTTGGGGTCGGCCTGCAGCGCGGCGACCAGGCCGGCGAAGTCCGTGCGCGGGGTCTGCTCGACGTCGGCGGGGTCCAGCGCCCAGTCGGTCGGCTGGCCGGTGGCGTGCGCCTCCGGGCGGTCGATGCCGATGCGGACCAGCTCGCGCTGGAAGTCCTGCACCTGCTGCGCGGTCTCGCCGAGCAGGGTCAGCGGCGTGCCCCACGGGATGACCCAGCCCAGGTAGGTGACGGCGTTGCCGTCCGCTGGGAACGACAGGGTGCCGCGCACGTGGCCCTGGCCGAACAGCACGCGGGAGCGCAGGTCGATGACCCACTCGCCGGCGTCGATGCGCCGCCGCAGCTCGACGGGCTCCGCCCGGGCGGGCAGTGACAGGTCGATCGGCCCGGCGCCCAGCTCGTTGGCCGGGCCCATGTGCGCGTAGTACGCCGGGAAGGCGTCGAGGCCGTCGATGAGGCCCTTGACGAAGGTGTCCTCGTCGGCCAGCAGCGCCGGGTTGCTCAGCGCCTGCTGGCCGACGGTCGAGGCCGTGCCCACCGTGTTGGTGGCCGAGCAGAAGGAGCCGAACCCGTGCGTCGGGTAGACGTCGGCATCGGCGGCCACCTCGTCGACGATCCGGCGCATCGAGTGCCACTGCGCGTGGGCCAGGCCCTCGGTCGCGTGCGGGCCGATGAGGTCCGGCCGGCCGACGGAGCCGTAGAGCATCGAGCCGCCGGTGAAGACCCCGGCGTCGGTGCCGTCCACGGCGACCGCGTACGAGACGTGGTGGGGGGTGTGGCCCGGGGTGTGCAGCACGCGCCAGCGCATGCGGCCGGACTCGAACGAGGTCCCGTCGCCGACCTCGGTGGCCGCGAAGCGGTAGTCGTGCCCGCGCGGCACGCAGTACTGCGCGCCGAGCTCGTCGGCCAGGACGAGCCCGCCGGAGACGTAGTCGTTGTGGACGTGGGTCTCGACGACGTGCGTGACCGTCCAGCCGTTCTGCTCGACGATCGCCAGGATGCGGTCGATGTCGCGCTGGGGGTCGACGACCACGGCGCTGCCCTCGAGGGCGACCAGGTAGGAGCGGTCGCCCAGGTTCGGCGTGTCCAGCGCGACGACGGTGGGGCGGGCGCTCATGCCGGCACCCCCGACTCCAGCGGCTTGCCGGCCTGCGCCCAGGCGACGGTTCCACCGGACACGTTGACCGCGCGCCGGCCCTGCTGGGCCAGCCACATGCACGCCTGCATCGAGCGGTTGCCGGTGCGGCAGATGATGGCGAGCTCGGCATCCGCCGGGAGCTCGTGGATCCGCACGGGCACCAGGCTCAGCGGGATGTTCACCGCCCCGGGGACGTGGGCGTCCCGGTACTCGACGACCTCGCGGACGTCGAGGAGCGTGACGTCCTGCTCGGCCATCCGGGCCTGCAGCTGGTCGGTGGTGATCTGCTCGATCATCGCGGGCTCCTGAAGGGGGCTGGAAGCGGGGTACGGTTCCAGTCTGCATACCCCCGGGGGTATCTGTCAACCGTCCCGGTCCCCGTGTCCACGCCTGGATCGGGACATGCGCCGGGTGCGGCTCGGGTCGCGTTCGGTCTGCGCTCGTGCGGCCGTCGCGGATCGGTCGCGATCCGCCGATGGGTCACCAGGACCGAACGCGATCCGCGCGGGCGGGGACGACCGCAGCGGCCCGGCCTTGGCACCGCGGCGTGCCCGGATGGTGGCGTCCCGCCGGCGCTGGCACCATGCGCGCATGGGTGGGACCGGGGTGGACGTCGTCGTCATCGGCGGTGGGATCGCGGGCGCCTCGGCAGGCTGCTTCCTGGCCCGGGCGGGGGCCCGGGTGGTCGTGCTCGAGGCCGAGCCGGTGCTGGCCCACCACACGACGGGGCGGTCGGCGGCGGTGTTCCTCGAGAACTACGGCGCGGATCCGGTGCGCCGGCTGACCCTGGCGAGCCGCCCGTTCCTCGCCGCGCCGCCCGAGGGATCGGCCGAGGCCCCCCTGCTCGCGCCGCGGGGCCTGCTCGACGTCGGGGGCCCGGAGCATCGCGAGGCCCTCGAGGAGCACGCCCGGCACGGTGCCGCCCTGGTGCCCTCGGTGCGCTGGGTGAGCCCCCAGGAGGCGACCGAGCTGTGCCCGGTGCTGCGCCCGGAGCGCCTCGCCGGCGGGGTGCTCGAGCCGGATGCCCAGGACATCGACGTGATGGGCCTGCACCAGGTCTTCCTGCGCGGCTTGCGCGCGGCCGGCGGCGAGGTGCGCACGGGCGAGCGCGTGCTGGACCTGCAGCGCGACGGCGGCGGATGGGTCGTGCGCACCGGGCAGGGGGACTGGCGCGCCGGTCTCGTCGTGAACGCTGCCGGCGCGTGGGGCGACATCGTCGCCGAGCTGGCCGGGGTGCCGCGGGTCGGGCTGCGCCCCCTGCACCGCACGGCGTTCGTGGCCGACCTGCCGCCCGGCGTCGACGCCCGCGGGTGGCCGCTCGTGCAGGACATCGCGGAGGGCTGGTACTGCAAGCCGGAGGGTGATGCCCTGCTGTGCTCCCTGGCCGACGAGGCCCCCGCGGAGCCGGGCGACCCGCGCCCGCGTGAGGAGGACGTGGCCCTGGCGATCGAGCGCATCGGTGAGGCGACCACGCTGCAGCTGCGCCACGTCCGCACCGCGTGGGCGGGGCTGCGCACCTTCGCCCCCGATCGGGCACCCGTGGTGGGGCCCGATCCGCGTGCCCCCGGCTTCGTCTGGCTGGTCGGGCTCGGTGGCTTCGGCATCATGACCGCCCCGGCCCTGGGCATGCTCGCCGCAGCCACCGCGCTGGGTGAGCCCCTGGCGGTGGAGCTCGCCGAGCGTGGGGTCAATCCGGCTGACTACGCGCCGGGACGCTTCGGGTGAGCCCAGGCGGCGTGCGGCAAACCGACCTGCCGGCGACCCATGCCCACCCGCTGCGCCGACCGTGGCGGTGGTGGGCTGTCGCCGCGGCCCTGGTGGGGCTGGGTGCCGCGCTGCTGCTGCTGGGCACCCGCGACGTCCCGCGCAGCACCGCGCTGGCCGGCAGCACGCCGGTACGGGTGCTCGAACCGGTGGGCGCCCCGATCGCGCCGGCCGTCGTGCTGTCCCACGGCTTCTCGGGCAGCGCGGCGATGATGGACCCGCTCGGCTCGGCGCTGGCCCGGGCCGGGCACCTCGTGGTGATGCCCGACCTGCCCGGCCACGGCACGAACGGCGCCCCGCTCGGCGACGACGCCCTGGAACCGGCCGTCGCCGAGGCCGTCGCCTACGCCGGTGAGCGCAGCGGGCTGCCGGTCGCGGTGGTCGGGCACTCCATGGGGGCCGGGGCCGTGACCGGCTGGGCCACAGGGGCCGACCCCGCCGACGGCGACCCGGTCGCCACCGTCGCGATCTCGCTGCCGAGCGCCGAGGACCTGCCCGCCGACCCCGCCCGGCCGCGCAACCTGCTGCTGCTGTGGGGATCGGCCGAGCCGCCACGGTTCGTCGAGGCCGCGGCGGAGGGCCTGCGCGTGGCCTACCCCGAGGCGGAGCCGGGGCAGACGCTCGGCGTCTTCGCGGACGGCACGGCGCGTCGGGCGTCGCCGATCGCCGGGGCCGAGCACATCAGCGTGGTCTACCGGGCCCAGACCGCACGGGAGGTGGCGGCCTGGGTGACCGCGCCGTTCGCCCCGGCCGCCGGTGGTGCGGCTGCTGCCGGTCCGGCGCCGGCCGGCGACGCCCGCTTCCCCGGCCTGCTCCTGGTGCTCCTCGGCGGGGTGGTCGCCACCCGCCCGCTGCTTGCCGGCTCCGCGATCCAGCAGCACGAGCGGCCCCGGGCCATCGCCACCGTCGCCTGGTTCGCGCTGGCCGCGCTCGTCGGAGGCCTGGCCGGGATGGTGCTCGGGGGCCTCGGTGAACGGGTCCCGGTCGCGGTGGCGGGATATCTCATGGCGTGGTTCGGCGCCGGGGCCGTGGTGCTGGGCGTCGTCGGGACCCGCCGGCGCGCGGCGGTCGGCACCGCGCGGGGCGCCGCGCTGGGCGCTGGGGCCGGGGTCGTGGTCGCGGCCTGCCTCGCCCTGCCGGCGAGGCTCACCTGGGCGGCCTTCGCGCTGCCCGGCCAGCGCTGGGTGGTGCTGGTGTGCCTGCTGGTGGTCCTGGGGGCCTGGTGCTGGGGTGAGGCCCGGCTGCTCGACGGCGAACGGGGCTGGCGCCGCGCCGGGCTGCTCACCGTGAGCCGCGTGCTGGTCGTGGCCGGGTTGCTGGGGGCCGTGGTCGTCTTCGGCGCGCCCGGGTTCCTCACGCTGACCGTGCCCCTCATGGTGCCGATCCTGGCCGTGCTCGGCGTCGTGGCCTGGTGGGCGCGCGACCCCCTGGCGGCCGCCGCGGCCCAGGCCATCCCGCTCGCGCTCGCGGTGGCGACCACGTTCCCGCTGCTCGGCTGAGGGCCGGCCAGCCCCGTGCCGGATCACGACGGTGAAGCCGACACGCGCGCCCCGGCGTTCGTCCGGGTTGTCGGTCGGCTCACCTAGACTCGAGCGCGTTGCTGCAGGGGGAACGGAAGGGACCGAATCCGATGGAGTCAGGCATCGACGCGACCTCGGCCGCGGCGCTGGCCCATGGCGCATCCACCGGCCTCACCGAGCGTGAGCTGGCGATCCTCGAGTTCGAGCGGCAGTGGTGGCGCTACGCCGGCGCCAAGGAGCAGGCCATCCGTGAGCTGTTCGACTGCTCGGCCACCCGGTACTACCAGCTGCTCAACACCCTGATCGACAACCCCGCCGCGCTGCGGGCCGACCCCATGCTGGTCAAGCGGCTGCGTCGCATGCGCTCGGCACGCCAGCGGGCCCGTTCGGCGCGCCGGCTGGGCATCGAGCTCTGACGCATCGGCCGTCTCGCCCCGCCTGAACCGGCGGGCGGCCCGTCAGCCCCCGGCGACCGCCGGGATGATCGAGACCTGCGCGCCGGCCGGCGTCGGCGTGGCCAGGCCCGCCTCGAAGCGGACGTCCTCGTCGTCGACGTAGACGTTGACGAAGCGGCGCAGCGCCCCGGCCTCGTCGAGCACCCGGGCCGACAGCCCGGGGTACGCGGCCTCGAGCGCGGACAGGGTGCCCGACAGCGTCGGCTCGGCGGGCTCGACGCGGACCTCGGCCTCCCCGCCGGTGTAGGTGCGCAGGATCGTGGGGATGCGGACGGCGACGGCCATGCTCTGCTCCAGCTCGCGAGGGGCGGGGTGCCGCTGCGCTGCGGCGCGGCGCCCGAGGTCGGGGCCGTCATGGTACCCGCGCGGCCGCAGGCCCCCAGCCGCGCCGAGGGGTCGAGCCCGGGCCCCGCTCAGGCGCCGAGTGCGGCCCGGAACTCCGTGAGGCTCGGCGCGATCGTGGCCGTCGGGCCGACCACCCCGGCCACCGCGTCGAGCGTCTTGAGGCCGTCGCCGGTGTTGTAGACCACGGTCTCCGCGTCGGGGTCCAGCGCCCCGGAGTCGAGCAGGAGCCGCAGCGTGGCCACCGTGACCCCGCCCGCGGTCTCGGCGAAGATCCCCTCGGTCCGTGCCAGCAGCCGGATCGCGTCGACGATGGCCTCGTCGGAGACGTCGGCGATCGCCCCGCCGGTGCGGCGTGCGACGTCCAGGGCGTAGGGGCCGTCCGCCGGGTTGCCGATCGCCAGGGACTTCGCGATGGTCCTGGGCTTCACCGGCCGCACCACCTCGATGCCGGCCCGGAACGCCTGGGCCACCGGGGAGCACCCCGTGGCCTGCGCCCCGAACACGCGGTACGGGGTCGGCTCGACCAGGCCCAACGTGCCCAGCTCGCGGAACGCCTTGTCGACCTTCGTCAGCAGCGACCCGGAGGCCACCGGGATCACCACCTGCTGCGGCAGTCGCCAGCCCAGCTGCTCGGCGACCTCGTAGCCCAGCGACTTCGAGCCCTCCGCGTAGTAGGGCCGCAGGTTCACGTTGACGAAGCCCCAGCTCGCGGTGAGCGGGTCGCCGATGAGCTCCGAGCACAGCCGGTTCACGTCGTCGTAGGTGCCCTCCACGGCGATGAGCGAGCCGCCGTACACCGCCGTCGTGATGACCTTGCCGGCCTCGAGGTCCGACGGGATCACCACCACGTGGTCCATGCCCGCCCGGGCCGCGGCCGCTGCCACCGCGTTCGCGAGGTTGCCCGTCGAGGCGCACGACAACGTGCGCAGCCCGAGCTGGCGCGCGGCGGACAGGGCCACGGCCACGACCCGGTCCTTGAACGAGTGCGTGGGGTTGCCGGTGTCGTCCTTGATCCACAGCCGGCGCATCCCGAGCTCGCGGGCGAGGTTGTCCGCGCGCACGAGCTGCGTGAAGCCGGGGTGCAGGCCGGACAGCTCGGCGATGTCGGCCGGCACCGGCAGCAGCGCGGCGTAGCGCCAGATGCTCGGCGGGCCCGCCGCGATCTCCTCGCGGCTGGGCGGGTGCAGCTCGTAGCCCACCTCGAGGGGCCCGAAGCACTCCATGCACGCGTACGCCGCACCGAGCGGGTAGCGCTCGCCGCATGCCCGGCAGGTGAGGTGGGTGGCCGGCCCGAAGTCGAGGGCAGGGTCGTGCACGGCGGTCACGGGTCCTCCTGGGCGTGGCGCCCGCCGCCGGTGGGTCGGCTCCTCGGGGGCGGCGGGTCGTGGGGCGGTAGCGTACCGAGCCCCACGCCGTCGCCCGAGCCACGGAGGACCCGGATGCGCCGCGCCCATCGGGCCCGCCAGCTGGCCAACCTGGTGAACCTGGCCACGCCGGCGGGGCTCCTGGTGGCCCGGCTCGGCGGGGCCCGGCCGCGTCGGGCGCGCGACGGCCTGTGGGTGGCGCACGGCTACCGCCTCGCCGTGCCGGCGGCCCCGGCGTTCACGCTGGGCAACGTGGTGCTGCTGCGGGCGGAGATCCCGCCGGGGGTCGATCCGATCGCTGCGATCCCCGTGCCCCTGCTGGCCCACGAGGAGCGCCACGCCACGCAGTACGCCCTGTGCGGCGGCGTGCTCATGCCGGTGGGGTACGTGGCCGCTGCCGGGTGGTCGTGGCTGAGGACGGGCGACGTCGCCTCGCGCAACCCGTTCGAGCGGTGGGCCGGGCTGGCCGACGGCGGCTACCGCGAGCGCCCCGTGCGCCCACTGCGTGCCGCGCTGGCCGAGGTCCGGAGCGGCCAGGGGGTCGGCAGGTGCGCTCTGCGTCGTCGATTCGGGCGACTGAGTTGAGCGAATCGACGACGCAGAACTCGGATCAGGGCGCGTGCTGGGCATGCCGCAGGCGGTAGGAGTACCAGCCCATGCGCCGGTACTCGTGGTTGACCAGCACCACCAGCACGAGCGTCACGGCGCCCAGCACCACCGCGGTCGGCAGGAAGGGGGCCACCACCGCCAGGCCGAGGCAGACTGCCGCGGCGACTGCTCGCGGCCGTGACCCCGAGTGGTCCATGCGCAGTCGGAAGAGCAGGTGCCCCAGCAGATACAGGGCCACCCCGCCGGCCAGCGCGATCGCGGCGAGCGGCTTCACCTGGCCCCACAGGTCCAGGGGCTCGGAGCCAGCGAGCCCCATCGTCTTCTTCACGCCCAGCGCCAGCAGGACGATGCCGGCGATCATGGGCATGTGCAGGACGCTGTACGCGTCGCGGGCCGCACGGTTGCGCGCTGTTCCGGTCAGGCGGGCGAGGTTGCGCTCGGCGGCCAGGGCGGTGACGTCGAAGTACACCCACCACATGCACGCAGCGATCGCCAGGCCCAGCAGGGCGGTGACGCTGATGGGCAGGGACAGGGGCAGCGCCGAGGCGCCCGCGCCGATGGCCACGATCGACTCACCGAGGGCGATGATCACGATCAGGCCGTGCCGCTCGGCGAAGTGCCCCGGGTTCAGCGCCCAGCCGGCACCGCCGCCGACGTAGGCACCGAGGACGTCGATGACCACGGCGGTGGCGTAGAGCGCGATCTGGGCCCATCCGCCCAGCACCGAGCCCGTGATGAGCAGGGCCATGGCGACGGCCACGCCCGCGCCGAACCGCCCCACCGCCCCACGCATGGCCGGGTCGTCCCGGCCGGCCAGCGCGAAGAGGCCCAGGTGCAACAGCCGGACCGCCGCGTACGCCAGGACCACCACCGTCGGCGCCGACAGCCACCCGTCGAAGCCGCCCGGGAGGTCGCCGAACGCCTCGGGCAGCCCGATCGCGATGACCAGCAGCATGCCCATCGCCGCGAACAGCAGGATGCGGACCAGCCCCTCGTCGAAGCGGATGGTCGTCCCCAACCAGGCGTAGCCCACCCAGGCCCACCAGATGAGCGCCAGCAGGATCAGGCCCTCGAGGATGCCGGTGAGGGTCAGGTGCTCGGCCATGTAGCCGGTGATCTGCGTGATGGCGAACACGAACACCAGGTCGAAGAACAGCTCGAGCGTCGTGACGCGATGGCCCTGGGAGACGGCCTCCAGGACTGGACGACGGGGATCGCTCGGCCGTCCGCCGGCATCGTCAGGCACGGCCCGGAGGGTACCCGCCAAGACCGCGATGCGGAGCCCGGGAACGGGTGGGGACGCGCCGAGGGGCGGCCCCGGATGGGACCGCCCCTCGTGGTCGTGCTGGAGACTCCTGGGTCAGAAGTCCATGTCCCCGCCGCCGGGCATCGCCGGCGCCGCGCCCTTGGGCTCGGGCTTGTCGGCGATGACAGCCTCGGTGGTGAGGAACAGCGCCGCGATGGAGGCCGCGTTCTGCAGGGCAGAGCGGGTCACCTTCGCCGGGTCGATGATGCCGGCCTTGAGCAGGTCGACGTACTCGCCCG
>JALOLK010000148.1 GCA_025456015.1 Candidatus Nanopelagicales bacterium
GGCTCGAGGACCGGGCGCTCCTCGAACGGGGTGGACAGCACGACCGTCGTGCGCGTCGACACCCCGGCGACGCTGCGGATCTCGGAGAGCAGCGCCTCGAGCGCCTGCGGCGAGGCCACCCGCACCTTGAGGATGTAGGCCTCCTCCCCCGCCACCGAGTAGCACGACTCGATGGCGCTGATGGGGGCCAGCCGGGCCGGGGCGTCGTCCTCGGCGGCCGGGTCGACGGCCTTGATCGAGATGAACGCGGTGAGCGGCAGCCCGGCGGCCTGCGCGTCGACGACGGCGCGGTAGGCCCGGATGACGCCGCGCTGCTCGAGGCGGCGGACCCGCTGGTGCACCGCGGAGGTGGACAACCCGGTGGCGCGGCCGAGGTCGGTGAACGACATGCGCCCGTCCTGCGCGAGCAGCGCGACGATCTGGCGGTCGAGGTCCTCCACGACCGGTGATCCTAGGTGAGCGCGCATCAGCCGCGGGCCAGGGCCCGACCGATGACCACCCGCTGGATCTGGTTGGTGCCCTCGACGATCTGCAGCACCTTGGCCTCGCGCATGTACCGCTCGACGGGGAAGTCGGTGGTGTAGCCGGCCCCGCCGAGCACCTGCACGGCATCGGTGGTGACCGACATCGCCATGTCCGTGGCGAAGAGCTTGGCGCGGGCGGCGGCGGTCGAGAACGGCAGCCCGGCGTCCTTGCGCTTCGCAGCGTCGAGCACGAGGGCGCGCGCGGCGTGGATGCGGGTGTCCATGTCGGCCAGCATGAACGACAGCCCCTGGAAGCCGACGATCGGCTGGCCGAACGCACGCCGATCCCGGGCGTACGCCACGGCCGAGTCCAGCGCGCCCCGAGCCAGGCCCACCGCGCAGGCCGCGATGCCCAGCCGGCCGGCGTCGAGGGCCTGCATGGCGATCCGGAAGCCGTCGCCCTCGGCCCCGACGAGGTCCGCGGCATCCACCTCGGCGCGATCGAGGCGCACCTGGGCGGTCGGCGAGGCGGCCATGCCCATCTTGTGCTCGGGCTCGGCGACGGTCAGGCCCGGTGTCCCGGCCGGGGCGAGCAGGCAGCTGATCCCCTCGGGACCGGGCCCGCCGGTGCGCACGAGCAGGTTGTAGAAGTCGGCCACCCCAGCATGGGTGATCCAGGCCTTCGTGCCGGTCACGCGGTAGACCCCACCGTCGCGCTCGGCGCGCGTCGTGAGCGCCGCGGCGTCGGAGCCGCAGTGCGGCTCGGACAGGCAGTAGGCCCCCACCGTGGTGCCGCCGAGCATGCGGGGCAGCCAGCGCTCCTGCTGCTCCTCGCTGCCCCAGGCGATCACCGGGAAGCAGGAGAGCACGTGCACCGAGATGCCCAGCGGGACGGTGAGCCACCGGGCGGCGAGCTCCTCGAGCACCTGCAGGTAGACCTCGTACGGCTGCCCGCCGCCGCCCACCTCCTCGGGGTAGGGCAGGGCCAGCAGCCCGGCGCTGCCGAGCAGGTCGAAGACCTCGCGGGGGAAGGCCCCGGCGGCCTCCGCGGCGGGCGCGCGGGTCGCCAGCTCGCGGTCGGCGAGCTCGGCGGCCAGGGCGAGCAGGTCCCGCGCCTCGGGGGTGGGCAGCATCCGCTCGACGGGGGCGATCACGCCGGCCACGCTACTCGCCACGACAGCCCATCGGTGGGGCAGGATGGCGCCCCATGCGGATGCTGCTCGACTCAGCCGGCCTGTACTTCCGCGCGTTCCACGCGATCCCGGAGTCGGTGACCGCACCCGACGGCACGCCGGTGAACGCGGTGCGCGGATTCCTGGACATGACCGCGGCCCTGGTCGCCGCACGCCGGCCCACGCACCTGGTGGCCTGCTGGGACGAGGACTGGCGGCCCGACTGGCGGGTGGCCCTGCTGCCCTCCTACAAGGCCCACCGGGTGGCCGCCGACGGCGGCGAGGACGAGCCGGCCTCCCTGGCCGCCCAGGTGGGGATCATCGTCGACGTGCTTGCCGCGCTGGGCGTCCCGCGGGCCGGTGCGGCCGGCTACGAGGCCGATGACATCCTCGGCACCCTGGCTCGCCGGCACGCGGCCCGGGGCGAGCCGGTCGAGGTGGTCACCGGTGACCGGGACCTGTTCCAGCTGGTCGACGACGCCGCCGGCATCCGCGTGCTCTACGTCGGCCGCGGCATCCGTCGGCTCCAGGTGCTCGACGAGGCCGCGGTGCGGACCGGCTACGGCGTGGCCCCGGCCCAGTACGCCGACCTGGCGATCCTGCGGGGCGATCCCTCCGACGGACTGCCCGGCATCCCCGGTGTCGGGGCCCGCACCGCGGCCGGGCTGCTCGAGCGGTTCGGTGACCTGGCCTCGCTGCGGGCGGCGCTGGCCACCGGAGACGCGGGGATCCGCTCCGGCATCGCCGCCGCCCTGCGCGCCGCGGAGGACTACCTCGTGCGCGCCGAGGAGGTGGTGCGGGTGGCCGACGTGGCCCTGCCGGAGGTGCCGGGGCCGCTGCCGGCGGCGCCGGCGGACCCGGCGCTGCTCGCGGACCTCGTCCAGCGCTGGGGCATCGGGGCGCCGGTCGAGCGCATGGTCGCGGTGCTCGCGGATGTGGCGGCTGCGTCGGACGCGCCCGACGTGGGCTGACGGCACCGGCGGCGGCCGGGCGTGCGTGGGTGGGCGTCAGCCGTGCGGGCGGAGGTCGATGGTCCCGGGGACACCGCTGCGCTGGGTGACGCCGGGCCGCCGGCGCGGGCGCCGGGGCGCGGGCACGCGGTGGCGCACCTCGGAGCGATCGGCGACCGTGACGCAGATGAGGATCCCCCGCCGGACCATGTCCCGGTCGGTCGGTCGCAGCACCGCGACCGCCGGGACCTGGCCCCCGGGCAGGTTCAGCCCGGCGAGGGCGGCCACGTCGTCGGTGAGCACCACGATGGCAGCGAAGGCGCCCGCCGGGAGGCGGTCCAGGATGGCCAGGCACGCGGGCTCGATCGCGTCGGGACCGAGCACCAGCACCCGGCCCGGCAGCCAGCCCGTGGCCACGCGCAGGGCTTCGAGCGAGTCCACGACCACCGCCGGGCCACAGACCCGGCCGATGCCGGTGCCACGCAGCGGACGCACCTCGCACGCCCGACCCTCGACGTCGAGCAGCGCCACCGGGG
>JALOLK010000017.1 GCA_025456015.1 Candidatus Nanopelagicales bacterium
GCCTCGAACGGGTCCACCCCGAGGATGCCGAGCATGTGCCGCACCGCACCGAGCACCTCGGCCAGTCCCTCGACGGAGTCGCCGGCGAGGATCCGGTTGCCCTGCGAGACCGTCTCGTGCAGCACGGCCAGCGCGGCCGGCACCCCGAGGTCGTCGTCCATGGCTGCGACGAACGCCGCCGGCAGGGGCGCGACCAGCCCGTGGTCGCCCAGCCGCTCGGCGGCGCGCTGCACGAAGCCCTCGAGCCGGCGGTACCCGGCGGCGGCGTCGGCCAGCGCCTCGTCGGAGAACTCGATGTTCGACCGGTAGTGGGCGCTGGCCAGGTAGAACCGCAGCTCGACCGGGCGCACCCGCTTGACCACCTCCGTGACCAGCAGGGAGTTGCCCAGCGACTTGCTCATCTTCTCGCCGGCGGTGGTGACCCACGCGTTGTGCATCCAGTACTGGGCGAAGCCGTCGCCCGCCGCCCGCGACTGCGCCACCTCGTTCTCGTGGTGCGGGAACACCAGGTCCAGCCCCCCGCCGTGGATGTCGAAGGCCGCACCGAGGTACTCCCCGGCCATCGCGGAGCACTCGAGGTGCCAGCCCGGCCGACCCACGCCCCAGGGCGTCTCCCACCCGGGCCCCTGCCCGCCGCTGCCCTTCCACAGCGCGAAGTCCCGTGGGTCGCGCTTGCGGGCGTTCGGGTCGGCGTCCGCCGCTGGCTGCATCTCGGCCAGCCGCTGCCCGGACAGCGCCCCGTACTCGGGGAACGAGGCCACGTCGAAGTAGACGTCGCCGTCCGAGGCGTAGGCGTGCCCGGCGTCGATGAGCCGGCGCATGAGCGTGATCATCGCCGGGACGTGCCCGGTCGCCCGCGGCTCGAGCGTCGGGGGCAGGCAGCCCAGGATCGCGTAGGCCTCGGCGAAGGCCCGCTCGTAGTGGGCGGCGACGGCCCACCACGGCCGGCCCTCCTCGACCGACTTGGCCAGGATCTTGTCGTCGATGTCGGTCACGTTGCGCACGAAGGTGACCTCGTACCCGCTGGCCTGCAGCCAGCGGACGAGCACGTCGAAGCTCACCCCGGATCGGATGTGCCCGACGTGCGGCGCGGACTGGACCGTCGCCCCGCAGACGTAGATGGACACCCGTCCCGGTTCGAGCGGGACGAACGCGCGGGTGCTGCGCGTCGCGGTGTCGTGCAGGTGCAGGGCCATCCGCGAATCCTACCGGCGCCCCAGGGCCCGGCCGGGCGACGAGCGGGTGGGCCCCGCCCCGGCCCCCAGCCGTATCTGCTCCCGTCGCGCCGATCCTCTCCCGTCGCGACGGGAGCAGATGCGCCGCGCGGGAGAACCTGCCGCTGGTCAGGACCGCGGCACGACCAGGGCGGTCGCGATCGCGGCGACCCCCTCACCACGGCCGGTCAGGCCGAGGCCGTCGGTGGTGGTGGCCGACAGGCGCACCACCGCGCCGTCCAGGGCTGCGGACAGGGCCGCCTGCGCCTGCTCGCGGCGCGCACCGATCCGGGGCCGCTCCCCGACCACCTGCACGGCCACGTTGCCGACCTCGAACCCCGCCGCCCGCACCCGGCGCAGCGTCTCGCCCAGCAGCGCGGCGCCGGAGGCCCCGGCCCACTCGGGCTGCGCGGTGCCGTAGTTGGAACCGAGATCGCCCAGGCCCGCGGCCGAGAGCAGCGCATCGCACACCGCGTGGGCGGCGACGTCGGCGTCGGAGTGCCCGGCCAGGCCCACCTCACCGGGCCAGTCCAGGCAGGCCAGCCGCATGGGCCGGTCCGACCCGGCGGCGGCGAACGGATGGACGTCCACCCCGATCCCGACCAGCGGCAGCGTCACGGCCCCTCCTCCCCCCGCCCGCCGGCGGCGGCGAGCAGGGCCTCGGCCAGCAGCAGGTCCTGCGGCGTCGTCACCTTGAACGCCTGCGGATCGCCGGGCACCAGCGCCACCGCCAACCCGAGTGCCTCGACCATGCCGGCATCGTCGGTCGCCCCGGGGTCGCCGGTGGCGTGGGCCCGGCGCAGCACGTCGGCGGGGAAGCCCTGCGGGGTCTGGACCGCCCGCAGCGCCGAGCGGTCCAGGGTGCGCGACCCGCCCGCCGGGTCCACGGCGCGGATGGTGTCCACGACCGGCAGGCCGGGCACCACGGCGGGGGCACCGGCCAGCACGGCGTCGATGACGGCACCGATCACGTGGGACGGCACCAGGCACCGGGCGGCGTCGTGCACGAGGACGACGTCCACCGCGTCGGGCACCACGTCGAGTGCCAGGCGCACCGAGTCCGCGCGCGCCGCGCCGCCGGTGACCGCCACGACCGGGACGGTGCCGGCCACGGCCGTCGCCGCGGTGGCCATCGACGCCTCGAGGCCCTGCGGACAGGCCAGCACGACCAGCCCCACCCGCGGCTCGGCGACCAGCCCGCGCACCGCGTGCACGAGGATCGGCTCGCCGGCCAGCAGCGCCATGGCCTTGGGCACCCCCGCCCCGAGGCGCTCGCCGGACCCCGCGGCCGGGACGATCGCGGCGACGGGGCGGCGGCTCACGGCGCCACCGTAGGGCACGCCACGCGGGTTCCAGCGGTGCCGGGCCAGGTGCGCGGACGGTCGAGGGGCGTCGCGGCCGATGCGGCCAGGGCCGCCCGAGGCGTCGGGCAGTCGCCAGACGACGACGCCCCCGGGCCACAGGCCGGGGGCGTCGCAGGATCGATCAGCGGATCAGGACTGCAGGACCTCGTCGAGGATGGCCTCGGCCTTGTCCTCGTTCGTGCGCTCGGCCAGGGCCAGCTCGCTGACGAGGATCTGGCGGGCCTTGCTCAGCATGCGCTTCTCGCCCGCGGACAGGCCGCGCTCGCGCTCGCGGCGCCACAGGTCGCGCACGACCTCGGCGACCTTGATGACATCGCCGGAAGCCAGCTTCTCGAGGTTCGCCTTGTAGCGGCGCGACCAGTTGGTCGGCTCCTCGGTGTAGGGCTGGCGCAGCACGTCGAAGACGCGGTCCAGGCCCTCGGCGTTCACCACGTCACGCACGCCGACGAGGTCGACGTTGTCGGAGGGCACCCGAACGGTGAGATCACCTTGCGCGACCCGCAGGACCAGGTACTCCCGGTCGATGCCCTTGATGGAACGGACCTCGATGGACTCGATGAGGGCGGCCCCATGATGGGGATACACGACCGTGTCGCCAACCTTGAACGTCATAGAGCAGTGGACCCCTTCCGGTGGACCCCCATCCTACCACGCAGGGGGGTCCCCTCCGTGCCCTCGCGCACCCGCTACAGTGCCGCCGTGACCCGCTCGCGCGCCCTCGCCACCGTCGCCGCCTGCCTCGTCGCCGTGCTCCCCCTGGCCGGCTGCTACCAGGGCTTCGAGGGGACCGTGAGCACGCAGAGCCCCAGCGGCAACGGCACGGACTTCGAGGTCGGGGACCTCAAGGTGCAGGATGCCACGCTGGTCACGGACCCCGCGGACCCCAGCCGCGCCTCACTCATCATGACCGTCCTGAACGAGGGTGAGACCGACGACGCCCTGGCCTCGGCCAGCGTCGAGCAGGCGAGCGGGGCGATCACGGGCCCGACCGCGCTGCCCTCCGGCGGGGTGCTGCCCGTGGGCCTGCCGGGTGCCGCGACGAGCATCGCCGTGGACGGCCTGGCGGCCAAGCCCGGCGACTTCGCGGCGCTCACGGTGTCCTTCGAGGCCGCCGGCTCCACCCCCGACCCGATCGACGTGAAGGTCGTGGTGGGCGAGGACTACTACGCCGAGTTCGCGCCCGCCGCCGCCCCCGCCCCGTAGGCGTCAGCCCTCGAACTTGTAGCCCAGCCCGCGCACGGTCACCAGGTGCACCGGGTGGGCGGGATCCGGCTCCACCTTGGCGCGCAGCCGCTTGACGTGGACGTCGAGGGTCTTGGTGTCGCCGACGTAGTCCGAGCCCCAGATCCGGTCGATGAGCTGGCCACGGGTGAGCACGCGACCGGCGTTGCGCACCAGGTACTCGAGCAGGTCGAACTCCTTGAGCGGCAGGTTCACGGCCTGGCCGTTGACCTGCACGAGGTGGCGGTCCGGGTCGATGCGGACCGGGCCGGCCTCGACCACGGGGTCGGCGTCGAACTCCTCGACGTTGCGCCGCAGCACCGCGCGGATGCGGGCCACCAGCTCGCGGCTGGAGAACGGCTTGGTGACGTAGTCGTCGGCCCCGAGCTCCAGGCCCAGCACCTTGTCCAGCTCGGAGTCCTTCGCGGTCACCATGATGATCGGCACCCGCGACTTGGCCCGGATCGTGCGGCACACGTCGGTGCCGGACATCCCGGGCAGCATGAGATCGAGCAGGATGAGGTCGATCTGCTCGCGCTCGAACGCCGCGAGGGCCTCGGGCCCGGTGCCGGCCAGCGCGACGGTGAACCCCTCCTTGCGCAGCATGAAGCCCAGCGCGTCGGAGAAGGACTCCTCGTCCTCGACCACCAGGATCCGCGTCACGTGTCCTCCTTGGGCGGGCTGGGGCGCCCGCGCTTCTTGCCCTCGCCGAGCTCGGGCAGCCGAATGGTGAACGTCGAGCCCTCGCCCACGCGCGACCACACGTCGCAGTGGCCGCCGTGGTTGGCGCAGACGTGCTTGACGATGGCCAGTCCCAGGCCGGTGCCCCCGGTGTCCCGGGAGCGGGCCTGGTCGACCCGGTAGAACCGCTCGAAGATCCGGTCGAGCTCCACGGTGGGGATGCCGATCCCCTGGTCGGTCACGGCGATGGTCACCGAGCCCTCGGCCTGGCCGGTGCTCACCGCCACCTTGGTGTTCGCCGGGCTGTAGTTGATGGCGTTGAGCAGCAGGTTGCGCACGGCGGTCGTGAGCTGGGACTCGACGCCGAGCACCGACAGCCCGGTGATGCCACCGCGCAGCAGCCGGATCTCCTGCTCGCGGGCGAGCAGCCGCACGTCCTCGCACGCCTGCGCCACGACGTCGTCGACGAGCACGGGCGCCATCGGGTGCAGCGGGTCGATGCCCTCGAGCCGGGAGAGGTCCATGAGGTCGTTCACCAGCGTGGTGAGCCGACGCGTCTCGATCACCATGCGCGCCGAGAAGCGGGCGACCGCCTCGGGGTCGTCGCGGCCCTCGGCCACGGCCTCGGCCAGCAGCGACAGCGCGCCGATCGGGGTCTTCAGCTCGTGGCTGACGTTGGCGACGAAGTCACGGCGCACGTGGTCGAGGCGCTCGGCCTCGGTCATGTCCTCGACGAGCACGAAGGCCGAGCCGTCCTCCATGGGCGAGACCCGCACGCGCAGGCTCAGCCGCGGCTGGCGCCGGCCCGGGCGCTTGAGCGACATGTCGCGCTGCACGACCTGGTCGGAGCGGCGCGCGGCCTCCACCATGGCGGCCACCTCGGGCACCCCGATCGCGCGCCGGCGCACGATCCGCACGGCCTCCAGCGCCGGGTGCGCCCAGCGCACCAGGCCGTGGGGGTCCACCCAGATCGCCGGGGTCCGCAGGGAGCGCAGCACGCGGCCCAGGTCGCCGGCCAGGACGTCGCCCGCCTGGCCGACTGCCAGGCCCTCACCGCGCTCGGCCAGGCCGGCGCTGGGCTCGGCGCCGGGCACGGCGCTGGGCTCGGGGGTGGCCGGCCCGGGGGTCTCACGCTCGGGACCCGACCCGAGCGTGAGCGGGAACCGGCGCCGCCGGCCCGACGGTGCGGGCTCGACCGCAGGCGTCGACTCGCTCACGCCGGTCAGGATAGGGGCGCGCCGGAATCGCGGAGCACGTCCTTCGGGGGGCCCCGGCGGTATTCACTCCCGCGGTGGGGATTGTTCACCCGGCGATCACCGCAACGCCACGCGGGTGCGGTCCAGTGCCCCGGTGCGCCCCTAGACTGCCACCAGGAGGACCACCATGCGTGCAGCGTTCCACGAGCAGCTCGACGAGATCAGCGACCTCCTGGCGGAGATGGCGATCGCGGCTGGTGCCGCGATGAACCAGGCGACCCAGGCCCTGCTCAATGCCGACCTCGCCGCCGCCGAGGCGGTGATCTCCGGCGACGACCACCTCGACGAGCTCACCAGCGAGGTCGAGCGGCGGTGCTACGACACCGCCGCCCTGCAGCAGCCGGTGGCCACCGACCTGCGCATCGTGATCGGCTCGCTGCGCATCTCCTCGTCGCTGGAGCGGATGGGGGACCTCGCGGTCCACGTGGCCAAGCAGGCGCGGCTGCGCTACCCGAACTCCTCGATCCCCAACGAGCTCCGGGCGACGTTCGCGCGCATGGGGGCCCTGGCCGACGCGATCACGGCGAAGACGGCCACGGTCATCACGACCAAGGACGTCAGCCTCGGCCCGGACATCGAGCGCTACGACGCCGAGATGGACCACCTGCACCGCGAGCTGTTCACCGTGGTGCTCTCCCCGTCCTGGGCGCACGGGGTCGAGTCGGCGATCGACGCCACGCTGCTGTCGCGCTACTACGAGCGCTACGCCGACCACGCGGTGAGCATCGCGCGGCGCGTCATGCACGTGGTCACCGGTGAGCCGTACGCGGACACCCAGCTGCTCATCGAGGGCGGTTCCACGGTCCAGGGCAGCTGAGCGCGATCCGGCCCGGACCCCGGGCCGAGTTGCTGCCCTGCGCGCAGGCGCGCAAGGTGTACCCCGTGCACCAGCAGGCCCATCCGCTGCGCCGCACGCCGCGGCGCGTGGCGATGATCAGCGTGCACACCTCCCCCCTGGACCAGCCGGGCACCGGCGACGCCGGCGGCATGAACGTGGCGATCGCCGAGGTGGCCAGGCGCCTGGCGGCCCGCGGCACGCAGGTGGAGGTCTTCACCCGGGCGACCTCCGGGGAGCAGCCGCCCCTGGCCGAGCTCGCGCCCGGCGTGCTCGTGCACCATGTGGCCGCCGGGCCCTTCGAGGGCCTGCCCAAGGAGGACCTGCCCGGGCAGCTGTGCGCGATGACGGCCGGCGTGCTGCGCCGGGAGGCCGCGCGCCGCGAGGGCTGGTACGACCTGGTGCACTCCCACTACTGGCTGTCGGGCCAGGTGGGCTGGCTGGCCAAGGAGCGCTGGGGGGTGCCGCTGGTCCACACGATGCACACCATGGGCCGGGTGAAGAACCGTTCCCTCGCGCCGGGCGACACCCCAGAACCCGAGCTGCGCATCATCGGCGAGCAGCAGGTCGTCGACGCCGCCGACCGGCTCGTGGCCAACACCGCCGCCGAGCGGGAGGACCTCGTCACCCTCTACGACGCGGAGCCCGGGCTGGTGGACGTGGTCCTGCCCGGGGTGGACCTCGACGCCTTCCACGGCGACGACCGGGCCGCCGCCCGTGCAGCCCTGGGGTACCGACCGGACGAGCGCGTGGTGCTCTTCGTGGGCCGGATCCAGCCGCTCAAGGCCCCCGACGTGCTCGTGCGTGCGATGGCCGAGCTGACCGCACTGGACCCCGACCTGGCCGCGCGGACCCGGCTGGTGCTGTGCGGCGGGCCGTCGGGCTCGGGCACCGCCCACCCCACGGCCCTGGCCGACCTGGCGCAGGCGCTGGGCGTCCCGGCGACCTTCCACCCCGCGCTGGACCGCGCCGCCCTGCGCCAGCAGTACGCCGCCGCCGACGTGGTGGCCGTGCCCTCGCACTCGGAGTCGTTCGGGCTGGTGGCCGTCGAGGCGCAGGCGTGCGGCACGCCGGTGCTCGCCGCGGACGTCGGCGGCCTGCCGGTGGCCGTGGCCGACGGACGCTCGGGCCTGCTCGTGCCCGATCACGAGCCGCGCACCTGGGCGGGCTCCCTGATGCGCGTGCTCGCCGACGACGGCCTGCGCGGCCAGCTCGCCGCCGGCGCACGGCCGCACGCCGAGACGCTGTCGTGGGACCGCACGGTCGAGGGCCTGCTGGGCTCCTACGCCGCGGCCCTGGCCGCCCCCCGCGACACGCTGGCGCGGGTCGGCTGATGCCCCATCGCGACGTGGCCCGTCGGCTCGCGGCCCTGCTGGTGGCCGAGGGCCTGGAGCACGACGAGGTCGAGCCGGGCCGCTTCGTCGTGGTGCTGCCCGGACGGGCCAAGCTGCGCACCACCGTGAGCCTGGCGGTGGGCCCGCAGGCCCTCACGGTCAACGCGTTCGTGTGCCGGCGGCCCGACGAGAACGTCGAGGGCGTCTACCGCTGGCTGCTGCAGCAGAACACCCGGATGCTCGGGGTGGCCTTCGCGCTGGACCGCCTCGGCGACATCTACCTGGTCGGCCGCGTCCCGGTGGCGGGCCTTCGCGAGGAGGACCTCGACCGCCTGCTCGGCTCGGTGCTGCACGCGGCCGACGAGTCGTTCAACACCCTGCTGCGGCTGGGCTTCGCCAGTGCGATCCGCCGGGAGCGGGTCTGGCGGCAGGCACGCGGGGAGTCGCTGGCCAACCTCGAGGCGTTCGAGGACCTCGAGGCCTGAGCCGGGCTGGACCGTTCACCTCGGGGTCACCCAGCCGGCCGACGTTCGCCGCGCGCGCGCCCGCCGGGCTGGGCCAGTATGGGCGCCATGACCTACACGCTGATCCTGCTGCGCCACGGCGAGTCCGAGTGGAACGCCCTGAACCTGTTCACCGGCTGGGTCGACGTGGACCTCACCGCGAAGGGGGAGGCCGAGGCCACCCGCGGCGGGGACCTGCTGCTCGAGCAGGGGATCCTGCCCGACGTCGCGCACACCTCGCTGCAGAGGCGGGCCATCCGCACCACCAACCTGGCGCTGGAGCGCTGCGAGCGGCACTGGATCCCGGTGCGTCGCAGCTGGCGGCTCAACGAGCGCCACTACGGCGCGCTGCAGGGCAAGAACAAGAAGGAGACCCTCGAGCAGTACGGCGAGGAGCGGTTCATGGAGTGGCGGCGCTCGTACGACGTGCCCCCGCCGCCGATCGATCCCGAGGACGAGCACGCCCAGACCCACGACCCGCGCTACGCCGATCTCGCCCCCGAGATCCGCCCGGCGACGGAGTGCCTCAAGGACGTCGTGGCCCGCATGCTGCCGTACTGGTACGACGGCATCGTGCCCGACCTGCGCGCTGGCCGCGCGGTGCTCGTCGGCGCGCACGGCAACTCCCTGCGCGGCCTCGTGAAGCACCTCGAGGGCATGAGCGACGAGGCGGTCATCAAGCTCAACATCCCGACCGGGATCCCGCTGGTGTACCGGCTCGACGACGACCTGCGACCGACCGTGCCCGGCGGCGAGTACGTCGATCCCGAGGCGGCGGCCGCCGCGGCGGCGGCGGTGGCCAACCAGGGCAAGTAGGCGTTGGGGAGGTCGGGCCCGGGTGAGGTGATCGCACCCGGGCCCGACGCCTGTTCAGCGGACGGCACGGGGTGCGACGGCTGACCAGGCCACGGTGCACTCGCCGAGGCGCCAGCGGGCGGGACCGTCGGCGACCGGCCAGCCCTCGGCGCGCAGCGATCCCACGGCGGCCAGCCACCGCTGCCGTGGCCCGAACGCCGCCTGCGCGGCTGCCCGGTCCCAGGCGGCGTCGAGGGCGGCCAGCAGGGCATGCACCGGCTCCCCCGCGACGTTGCGGTGGATCAGCGCCTTGGGCAGCCGGGCGGCCACCTGCGAGGGCCGCACGAGGTGGCGCAGGTCGACGGCCAGGGTGAGCGACTCGGGGCGCCCGGCCGCGGTGGCGGGCAGGGTCAGCCACGCACCGAGGCGCCCCAGCTCGTCGCAGGTGCCCTCCACCAGCACCCCGTCAGGCACCAGCCGGGCGACCATGGCCGCCCAGGCCGTGGGCACGGCCGCCTCGTCGTACTGGCGCAGCACGTTGGCCGCGCGGATCACGACCGCGGGCTCGCCATCCGGGGTGGGCACCTCGAACCCGCCGACCGCGAAGGCCACCCGCGCCGTCGCCAGGGGGTGCGCCGCCGCCACCCGTGCCGGGTCGATCTCGAGGCCCAGCACGCGCGGGATGCGGCCGGTCCGCCCGCCCAGCCGCTCGGCCAGCTCGAGGGTGGTGACCGGGCTGGCCCCGAAGCCGAGGTCCACGACGAGCGGGTCGGGGTGGGCCCGCAGGGCCCGCGCAGCGCGGTGGGCGATCCAGCGGTCGACCCGGCGCAGGCGGTTGGGGTTGGTGGTGCCCCGGGTCACGATCCCCAGGGGCGCCCCGGAGCGCGGGGGCACCTAGCGACGGCCGCCGGTGATCTCGATGATCCGCGGGCGGATGTCGAGCAGGTAGACCGCGCTGATGACGATGGCCACGATGCCCAGCAGGCCGATCGGGCTGCGCCACAGCGCCACGTTGATCAGCCCGATGAGCGCCGCTGCGCCGGTGAGCGCGACCCACAGCTGCTTGGACCGCCGGCCGACGGCCGGGAAGGCATCGGGGCGGCGGCGCAGGCAGTCGATGAACGCGAAGGCCGCGCCGGCCAGCGTGGCCAGCGAGATGGCGATGAGCAACCAGGCGCCGAGCGTCGGGAACATGGCAGCAGGGTACGTCGAGGTCGGCCGGCCCGCCCGCAGCGGCGTGACCGACGTCACCCGGCGGATGCTTGCAAGCCGCTTGCAATTGCAAGCACTTGCGCGAATACTGGAGCCATGGCCAAGATCGACGCCGCGAAGCTGGGCGAGTACATCCGCGAGCAGCGGATGGCCGCCGAGATCTCCGTGCGTCAGCTGGCCAGGACCGCCGGTGTCTCCAACCCCTACCTGAGCCAGGTGGAGCGGGGCCTGCGCCGCCCGTCCGCGGAGATCCTCGCCAGGATCGCTGCGGGGCTGCGCATCTCCGCGGAGACGCTGTACGTGCGGGCCGGGATCCTCGAGGAGCGCGAGGGCGACCGCGCGGTCCTCCTCGCGATCAGCGAGGACCCGACCCTCACCGACCGGCAGCGCCGGGCGCTGCTGGAGATCTACGCGGCCTTCCAGACCGAGAACTCGGCCCAGCAGGCTGAGTCCCACACAGAAGAGGAACACCTCGCATGACCGAGCAGACCACTCCCGAGACCGTCGTCGAGACGGCCCAGCACACCGCGAAGGCCGCGGCCGAGACCGTGACCAGCCAGGCCGAGCAGGCCACCACGGCGGCCAAGAAGACCGCCACCCGTGCCCGCACCACCGCCACCACCAAGGCGACCGCGGCCAAGAAGACCGCCGGCACCAGGGCGACCGCGGCCAAGAAGACCGCCGGCACCAAGGCGACCGCGGCCAAGAAGACCGCCACCACGCGGGCCACCGCCGCCAAGAAGACCGCCACCAAGGTCGAGGCAAAGGCCGCCGAGGGCCTGCACGTGCCCACCGTGGAGGAGGTGCGCGCCATCGTCGGCCGCATCGAGGTCCCGTCCGTGGCTGACGTCCGCGAGGCCGTGGCCAAGGTCGAGCTGCCCACCGTGGCCGACGTCCGCGAGGCCGTGGCCAAGGTCGAGCTGCCCACCGTCGCCGACGTCCGCGAGGTCGTCGCCAAGGTCGAGCTGCCCACCGTCGCCGACGTCCGCGAGGTCGTCGCCAAGGTCGAGCTGCCCACCATGGCCGAGCTGCGCCACGACGCCGAGGCCCTGGCCGGCACGGCCCAGGAGCAGGCGACCGCGCTGTACCGCAAGGTGCTGGCTGTCATCAAGTGACCCATCGGCGCCACGGCGCCATCCGCAGCGGGGCTCGGCCATCCGGCCGGGCCCCGTTCGCATGCCCGCCGCTCAGCGCAGGACGGCCTGGACCGCACCCACCGGCCGCCCACCGCCGAGCACGGGGGCGGGACCGGCAGCCTCGAGCACGCCGGCGTCGGTGATGCCCAGTTCGCGCAGCAGGCCCACCACGACGGCGGCCCGGGCCCGCTCGGACCCGTCGGCAACCTTGAGCGCGCCGGCCCGGCCGTCGGGCAGCGCGAAGGCGTGCACGGCCTCGGCGCCGTCCTTGGCCACCGCCCCCGGCAGGGCCGCCATGAAGCGCGTGACGTCACGGTCGGTGCCGCCGACGTAGGCGGGGTTGCCGGCCATGGCCGAGGCCACCCGCTCGGCGGCGCTGCCGGCCGGGGCCTGCACCAGGCGGCCGAAGGCCCGGGCCAGGCCCACCAGCGAGATGGCGACCACCGGCGCCCCGCAGCCGTCCACGCCCGAGCCGGCGATGCGCTCCCCGGCCAGGCGTTCCACGCCAGCGACCGCCGCCCGCTGCACGGGGTGGTCCGGGTCGAGGTAGCCCAGCGTGGGGGCGCCGAGCACCTGCGCGGTGCGCAGCATCGCGGCGTGCTTGCCCGAGCAGTTCTGGGCCAGGGCGCTGGGCCCCCCGCCGGCCTGTAGCCACGCCACCTGCGCGGCCGCGCCGTAGGGCAGGGCCGGGGCGTTGGCCAGGTCGGCCTCCGTGAGCCCGCCGGCGGCCAGCACCTCGCGCACCGCGGCGAGGTGGAAGGCCTCCCCGCTGTGCGAGGCCGCGGCCAGCGCCAGGTGCGGCCCCTCGAGGGCGAGACCGGCCTCGACCATGCCCACGGCCTGCAGGGGCTTGTTCGACGAGCGCGGCAGGACCGGCTCGGCCGGGCTGCCCCAGGCGGCGATGACGCTGCCGTCCGGGTCCACGATCACGGCGTGGCCGGTGTGGACCGACTCCACCCAGCCGCTGCGCACGACCTGGGCCAGCGGCACCCCCGACTCCACGCTCAGCCGCCCGTCGGCAGGCCGAGCAGGGCGCGGGCCCGCGCCGGGCTCGCCGCGGGCCGCAGCGCCTCGGCGGCGAGCCGGGCGGCCCGCTCCACGAGCTCGGCGTTGTCGCGCACCGGCCGCTTCGGCGCGTAGGTCAGCGTGTCCTCCATGCCGACGCGCAGGTGCCCGCCCAGGGACAGCGCGCCGAGCATGACCGGCACGCTGGTGCGCCCGATGCCGGTGGCCGACCAGGTGGCACCCGCGGGCAGCAGCGCGATCCCCGAGGCCAGGGCCTGGGTGGTGCCGGGCATGCCGCCGGGCACGCCCAGGACGAAGTCGGCGTGCACGTGCCCACCCGCGGGCGCGCCGAAGGTGTCGAGCAGCCGGTGCAGCGCGGTCACGTGGCCCAGCTCGAAGAGCTCGAACTCGGGGAGGATCCCCATCGCCTGGGTGCGCTGGTAGAGCTCGGCGACGAACGGCCACGGGTTGCTGAACACGTCGTCGCCGAAGTTCACGGTCCCGGTGGTCAGTGAGCACGCGTCCGGCCCGGCGTCGAGGACGGCCAGCCGCGCCGCGAGGGGATCGGTCACCGCCCCGCCGGTGGACAGCTGCACGATGAGGTCGGTGGCCTCGCGCACCGCCACCACCGTGTCCCGCAGCAACCCCGGATCGAGGGTGGGCAGGCCCGCGGCGTCGCGCACGTGCAGGTGGATCATCGCCGCGCCCGCCGCCTGGCAGGCCCGGGCCGTGGCCACGACCGCGTCGAGGGTCACCGGCAGCGCGGGATGGGCCTGCGGAGGGCTCTCCGCGCCCGTGGGGGCGACCGTGATCAGCGTGGCAGCGGACATGGCGGGCATTCTGGCACCGCACCGGACCGGTGGCCGCCACGGGCGGACCCCGCGCTCAAGTACCGGATCCGGCATGCCGACGACTCCCAACAGCGAGCGCTGCGAAGGGACTCCCATGACCATCGAGTCGGTGTCGACCAGTGCGTCGCCGACCGCGGAGCTGCTGCTGCGCGAGGTCGGCGCACGGGGCGCCTCCGGTGTGCTGGAGGTGCGCCACCCGGACGGCTCCTGTTCGCACGTCTGGGTGCGGGCGGGCCGGATCTACGCCATGCAGGTGCCCGGCTACCGGCCGGCCCTGGGCATCAGGCTGCTCTCCGGGGGCCTGGTCACCCCCGAGCAGCTCAGCGCCGCCGCGGCGCTGCAGCGCGAGCAGCACCCGACGATGCTCATCGGGCAGGTCCTGGTCGGGCTGGGCCACGTGGCCCCCGAGGTGGTCACGACCTTCGCCCAGGAGCAGGTGCTCGACCAGGTCGCGGACCTGCTCGACCTGCCGATCCAGTCCGCGGCGTTCCACGCCGGCCGGCGCGTGCAGCACGACGTCATCGAGCCCACCGAGGTCGACACGCTCCTGGCCGTGGCGCGGGAGCGCCGGGAGCAGCGCGCCGACGTGCTCGCCGCCGTCGGCGGCCGGCACGCCGTGCCGCAGCTGGGCGCCCCCGGCGGGCATCCCAGCCGCACCCCCCTGGGCCCCTACGACTGGGCGCTGCTGTGCCGGGTGGACGGCCGCCGCGACATCACCGAGCTGGCCCGCGTGTGCGGCTACACGCTGCAGGAGGCCGCCCAGATCGTGGCCGACCTCACGCTCACGGGCCTGCTGCAGCTGCCCGAGCCACCCCGCAACGAGGAGCCACTGGCCACCGTCCTGCCCCTGCGCCCCGGCACGCCCCCGGCCGAGCCGGAGGACCCGCAATGGCGCTTCGACGGCACGGATGCTGGCGAGCCCGAGCCCGTGGCGCCGGGCACGGCCGCCCTCGAGGGGGGACCGGAGGACGGGCCGTCCGTTGCGGCGAACCTGCTGGCCGAGCTCAGCGCCTTCGTCCACGACGAGCCGCCGCCGGCCGTGCTGGTGGACGCCGTGCGCCCACCCGCGCCGGAGGCGCTCGCCGAGCCGGCGGGCATCGCCGTGGATCCGTCGGAAGCGGCAGGCCCGGTGACGGTGCCGCCGCCGTGCGAGGCGCCGGTTGAGGCGCAGCCCGCAGCTGCGGCTCCCCTGGCCACCGAGCTCGCCGCCCCGGCATCGGACGTCCTGCCGTCCGCTGCGGCTGACGCCGTCCCGGCGCCCCTGCTGTCCGAGCCGCCGGCGCTCGAGCCGGTCGCCGCCGAGCCCCCGGCGCCGGAGCCCGTGGGCTCCGACACCACGGCCGAGCCCGGTACCGCGGCAACCATGACGGCCGAGCCCACGGCCGCCGAGCCCGTGGCGGCCGAGCCCATGGCCGCCGAGCCAGTGGCGGCCGAGCCCACGGCCGCCGAGCCGCCGGCACCGCCGATGTTCCCGGCCGGCGCCCCGGTCGGCCCACCGACCGAGCCCGCGTACCAGGACACCAGCGTCTTCATGCGCGAGCTGTCCAGCCTCAGCGACGCCCCTGCCAACGCCGACGCCCCGGTCGTGACCCGGATGGTCGTGCCCTTCGCGCCGACGCCGCGCAAGCGGCGGCTCTGGGGCCGCTGACCCGTCAGTCGAGCTCGACCAGCAGCGTGACCGGGCCGTCGTTCACCAGCTCCACGCGCATGTGCGCGCCGAAGCGGCCCTCGGCGACCCGGGCCCCACGCGCGCGCAGCCGCTCGGCGAAGGCCACCACGAGGGGTTCGGCGACCGGCCCCGGTGCGGCCTGCTCCCAGGTGGGCCGCCGGCCCTTGCGGGCCTGCCCGTAGAGGGTGAACTGGCTCACGACGAGCAGCGGCAGGCCCAGGTCCGAGGCGGACAGCTCCCGCGGCCGGCCCGGCGCTGCCGCCGTGCCGGTGAAGGCCTCCCCCAGCTCGGCCTCGTCGAACAGGCGCAGGTCCAGCACCTTGTCGGCCAGCCGTGCGGCGATCTCGGGGGTGTCGGTGTGGGTGGCGCCCACGAGCACGCACAGCCCCGGGCCCTCGATGGCCCCGACGACGTCGCCGTCCACGACGACCCGCGCGCCGTCCACGCGCTGCACCAACGCCCGCACGGGCGCCATCCTCGCACCGGACCCGCGGTCCGCGCCGCCGGCTCAGCCCGCCGGCACCGACCAGTGCACCTGCAGCGAGCGTGGGGCGACCAGCACCGAGGAGCCCGGCTCACGCGTCACGCCCGCGACACCACCCACGGCCGGCGGCGCCAGGTCGGCGGTGTCGCACTGCAGCGCCCACCGGTACGCCCCGGGCGACCCGTTCGTCACCGGGATCACGAACGGGACGGGCTGCGCCGAGCCGTTCACGAGGGCCAGCAGGTGCTGGTCGAGCAGGGGCCGCCCGACGGCGTCGCGGTCCGGGGCCACGGTGCCGTCGACGAACACGGCGACCGCCCGGCGCCCGGGCTGCTGCCACGTCGAGGGGCTCATCGCCGTGCCGTCCGGGGCGAACCAGACCGAGTAGCCCGGATCGGCCAGGTAGCGCCGCCGGCGCAGCACCGGATGGGCCCGCCGCATCGCGACCGCGGCCCTCGTGAACGCCAGCAGGTCGGGGTCCGCACCGGCCCAGTCGAACCACGAGACCTCGTTGTCCTGGCAGTAGGCGTTGTTGTTGCCCAGCTGGGTGCGGCCCAGCTCGTCGCCGCCGAGCAGCATCGGCACGCCGCGGGAGAGCAGCAGGGTCATGAGGACCGCGCGCACGTCCCGGGCGCGCGCGGCGAGCACCTCGGGGTCGTCGCTGGGCCCCTCCACGCCGTGGTTCCAGGAGCGGTTGTCGTCGGTGCCGTCGCGGTTGTCCTCCCCGTTGGCCTCGTTGTGCTTGCGCTCGTACGACACCAGGTCGGCCATCGTGAACCCGTCGTGGCAGGTGACGAAGTTGATCGAGGCGTGCGGCCGGCGCCGGCTCGGCCCGAAGATGTCGACCGAGCCGGCCACGCGCGTGGCCAGCTCGCCCAGCACGCCGGGCTGGCGGCCCTGCCAGAAGGTGCGCAACGTGTCCCGGTAGCGGCCGTTCCACTCGCTCCACGTGTCCGGGAAGGCCCCGATCGCGTAGCTGTCCTGCTGGCCGACGTCCCACGGCTCGGCGATGAGCTTGACCCGGCTGAGCACGGGGTCCTGGTCGACCAGCGCGAAGAACGCGGCGAGGCGCTGGAACGTGCCGTCCTCGCGGGCCAGCGCCGTGGCCAGGTCGAACCGGAAGCCGTCCACGCCCATGTGGGTGACCCAGTACCGCAGCGAGTCCATGATGAGGCGCAGCGTCTTGTGCTCGTCGACGTTGTAGGAGTTGCCCGTCCCGGTGGTGTCCAGGTACCGCGAGGGGTCCACCGGGTCCACCCGGTAGTAGCCGTGGTTGTCGATGCCGCGGAAGCACAGGCTGGGGCCGAACTGGTCGCCCTCGGCGGTGTGGTTGTAGACGACGTCGAGGATCACCTCGAGGCCGTGCGTGTGCAGGGCGTGCACCATCTGCTGGAACTCGCGCACCTGCCCGCCCACCCACCGGGCCCGGCTGGCGGCCGAGTAGCCGTCGTGCGGGGCGAAGAAGCCCAGGGTGTTGTAGCCCCAGTAGTTGGCCAGGCCGGCGTGGGCCTGGGTGCTGGCGGTGATGTGCTGGTGGACCGGCAGCAGCTCGACGGCGGTGACCCCCAGGCTGGTGAGGTGCCCGATCGCGGCCGGGTGGGCCAGGCCGGCGTAGGTGCCCCGCAGCTCGGGCGGCACGTCGGGGTGGCGCATCGTGAAGCCCTTGACGTGCACCTCGTAGAGCACCGAGTCGGCGTACGCGTGGCCGGGCCGATGGTCCAGCTCCCAGTCGAAGGTGGGATCGACCACGAGGGCCAGCGGCACCCGGCCGGCGGAGTCCAGCGCGGACGCCCGGCTGGGGTCGGCCCAGTCGTAGTCGAAGACCTCCGGGCCCCAGGCCACCTCCCCGGCGACGGCCCGCGCGTAGGGGTCCAGCAGCACCTTGTTCGGGTTGCACCGCAGGCCCCGCGCCCGGTCCCAGGGGCCGTGCACCCGGTAGCCGTAGCGCTGGCCCACGCCGACCCCCGGCACGAAGCCGTGCCACACCCCGTTGTCGAAGTCGACCAGGCGCAGGCGCTCCTCGCGGCCGGACTCGTCGAACAGGCACAGGTCCACCGCGTGGGCGACCTCGCTGGCGAGGGCGAAGTTCGTCCCGCCCGGCTCAGGGGTCGACCCGAGCCGGACGTGCGTGCCTGGCCACACCTCGTGCGCCACCGGCCCAGCGTGGCACTGCCGGGGGCCTCAGGGCGCGACGACGACCTCCTGGCCGGCCACCACGTCGCCGTCGGCCGTGCGGACCACGAGGTCGGCGGTGGGGTCGATCGCCCGCTTCACCACGACCGTGGCGATCGGACCGAGCTCGTGGTGGCGGGCCGGGGTGGCCACCCAGCCCACGACCCGCTCGCCGACCAGGACCGCGTCACCGTGCGCAGGCAGCACGTTGGCCGACCCGTCGAGGTGGGCCAGCGCCAGGCGCCGGGGCGGGCGGCCCAGGTTGTGCACCCGGGCGACCGCCTCCTGGCCGCGGTAGCAGCCCTTGGCCAGGTGCACCCCCGCCCCGATCCAGCCGACCTCGTGGGGCAGCGTCCGGTGGTCGGTCTCGAAGCCCAGCCGGGGCACGGCCGCCGCGGCGCGCAGTGCCTCCAGGGCCCACGTGCCGGCCGGGCCCCCGGACCCGGCGAGGCGGGCCGCGACCGCCTCGCGCGGCACGAGCACCTCGCGGCCCACGAGGGCGGCGGGTCGCCGGGCGACGTAGCGCGAGGCGTCGCCGCCGCGGTCGGCACCGGCCGGGGTCGGCTGCCCGCCGCGGTAGTCCCCCGGCACCAGCCACGTGGGCGCCCCGTGCGGGTCGGCCGCGGCGACCGGCTCCCAGACCACGGCCAGGTCCGGCCGCGGGAGGACCTCGACGCGCATGAGGAAGCGCATCGCGTCCAGGTACGCGCGCAGGGCCTCACCCGTGCCGGGCTCGACGCAGACCAGCACCTGCTCGCCGGTCTCGACGAGGTGCAGCTCGTGCTCGACGTGCCCGTGGGGGCTCAGGATGAGCACCAGCCGTGAGTCGCCCGGGGCGAGGTCGAGCAGGTGCGCGGTGGTGAGGCTGTGCAGCCAGGTGAGCCGGTCGGCGCCGGTGATGGCCACGACGTCGCGATGCGACAGGTCCACGGCCCCGACGCCGGCCTCGAGGCGGCGCTGCTCGGCGTGCGGGTCGCCGTAGTGCCACGGCACGGCGGCGTCGACGGATCCTGGCGGGGCGGGGATCGGCTGCGCACTCACGCGTCGGTCAACGTCGTGGCGGTCTGCAGGCTTCCCGTGCTCGACCCCGGACCCTCGGGCGGCGCCTCGGGGGCCCGGTCCGGATCGGGGACGGCGTCGACGCGGGCGCACCCGGCGCACCGGCCGTGCAGGGCCAGGTGGGTGAGGTCCACCTCGAAGCCCGACGCCGCCCGCACCGCGCTGGCCAGGTCCAGTGCCACCGCCAGCGACTCGGAGGCCACCGCACCGCAGGCCGCGCACACCAGGTGCAGGTGCGGCTCGTCGTCGACCGAGTGGTAGGTGGGGGCGCCGTGGTGCAGGTGGGTGTGGGTGGCCAGGCCGACGGACTCGAGCGCCTCGAGCGCGCGGTAGACGGTGGACAGGCTCACGTCGGGCACCGCCACCTGCACGGCGGCGGCGAGCTCGTCGACATCGGCGTGGCCCAGGCGCGTGAGTGCCTCGAGGACCGCGCGGCGCTGGCCGGTGCTGCGCAGCCCCGCGGCGCGCAGCCGCTCGGCGGCGTCGAGCGAGCGCGCGTCGGCCATGTCAGGGCGCGGTCGTGGCCGCGGTGGGGCGCTCGGAGCCCTCGGGGATCGGCTCGAGCGCGATCGCGAGGTGGTTGGTCAGCGACTCGCCGACGGCGGCCATGTCGTAGGTGGCCAGCAGCCGACCCTGCACGAGGCCGTAGAGCCGGTGCCCGCCGGTGACCTCCTTGGCCGACTCGGTGCGCACGACCGCGTCGGTGGTCAGCTCGATGCGCGCGCCGGTGACCCGCGCGTCCTGGATGGCGGTGACCTCGACCCGGCCCAGCCACACCTCGACGAACCCGGTGGGGTGCGCGAGCAGCAGCTCGACCCGGTTGTCGGGGCGCGCCCGCCAGTACCCCGACTCGGTCGCCGCCCGACGGATGCGCGTGTTCTGCGCGTCGACGATCCACGAGACCGCGCGGTACTCGAGGAAGGGCCGGCCGTCGGAGGCGAACTCCACGACCTGCTCGTAGCGGAACGGCTCGATCGTGGGGTAGCCGCCCTCGCCGATGCCGCCCCAGCGCCCGATGAGCCAGCTCAGGTGGGCGAGCTCGGGGGGCAGGTCGGCCACCGTCAGGCCTGGCCCTTGTAGAGCTTGTAGACCACGTAGCCGGCGAACCAGGCGATGAAGATGCTCACCAGGACCAGCAGCCCGGTGAAGAAGAGCTCGATACCGTCCACGGGGCGAGTGTAGTGCGGGCCGGCCGGGGGACGGCGGGGCCCGGCCGCGAGCACCCCCGGGCGCGGCGCGAGGGCCTAGCGTGTGCCCCATGGGCCAGCGCACCCTCGTCGTGAAGTGCACCACCGTGGACCCCGAGCCCTGCTCGCAGGCGTTCACGGTCGCCGCCACGGCGCTGGCCGCCGGGGCGCGCGTCTCGCTGTGGCTGACCGGGGACGCGACGCTGCTGGCCACCCCGGGCCGCGCCGAGGGGTTCGCCCTGCCGCACGCCGCCCCCCTGGCGGACCTGCGCGACGCGGTGCTCGCCGAGGGCACGCTCACCGTCTGCACGCAGTGCGCCGCGCGGCGGGGGCTGGAGGCAGCCGACCTGCTGCCGGGCACGCGGATCGCCGGTGCGGCCGCGTTCGTGGACGAAGTGCTGGCCGAGGGCGCGCAGGCCCTGGTCTACGGCGCCGGGGGCACGACCCCAGCGTCCTGATCCCTGCCCGGTTCGACCGGCTCGGCGGTGCTCAGGCGCGGCGCAGGCGCTGGGCGCGCAGGTACAGCTCGCACCCGATGCAGACGTCGAAGGCCGCGTTGAGGAAGGCCGCGGCCAGCGCGAGGCCGATCGCCCCGAGGGCCAGCCACGGGGCACCCACGGCGAAGCCGAGCAGGCCGACCAGGCTGAACGCCAGGCCGCAGGCCTGCGCGAACCGCGGGGCCGCCGGGTCCTCGAGGTGGTCCGGCGGGGCCAGCCGGGGGCGCACGAGGTGCTTGAACACCAGGCCGTAGGGCTGGCGCGCCGGGCCCGCCACGGTGCCGATCGCGAACACGACGGCCTGCAGGGCGAGCAGCACGGGCGAGGCCAGCACGAGCGCGGCGGCCAGCACGACGGTGGTGATGGCGGCGCCGAAGCGCGGGCCGCGCGGGTCGAGGCCGGTGGGCCGACGCGTGGGGGTCGTGGTGGCGTCAGGGGTCACAGCAGTCATGGGGAGCTCCGGGAGGGGCGGGGATGCGCGGACGCGCCGGACAGGGCGGAGGTCAGCGCATGCAACACAGGCAGGTGCTGGTGCGGCCGTGGTCCACGGCCCGCCGCCTCGTCAGATGCACCTGCTGCATGGCCCGAGGGTACCGGCGATCGTGGAAACGTGAACGATCGTTCCGGATGGTGAGACACCGCGCTGCCTGGGCGATCGCACCTGTCAGGCTGGGGCCATGACGACACCGCCCCGTGACCGGGCCCCTGGCCGCGGCCGGATCCCCGAGTCCGACGAGGGCCAGCTGCGCCTGGCCGTCCTGATCGACGCCGACAACGCGCAGGCGGCCGTGATCGAGCAGCTGCTGGCCGAGGTGGCCAGGTTCGGCGACGCGACGGTCCGGCGGATCTACGGGGACTTCACCTCGCCCAGCAGCGCGTCCTGGAAGCGCGTCCTGCAGCGCAACGCGATCAAGCCGGTGCAGCAGTTCGCCTACTCCACCGGCAAGAACGCCACCGACAGCACGCTCATCATCGACGCGATGGACCTGCTGTACACCGGCAACTTCGACGGGTTCTGCCTGGTCACCAGCGACAGCGACTTCACCGGGCTGGCCATGCGCCTGCGCGAGGAGGGCCTGACCGTGCTCGGCTTCGGGGAGCGCAAGACCCCGGAGGCGTTCCGCAACGCCTGCCACCGGTTCGTGTTCGTCGAGGTGCTGCGCGAGGCCGCCGCCGGGGTGGCCAGGGCTCCTGAGCCGCCCGAGGCCGACCAGCGCCCGGACACCAGCACCGAGGCCGAGGCGACCGCGGAGCAGCGGACGGGTGCGACTGCCGCGCGGCCGAAGCTGCCGAAGAAGTTCGTGCTCTCGGCCCTGGCCCAGTCCGCGGACGACGAGGGGTGGGCGCACGTCGGCACCTTCGGCAGCTACCTCAACAAGCTCCAGCCGGACTTCGACCCCCGGCTCTACGGCTACCGCAAGCTCTCGGACCTCATCCGGGCGCGCACCGACCTGTTCGTCACCGAGGAGCGCCGCGCGCCCGGCGCCAACCAGTCGGCCCTGTACCTGCGCGCGCGCTGAGCCACCCGACCCCCGCCCGGGCAGTGGGCCGCGGGCCGGGCATCGGCGTGCCCCGGGTGCTAGGCATGCGGATGTGACCGACGCGCCCGTCCCCGTGGTGGCCCCCGTGGTGCCGGGCGTGGACGGCGCGCGCGACGCCGTCGACATCGACGACCTGACGGTCGAGGCCGTCGTGGATGTCGGGCGCGGCCGACGGCGGCTGGTGGTCGGGGCTGCCGCGCTGGAGCGGGTGCGCCGCGCGCGCGAGCACGTCGAGGCGCTCGCCGCCGGGGACCAGCCGGCCTACGGGGTCAGCACCGGGTTCGGTGCGCTGGCGACTGTCGCGATCCCGCCGGATCGCCGGGTGGCCCTGCAGCGCAGCCTCATCCGCAGCCACGCGGCGGGGATGGGACCGCTGGTCGAGCCGGCGGCCGTGCGCACGATGATGGCGCTGCGGCTGCACACGCTGTGCTCGGGGCACACCGGGGTGCGCCCGGAGGTGGTCGAGGCGCTCGCGGGGCTGCTCGACGCCGGGATCGTCCCCGCCGTCCACGAGCACGGGTCGCTGGGCTGCAGCGGCGACCTGGCCCCGCTGGCGCACGTCGCGCTCGTGCTCATGGGCGAGGGTCATGTCCTGGCCGGCGACGGCACCACCCCGGCACCGGCCGCACCCACACTGGCCGCTGCGGGGCTGACGCCCCTGGTGCTGGCCACGAAGGAGGGCCTGGCACTCACGAACGGCACCGACGGGATGCTCGCGATGCTCGCCCTGGCTGCCGTCGAGCTGGCCGACCTGCTGCGGGTGGCCGACGTCACCGCGGCGATGAGCGTGGAGGCCCTGCTGGGCACCGACCGTGCCTTCGCCGAGGACCTCGTCGCCCTGCGGCCCCACCCGGGGCAGGCAGCGTCGGCGGCGAACCTGCGCAGGCTGCTGGCCGGCTCGGCGATCGTGGCCTCGCACCGGGCCGACCGCACGCACCTGGTGCAGGACGCCTACTCGCTGCGCTGCGCCCCGCAGGTCGCCGGGGCCGCGCGCGACGCGCTGGGCTACGCGCACGGCGTCGCCACCCGCGAGCTGGCCTCGGCGATCGACAACCCGGTGGTCACCGCTGACGGCCGGGTCGAGTCCAACGGCAACTTCCACGGGGCGCCGGTCGCCCATGCGCTGGACTTCCTGGCCATTCCCGTCGCGGATGTGGCCTCGATCAGCGAGCGGCGCATCGACCGGCTGCTCGACCGCAGCCGGAACCAGGGCCTGCCGCCGTTCCTGGCCCACGAGGTGGGCGTGGACTCCGGCGTGATGATCGCCCAGTACACCGCGGCCGGGATCGTCGCCGAGCTCAAGCGCCTGGCGGTGCCGGCCAGCGTGGACTCGATCCCCACCTCGGCCATGCAGGAGGACCACGTCTCGATGGGCTGGGCGGCCGGGCGCAAGCTGCTGCGCGCGCTCGGCGGGCTGCGCCAGGTGCTGGCGATCGAGCTGCTCGTCGCCGGTCGCGCCCTGGACCTGCGGGCGCCCCTGGTCCCCGGGCCCGGGACCGGCGCCGCGCTGGCCGCACTGCGCACGGTGGTGGCCGGGCCGGGCCCCGATCGCGTGCTGGCCGACGAGCTCGCCGCCGCAGACGCGCTGATCGCCGACGGCCGGCTGCTCGACGCCGTCACGGCCACGGTGGGACCACTGGCATGAGGGGTCCGCGTCTGCGTCGTCGATTCCGCCAACTGAGTTGATGGAATCGACGACGCAGACGGCGAGGGGACGACAGGAGGACGCATGACCCACGACCTCGGCACCCCCGTGCCCGTCCGTGCCCCGCGCGGCACCGCCCGCAGCGCCCTGGGTTGGCCCCAGGAGGCCGCGCTGCGCATGCTGGCGAACAACCTCGACCCAGCGGTGGCCGAGCACCCCGACGCCCTGGTCGTGTACGGCGGGACCGGCCGGGCGGCCCGTGACTGGCCCAGCTTCCACGCGCTCGTGCGCACGCTCACCACGCTGCGCGACGACGAGACGATGCTCGTGCAGTCCGGCCGGCCCGTCGGCGTGCTGCGCACGCACGAGTGGGCCCCACGCGCGCTCATCGCCAACGCCAACCTCGTGGGCGACTGGGCCACCTGGCCGGAGTTCCGCCGGCTCGAGGCACTGGGCCTGACCATGTACGGCCAGATGACGGCCGGCAGCTGGATCTACATCGGCACGCAGGGCATCGTGCAGGGCACCTACGAGACGTTCGCCGCGGTGGCCGCCAAGCGGTTCGGCGGCTCGCTGGCCGGCACGCTCACCCTGACCGCGGGCTGCGGCGGCATGGGCGGCGCGCAGCCGCTGGCCGTCACGCTCAACGGCGGCGCGTGCCTGATCGTCGACGTCGACGCCTCCCGGCTGGCCAGGCGCGTGGCGCAGCGCTACCTCGACGAGTGGACCGACGACCTCGACACGGCCCTCGAGCGAGCGCAGGCCGCCAGGGCGCAGCGCCGCGGCTGGAGCGTCGGGCTCGTCGGCAACGCCGCCGAGGTCCTGCCCGAGCTGCTGCGCCGCGGGGTGGCGGTCGACATCGTCACCGACCAGACCTCCGCGCACGACCCGCTGGCCTACTGCCCCATCGGCGTGCCCTTCGACCAGTGGCACGAGCTGGCGGCGGCCGACCCGGAGGCGTTCACCGCGCGAGCCCGGGCGTCGATGGCCCGCCACGTCGAGGCGATGGTCGGATTCCTCGACGCCGGGGCGGAGGTCTTCGACTACGGCAACTCGATCCGGGGGGAGGCGCAGCTGGCCGGGTACGAGCGCGCGTTCGCCTTCCCCGGGTTCGTGCCGGCGTACATCCGGCCCCTGTTCTGCGAGGGGCGCGGCCCCTTCCGGTGGGTGGCGCTCTCCGGCGACCCCCGCGACATCGCCGTCACCGACCAGGCCGTGCTGCGGCTGTTCCCCGACAACGAGCCGCTGGCGCGGTGGATGCGGGCAGCCGGCGAGCGCATCGCCTTCCAGGGCCTGCCGGCCCGGATCTGCTGGCTGGGCCAGGGCGAGCGCGAGCGCGCGGGGCTCGAGTTCAACGCGCTCGTGGCATCCGGGGCGATCAGCGCGCCGATCGTCATCGGCCGCGACCACCTCGACACGGGCTCGGTGGCCTCGCCGTACCGGGAGACCGAGGCCATGCGCGACGGCTCCGATGCGATCGCGGACTGGCCGCTGCTCAACGCGCTCACCGCGGCCTCGTCGGGGGCCGCCTGGGTCTCGATCCACCACGGCGGTGGGGTCGGCATGGGTCGCTCGATCCACGCCGGCCAGGTGAGCGTGGCCGACGGCACGCCGCTGGCTGCCCAGAAGCTGGAACGGGTGCTGCACAACGATCCCGCCACCGGCGTGCTGCGCCACGCCGACGCCGGCTACGAGCGGGCCCTCGAGGTCGCCGGCGAGCAGGGCCTGCGCATCCCGATGCGGGAGGGCCGATGAGTCCTGGTCCGGCCGTCCTGACCCCGCACGCGCCTGGAACCGACCTGCTGCGCCCGGGGTGTCCGGTGAGCATGCCGGCCCCGAGCGCGGCCGCGGAGCAGGGGCTCCGGTGACCCCCCACCACAGCCTCCTGCTCGACGACATCGGCGAGCTGGTGACGAACGACCCCGCGCTGGCGGAACGGGGGGCTGAGCCCGACGTTGCGGCCCTCGGGATCGTCCACGACGCGGCCGTCGTGGTCGCGGACGGCCGGGTCGCCTGGGTGGGCCCTGCCGCGCAGGCGCCCGCCGCCGACGAGCGCCTCGACTGCGCGGGCGGCGCGGTGCTCCCCGGCTTCGTCGACTCGCACGCGCATCTGGTGTTCGCCGGCGAGCGGGCGGGCGAGTTCGCAGCCCGCATGTCCGGCCGGCCCTACCGGGCGGGTGGGATCGGCACGACGGTGACGGCGACCCGGGCTGCCTCGGATGCCGCGCTGCGCACCAACCTGGCCCGGCTCGTCGCCGAGCTGCACGCGGCCGGTGTCACCACCTTCGAGGTGAAGTCGGGCTACGGCCTGACCGTGGCCGACGAGCAGCGGGCCTGCCGCCTGGCGGCGGAGGTGACCGACGAGGTGACGTTCCTCGGCGCCCACGTGGTGCCCGCCGAGCACGCCCGGGACCGGGCCGGCTACCTCGACCTGCTCACCGGGCCGATGCTGGCCGCGGCCGCGCCGCACGCCCGCTGGGCCGACGTCTTCGTCGAGCGCGGGGCGTTCGACGCCGTGGAGGCCCACGTCGTGCTCGAGGCGGCCGCACGTGCCGGGCTGGGCCTGCGGGTGCACGCCAACCAGCTGGGCCCCGGACCCGGGGCGGCGCTGGCCGCCGCCCACGGCGCAGCCTCAGCCGACCACTGCACCCACCTGCGCCGCCGCGACATCGCCGCGCTGGCCGATGCCGGCACCGTCGCGACCCTGCTGCCGGCCGCCGAGCTCGGCACCCGCTCGCCGTTCCCGGACGCCCGCCGGCTGCTCGCCGCGGGCGTCACGGTGGCGCTGGCGACGGACTGCAACCCCGGCACGGCGTACACGACCTCGATGCCGCTCGTGATCGCGCTGGCGGTGTCCGGGATGCGGATGACCCCCGCGGAGGCCGTCCGGGCTGCCACGGCCGGCGGGGCGACCGCCCTGCGCCGCACGGACGTGGGCCGGATCGTGCCCGGTGGCCCGGCCGACCTGGTGCTGCTCGACGCCCCGAGCCACGTGCACCTGGCCTACCGTCCGGGGGTGCCGCTGCTGCGCGCGGTGTGGCAGGGGGGTGTCCGGGTGGACCGACGGGAGGCGCCATGATCGAGGATCCGCACTGGCCGCGGGCGAGCGCCTGGCTGGCCGACTCGACTGCGCGGCTGCGCGCCGAGCACCCGCCCAGCAGGCCCGACCTGGTCGTGCTCGGCGTCCCGGCCCACCGCACGTCGCTGTCGCCCACGGGCGCCCACGAGACCCCCGGCGCGATCCGCGCGGCCCTGGCCCGCTGCTCGACGTGGGTCACCGAGCCGGGCCTGGACCTCGCCGCACTGCGCGTGCTCGACCTGGGGGACCTCGACGAGCCCGACGGCGCGGACGGCGAGCGGGCGACCATCCAGGCCGTCCGGCAGTACCCGGACGTGCCCGTACTGGCCCTCGGCGGCGACAACTCGATCACCTACGCGGTGGCGCACGGGGCGTTCGCCGACGGCCTGGTCACCCTCGACGCCCACCACGACCTGCGGGACGGCACGTCGAACGGCTCCCCCGTGCGACGCCTGGTCGAGGCGGGCCTGGACGCCCGGCGGGTCGTCCAGGTCGGGATCGCGGACTTCGCCAACTCCCCGCAGTACGCCGCCCGTGCCCGCGAGCTCGGGATCACCGTGGTGCCGCGCGGGGTGCTGGACCGCCGGCCGATCGCCGACGTGATGGCCGAGGCGCTCGAGATCGCCAGCGGCGGCTCGCCCGAGGCCCGGGTGCACGTCGACCTCGACGTGGACGTCTGCGACCGGTCCGTCGCCCCCGCCTGCCCGGCGGCGCTGCCCGGTGGCATCAGTGCGCGGCAACTGCGGGAGGTGGCCCGCATCGCCGGTGCCGATCCGCGGGTGGTCGCGATCGACGTCACCGAGGTGGACGCCACCGCCGATGCCCCGGACCAGCGCACGGTCCGGCTGGCCGCCCTGTGCCTGCTCGAGGTCGCGACCGGGGTGCTGCAGCGGCCCCCGGGGTGAGGCTGCGCACGGGCGTGGGACTCAGGCGACCTCGCCGATCGCGGCGATGACATCGGCCCGTCGCGGCGCGCCGGTGGCCCGCTTGCGGATCCGCCCGGCGGCATCGAGCACGAGCACCGTCGGGGTCCGCGTGATGTCCAGCCGGCGCACGAGCTCGAGGTGGGACTCGGCATCGACCTCCACGTGCGCGACCCCCTCGACCATCCCGGCGACGTCGCCGAGCACCACGCGGGTGGTCCGGCACGGGGCGCAGAACGCCGACGAGAACTGGACCAGCGTGGCCCGGGCCCCCAGCGGCGTGCCGAGGTCGGCCGCACTGAGCCGGTGCGCCGCCGGTACGACCGCATGGTCGACGGGCGCCAGGGGCTGGCCGTCGACGACCAGGGGCTCGGAGACGTCCTCGGCGCCCAGCGGGTCCTCGGGGACGTCGGGGAGGGCGGGCGAGCACCACGACCAGGATCAGCACACCCTCCACGGCCCCTCCAACGTCACCGCCCCGTCCTGCGATTCCCGGCCGGGGCGTATCCTCGTGCCCACGGCCGGCGCCTCGCGGGCCGTGGCAGGCGCGCGAGGAGGTCCCGGTGAGCCGACTGCTGCTCATGACGGCCTCGCTCGGGCCCTCCGGCGACGTCCTGCCCGCGCTGGGCCTGCTGGCCCACCACGTGCGGGTCCTGCCGGCCGAGGCCAGCGCCCTGCTCGACGCCCCCCGGGCCGACGCGCTGCTCGTGGACGGCCGCCAGAACCTCGCCCACGTGCGCGCCCTGACCCGCCTCATCCGCCAGACCGGGGTCGACTGCCCGGTCCTGCTCATCACCACCGAGGGCGGCCTGGCGGCGGTGAACGCCGAGTGGGGCATCGACGACGTCCTGCTCGAGGCCGCCGGACCGGCCGAGGTGGAGGCCCGGCTGCGCCTGGCGATCGGGCGCATCGCCGTGGCCGAGGAGGCCGAGCTCGACGGCGAGCTGCGCCTGGGCGAGCTGGCCATCGACGAGCGGGCCTACAGCGCCCGGATCCGTGGGCGCAGCCTGGACCTCACGTTCAAGGAGTTCGAGCTGCTGCGCTTCCTGGCCAGCCACGCGGGGCGGGTCTTCACCCGGGCCCAGCTGCTGCAGGAGGTGTGGGGCTACGACTACTTCGGCGGCACCCGCACCGTGGACGTCCACGTGCGCCGCCTGCGCGCCAAGCTGGGCGCCGAGCACGAGGCGATGATCGGCACCGTGCGCAACGTCGGCTACCGGTTCGTCCCACCCCGCGCGGAGGAGGGCCTCGACGTGGCCACGGCAGCCACGCTGCGCGAGACGGTCTGACCCCGGTGCACCTGCGCACCACGTCGGCCCTGACCTCCGACGAGGTGGCCCGGGTGCTCGACCTCGCCGAGGCCGCAGCCACTGCCGACGGCGCCCATCCGCTCAGCGAGCACGTGGTCCTGCACCTGCGCCACGGCGATCCGCATGCCCTGCACCTGCTCGCCGAGGACGCCTCGGGGGACCTGCTCGGCTATGCCCACCTCGACCTCGGCGACCCCGCCGACGGCCCGGCCGCCGAGCTGGCGGTGAGCCCGACGGCCCGTCGGCAGGGCGTCGGCGGTGCCCTCATCGACGCGCTCGTGGCGCGCGCGGACCAGGAGCCCGGCCGGCTCCGGCTCTGGGCCCACGGCAGCGATGCCGCCGCCGGCCACCTCGCCGCGGCCCACGGCTTCGTGCGGGTGCGCCGGCTCTGGCAGATGCGCCGCTCGCTCTACGCCCCGCTCGACCCGGTGGTGCTGCCCGAGGGCGTGGCCCTGCGCCCCTTCGACCCGCAGCGCGACGCCGACGCCTGGCTGGCGCTGAACGCCCGGGCGTTCCAGGCCCTGCCCGACCAGGGCGGCTGGACCCATGCCGACCTCGACCGGCGGATGGCCGAGCCGTGGTTCGACCCGGCCGGGTTCCTGCTGGCCCACGACGGTGCCGACCGGCTCGTCGGCTTCCACTGGACGAAGGTGCACCGCCATGGGCACGGGCACGGCGGGACGGCCGACGGGCACCACCACGACCCGATCGGCGAGGTGTACGTGGTGGGGGTGGATCCCGACGAGCGCGGGGCGGGCCTGGGCCGGGCGCTCACGCTCGCCGGGCTGCACCACCTGCGCGGCCGTGGCCTGGCCTCCGCGCTGCTGTTCGTCGACGCCGACAACACCGGTGCCATCGGCCTCTACCGCTCGCTGGGCTTCGCGCCCTGGGACGTCGACACGCTGTTCCGCCGCTGAGGTCGGCCAGCGCGGTCGCCCGACGCTGCCCCACACGCCCCTTCCGGCGCAGGTGCTCCCGCCACACCGATCTGCTCCCGTCGTGACGGGAGCAGATGCACCGGACGGGAGAACCTGCGGGGGCTTGGCCGGACTCACTAGACTCGATCGATCCAGGACCGGGCGCGAGGGGGCACGATGACCGAGACCATCGCTGAGCACGACGCCACGGCGGAGCAGCCCGGGCCGGACGCCGCGCAGGTCGCCGCCAGCGCCACGCCAGCACCGCTGCCGCCCGACCGCTTCGCCGATCGCGAGCTGTCGTGGCTGTCGTTCAACGAGCGCGTCCTCCAGCTGGCCGAGGACCCGGAGCTGCCGCTGCTCGAGCGCGCCAAGTTCCTGGCCATCTTCGCCTCGAACCTCGACGAGTTCTTCATGGTCCGGGTCGCCGGGCTCAAGCGGCGCATCGACGCCGGCATCGCGGTGCGCGCGGCCAGCGGCCTGATGCCCCGCGAGCTGCTCGACCTCATCCTGACCCGCACCCGCGCCCTGGTCGATCGGCACGCCGCGTGCTTCAGCGAGTCCGTGCTGCCCGCCCTGCGCACCCACGGCATCCAGGTGCTGCGCTACCACGCGGCCACCGCCGACGAGCAGGCCTCCCTGCGCCGGCTGTTCCTGGACAAGGTGTTCCCGGTGCTGACGCCGCTGGCCGTGGACCCCGCCCACCCGTTCCCCTACATCTCGGGCCTGAGCCTCAACCTGGCCGTGGTGGTGCGCAACCCGACGACCGGCACCGAGCTGTTCGCCCGCGTGAAGGTGCCGCCGAGCCTGCCGCGGTTCCTCTCGGTGGGCCACCAGCGCTTCGTGCCGCTCGAGGAGGTCATCGCGGCCAACCTCGCGGACCTGTTCCCGGGCATGGAGATCCTCCAGCAGCACTCGTTCCGGGTCACGCGCAACGAGGACGTCGAGGTGGAGGAGGACGACGCCGAGAACCTGCTCAAGGCCCTCGAGCGCGAGCTCATGCGCCGGCGGTTCGGCCCACCCGTGCGCCTCGAGGTGGAGCGCTCGATCGACCCGTACGTCCTCGAGGTGCTCGTGCGCGAGCTCGGGATCTCCGACGAGGAGGTGTTCGCGCTGCCCGGCCCGCTGGACCTGACGGGGCTGTGGACCATCTACGCGATCGACCGCGACGACCTCAAGGAGACCGCGTTCCTGCCCAAGACCTCCCCGCAGCTGTCGGAGGTGGAGACCGCCTCGGCCCCCGACGTGCTCGAGGCCATGCGCGACCACGACGTGCTGCTGCACCACCCGTACGACTCGTTCTCCACCAGCGTGCAGCGCTTCCTCGAGCAGGCGGCCGCGGACCCGAAGGTGCTGGCGATCAAGCAGACCCTCTACCGCACCTCGGGGGACTCCCCCATCGTCGATGCGCTGATCGACGCCGCGCAGGCCGGCAAGCAGGTGCTGGCCCTGGTCGAGATCAAGGCCCGGTTCGACGAGCAGGCCAACATCAGCTGGGCCCGCAAGCTCGAGCGCCAGGGCGTGCACGTCGTCTACGGCCTGGTGGGGCTGAAGACCCACTGCAAGCTCAGCATGGTGGTCCGCGACGACGGCGAGCGGCTGCGCCGCTACGTCCACATCGGCACCGGCAACTACCACCCGAAGACCGCGCGGCTCTACGAGGACATGGGCCTGCTCACGACCGATCCGGAGGTCGGCGAGGACGTCAGCCACGTGTTCAACGTGCTCTCGGGCTACTCCATGAACACCACCTACCAGCGCCTGCTCGTGGCGCCGCACTCGATCCGCAGCGGCCTGATCGAGCGCATCGAGCGCGAGGTGGAGCACCACCGGTCGGGCCGGCCGGCGCGGGTGCGGTTCAAGTGCAACTCGATCGTCGACGAGGCGATCGTGGACGCCCTGTACCGCGCCTCCCAGGCCGGGGTGCCGGTGGACGTGTGGGTGCGCGGCATCTGCGCGGTGCGCCCGGGCGTGCCCGGGATGAGCGAGAACATCCGGGTCCGCTCGATCCTCGGCCGGTTCCTCGAGCACTCACGGGCCTACGAGTTCACCAACGGTGGCCGCATCGAGACCTGGATCGGCTCCGCGGACCTCATGCACCGCAACCTGGACCGCCGCGTGGAGGTGCTCGTGCGGCTCAGCGACGACCACGCCCAGGACGTCGCGGGGCTGCTCGACCTGGGCTTCGCCGACACGATGAAGGCCTGGATCGGCCAGCCCGACGGCACCTGGGTGCGCCACGTGACCCCGGACGGGACCGGCGGGCAGGACCTGCAGGAGTTCCTCATCGAGCGGCGCACGCGGGCCGCCCGGCGTCGGGCCGGCTGAGCGGCGCTCCGGCAGGGCGACCAACGGCGCGCGGGCGACGTCCCGGCGCCCGGGACGTTCACCTGGGCATGGGATGCTGGCGCGGCCGGTCCGCCCGCGCGCGCCCGGCCCGTTCTCGACGACCTGAGAGGCCCCACGTGAGCGACGACGCCGTCCCCGACCGGATGGTGGAGCACACCCTGCGCGTCCACGCCCTGTTCCGGATGCCCGAGCTGGCCGGGACCGTCCCGGGCCTGGCCGGCAGCACGATCACCACCGGGATCGCCCGCGTGGATCGCCGCGACACCGTGGAGCTGCGCGCGACCTACCACGACACCGCCGACCTGCGGCTCATCCGCTGGGGGGTCCGCCTGCGCCGCCGCGAGGGTGGCCCCGACGAGGGCTGGCACCTGACGCTGCCCGTGGAGGGCGCCACGGCCGGCAGCCTCGACGAGGTGCGCCTGCCGCTGGACGCCGGCGCGGTGGGCGCGGTGCCCGGCGCGCTGGCCGACGTCGTCACGCCGCTGGCGCGACGCGAGCCGCTGGTCCCGGTGGCCACGCTGCTGACCGCCCGCACGGTCCACGTGCTGCACGACATGGGCGGCACCGCAGTGGCCGAGGTGGTCGACGACGTGGTGTCGATCATGGACGGCGACGTCGTGGCCGGCCGCTTCCGCGAGCTCGAGCTGGCCACGCTCACCGGCGACGCAGGCGTGCTCGACCCGGTGCTGGCCGTGCTCGAGGCCCACGGGGCGATGCCGGGGACCACCAGCAAGCCCGGGGCCGCGCTCGGCCCGCGGGCCAAGGACGACCCCGACGTGCCCGAGACGGTCCGGGCCACGCCGGACGACCCGGCCGGGGACGCCGTGCACGCCCACCTGGTCACCCACGTGCGCCGCTTCCTGCTGCAGGACATGCGGGTGCGCCGCGACCTGCCCGACTCGGTGCACCAGATGCGCGTGGCCGCCCGGCGCCTGCGCAGCGGCCTGCGCGTGTTCGCACCCCTGGTCGACGAGGCCTGGAGCCGGCACCTGCGCGACGAGCTGGGCTGGGCGGCCTCCGAGCTGGGCCTGAGCCGCGACTCCGAGGTGCTGCTGGCCCGCCTGGATGCCCACGCCGACGAGCTCGACGCGGTCGACGCCGCCCGCATCCACGAGCACATCGACCCGTTCATGCAGGCCAAGGTGCTGGCCGGTCGGGCCGAGGCCCTCGAGGCGCTGCGCTCCGAGCGCCACCTGGCGCTGCTCGACGCACTGGTCGACGCCGCCAACCATCCCCAGCTCTCCGAGGCCGCTGCCGCACCGGCCCGCGAGGCGCTGCCGCCCCTGTTCGACAAGGCGTGGCGCAAGCTGGCCAAGGAGGTCAAGGCCCTCGAGCTCGACGGCCCGAGCGACGAGTGGCACGAGACCCGGATCACGGCCAAGCGCGCCCGCTACGCCGCGGAGGCCCTCGTGCCGGTGTTCGGCACCCCGGCCAAGGGCCTGGCCACCGCGCTCAGCGACGTCACCGAGCAGCTCGGCGAGCACCAGGACGCCTCGATCGCCAAGGACACCTGCCGCGAGCTGGCCGAGCACTTCGACGGGCCCACCGGGTTCTCCCTGGGCCTGCTGCACGCCCACGAGGGCGAGCTCGAGATGGTCGCCCGGGTGGCGCTGATGCAGCGCTGGCCCGACGTGCGGGCCGTGGCCAGGCGCACCGAGCTCGGGGCAGGCTGAGGCGAGCATGCCGTCCGCTCCCCGCGACGTGATCCGCGCCGCAGGGGTCGTGCTCACCAGGGGGGTGGGCAGGGACCTCGAGGTGGCGGTCATCCATCGACGCCGGCGCCGTGACTGGTCGCTGCCCAAGGGCAAGCTCGACCCCGGCGAGCACGCGATCGAGGCCGCGGTGCGCGAGTGCGAGGAGGAGACCGGGTTCACCTGCGTCCTCGACGTGCCCCTGCCGACCCAGCACTACCGGGTCGACGCCATCCCCAAGGTGGTCGAGTACTGGCGGGCCAGCCTCGTGGCAGGCGAGTTCGCCGAGAACAAGGAGGTCGACCGGCTGCGCTGGATGCGCCCGCGGGACGCGGCCAAGGTGCTCACCTACCCCCGCGACGCCGACCTCGTGGCCCTGGCCGCGCGCACGCCCCCGACCATCCCGTTCCTGCTCATGCGCCACACGAGTGCCGAGAAGCGCGCCGACTGGGCGCGCCGGACCGGCCGCGACCGCGACGATCCCGCGCGCGGCCTGCTCGAGCGCGGCGAGTGGGAGGCCCGCCGGGTGATCCCCCTGCTGCGGGCGTTCGGCGTGCGCCACCTGCACTCCTCGGACGCCGAGCGCTGCTTGGCCTCGTTGCGCCCGGCGGCGGCCGCGCTCGGGGCCGGGATCCGGCTGGAGCCCACGATCGCCGAGGACCACTTCCTCAAGGATCCGGATCCGGGGGTCGCCCGCACGCTCGAGCTCGTGAGCCAGCCGTGGCCGATGGTGCTGTGCTCGCACCGGCCGGTCATCCCGGTCCAGCTGGCGGCGCTGCGGCGCCTGGCCGGGGGCCCGAGCTTCCCCGACCGGGTCCGGCCGGGCAGCTTCTTCGTGTTCCACCGCACCTGGGTGAACCGGCCCCTGGACATGACCGTGCAGGTGGTCGCCGGCGCCCAGCACGACCTGCCGATGCTGCACGCCTGAGCGGCCGTCGAGGACGATTCGCTCCGGGTTCTGGAGCGCGCACGCACGATCGCTCCAATTCCTGCATCGCGAAGCGGTACCGGACTTGGAGCGAATCGCGAGGGAGTGCGGGCAACGCCGCGCGAAGCGATGCGCCGGATCAGCCGAAGCGGCCCGAGATGTAGTCCTCGGTGGCCTGCTCCTTGGGGTGGGAGAAGATGTCCGAGGTTGTGCCCGACTCGACGAGCCGGCCCGGCTGGCCGACCCCCGCGAGGTTGAAGAAGGCGGTCGTGTCCGAGACGCGGCCGGCCTGCTGCATGTTGTGGGTGACGATGACGATCGTGTAGTCCTCGACCAGCTCGCGGATCAGGTCCTCGATCGCCAGGGTCGAGATGGGGTCCAGCGCCGAGCACGGCTCGTCCATGAGCAGCACGTCGGGCTTCACGGCGATGGCGCGCGCGATGCACAGCCGCTGCTGCTGGCCGCCGGACAGGCCCGAGCCCGGCCGATCGAGCCGGTCCTTGACCTCCTCCCAGAGGTTGGCGCCGCGCAGCGACTCCTCCACGACGGCCTCAGCGTCGGACTTGCTCATCCGCTCGCCGGCCAGGCGGACGCCGGCCAGGACGTTCTCCGCGATGGACATGGTCGGGAACGGGTTCGGCCGCTGGAAGACCATGCCGATCGTGCGCCGCACGTTCACGGGGTCAACGCCAGTGCCGTAGATGTCCTCCCCGTTGAGCAGGACCTTGCCCTTGACGTAGGCGCCCGGGATCACCTCGTGCATGCGGTTGATCGTGCGCAGGACCGTGGACTTGCCACAGCCGGACGGCCCGATGAACGCCGTGACCGCGTTCTTGGCGACGGTGAGCGAGACGCCCTCCACGGCCTTGAAGGTGCCGTAGTAGATGTCGACGTCCTGCAGCTCGACGGACTTGCTCATGGGAGCGGGCTCACCCCTTCGGGGCGAAGCGTGCGGCAAGCAGCTTCGCGGTGATGTAGAAGAGCATGACGATGGTGATCAGGACCAGCGCGCCGCCCCAGGCGCGCCCGACCGAGGCGCTGGTGCCGCTGGTGATCTGGTCCCAGATGAACAGCGGCAGCGAGGCCTGCGGGCCCTCGAGCGGGTTGTAGTTGTAACTCTGGGTCAGGAACGTGGTGAGCAGCAGGGGGGCGGTCTCGCCGGCGACGCGCGCCACCGAGAGCATCGCGCCGGTCACGATGCCGGCCAGCGCGGTGGGCAGCACCACCTTGAGGATCGTGCGGAACTTCGGCACGCCGAGGGCGTACGACGCCTCCCGCAGGTCGTTCGGGACGATCTTGAGCATCTCCTCGGTCGTCCTGATGATGACCGGCAGCATGAGGATCGCCAGGGCCAGCGCGGCGGCGAATCCGGAGCGCTCCAGGCCCAGGCCCAGCACGAAGGCCGTGAAGATGAACAGGCCGGCGACGATCGAGGGGATGCCCGTCATCACGTCGACGAAGAAGGAGATGACCTTGGCGAGCCGACCGCGGCCGTACTCGACCAGGTAGATCGCGGCGAGGATGCCCACGGGCACGGCGAAGGCGGCGGCGATGCCCACCTGCTGCAGCGTGCCGACGATGGCGTGGCCCACGCCGCCGCCCTCGGCGCGCGGGCTGACGTTGCGCATCGAGTCGGTGAGGAAGGCCCAGCTCATCACCGCCAGGCCCTTGACGAGCACCGTGAACAGCACCGAGACCAGCGGCACGATGGCCGCCACGAAGGTGGAGTACACCAGCGTCGTCGCGAGGCGGTCCACTGCGTGCCGGCGGCCCTCCACCCGGAAGCTCCAGATGCTCTGGATGACCAGGAAGACCAGGGCGGCGACGATCGCGGTGCCGAACCAGCCGGCCAGGCCGGTGGTGAGGTTCAGGGCGAAGGCCGCGGCGACGGCGGAGGCACCGACCGTGGGCGTGGCCCAGCGGGGCAGCTGTCCGCCGATCAGCGAGCTGGGCTGCGAGCGGGTCGGCATCGTCGTGGTGGCCATGTCAGTTGGCTCCTGAGAACTCGGCCCGCCGGGCGATGATGTACCGGGCGACCATGTTCACCGTCAGGGTCAGGACGAACAGCACCAGGCCACTGGCGATGAGGGCTGACAGGCCGGTGGTCCCGGCCTCGTTCCACTTCAGCGCGATGTTCGCGGCGAACGTGTTCCCGCCAGGCTCGGTGAGGTGCCAGTTGACCTCGAACTTCGCCGAGAGGATCAGCGCCACGGCGATCGTCTCGCCCAGCGCGCGGCCAAGGCCCAGCATGGCCGCCGAGATCATGCCCGGCTTGGCGAACGGGAAGACGGCCATCTTCACCATCTCCCAGCGGGTCGCGCCGAGCGCGAGCGCCGCCTCCTTATGGCCCGGGGGCACCTGCAGGATCACCTCCCGGCTGACCGCCGCGACGGTCGGCAGGATCATGATGCTGAGCACCAGGGAGGCCAGGAACAGGCTCTTGCCGTACAGGTCCAGGCGGTTGTCGAAGAGGATCGTCCAGCCCACCCAGTCGTTCAGCCAGACCTGGATGCCCTCCGAGCCGGACAGCAGCACCTCGAGGCCCCACAGGCCGAAGATGATCGAGGGCACGGCGGCGAGCAGGTCGGTGATGAAGGCCAGCGAGCTGGACAACCGCCGGCCGGCGTACAGCGAGATGAACAGGGCGATCCCGATGCCGACCGGCACGGCGAGCGTCATGGCGATGATCGCCGACACGACCGTGCCGAACAGCAGGGCCCCGATCCCGAAGACCGACGGGTCCCCGTCGGGGTTCCACGACTGCTCGGTGAGGAAGTTGCCGGTGTTCTCGGCCAGGGACGGGATCGAGCGCCAGATGAGGAACGCGGCGATGGCCGCCATGATGACGAGCACCAGCAGGCCGGCGCCCCTCGACACACCGCTGAACGCGCGGTCCCCCCGACGCACGCTGGCACCGCTGATCGACGAGGTGCTCGTCGTGGTGGACGACTCAGCCATCCCTGGTCCTGTTCGGTCGTGTGCAGGTGTGGAGCAGCGATCGCGCCGGTGGGTGCTCGGTCAGTGCCACACCCACCGGCGCGATCATCGCATCGGGACGATCAGGACAGCGCCTCGACCGAGGACTGGACCTTGGTGAGCAGGTCGCCGGTGATCGGCACGTAGCCGATCTCCTCGAGGATGCCCTGGCCCTCCGTGCTCGACGCGTACTGCAGGAACGGCTTGACCACATCCAGCTGCTCGGCGGGCAGGCCCGTCTCGCAGGTGATCTGGTAGGTGACCAGCACGATCGGGTAGGCGTTGGCCTCCGCGATGGTGGGGTCGAGCTCGAGGCCGAGGTCGTTGCCCGAGCCGGTCACGGTGGCCGCGGCGATGGCGTTGGCCGCGTTGGCCGAGGTCGCCTCCACGGCACCGCCGCCGTTGTCGACCTTGGCGGCCTTGAGGTCACCGTCGAGGACGAAGCTCAGCTCGACGTAGCCGATCGAGTTCTTCGTGGACGTCAGCGAGGAGGCGACGCCGTCGCTGCCCTTCGAGCCCTGGCCGCCCGGCGCGGTCCAGGCCTTGCCAACCTCGTAGGTCCAGGCGTCGGGCACGGTGGCGGCGAGGTAGCTGTTGAAGTTCTGGGTGGTGCCCGACTCGTCGCTGCGGTGGAACTGCGCGATCGGGGCGTCAGGCAGGGCCACGCCCTGGTTGAGCTCGGCGATCTTCGGATCGTTCCACTTGGTGATGGAGCTGTCGAAGATCCCGGCGATGACCTCGGGGGTGAGGGTCAGGCTGTCGACGCCGTCGACGTTGTAGGCGATCGCGATCGCGCCGCCGACCAGCGGGATGTGGATGGCCGGACCGCTGGCGCACCGTGCATCGGCCGCCGCCTGCTCCTCGTCCTTCATCACGGCGTCGGAGCCGGCGAAGGCCGTCTGGTTGTTGGTGAAGTCCTGGATGCCGGCCCCGGACCCGTTGGCCTGGTAGTCGATGGTGACCTCAGGGTTGGCGCTCTGGAAGGCGTTGACCCACTCGGCCATCGCGTTCTTCTGCGCCGACGAGCCGGAGGCTTTGATGCTGCCCGAGACAGCGGTGCCGCCGCCAGCGCCACCGGTCGCGCCGGTGTCGGCCTGGTCGGCATCGCTGCAGCCAGCCAGGGTCAGGGCGAGCGCGGCCGCGACGGCTGCGGTCGGGATGAGGCGGTGCTTCACCATGTGCTCCTTGGTTCTGTCCGTGGCTTGGTTGCCGAGCCGGACGGTAGGGGCCTGATCCGAATGCGCGGCATGGAGTCGGTGAACTGCAGGTGAACGCCGCCCATCGACTCGGTCCAGCCCGAGCGCCCCCGGCTCGGAAATCGGACGAAACGTGGCGGGGATCAGCCCCGGCCGGGGTCGCGCCAGTCCCGCTCAGACGGTGGCGACGGCGGGGAACACGCCCGCGCGCGGCAGGTACGCGGGCAGGTCGCGACCGAGCAGCTCTCCAAGCCAGGCACTGGCCGCGATCGCCGCATCGAGATCCACGCCGGTCTGGTACCCGCTGCGGTGCAGGGCGTAGACGAGGTCCTCGGTCGCGATGTTGCCCGTGGCGCGCGGGGCGAACGGGCAGCCGCCGATGCCACCCAGGCTCGCGTCGAGGACGCTGACGCCGGCATCAGCGGCGGCCAGGGCGTTGGCGTACCCGGTGTTGCGGGTGTTGTGGAAGTGCGCGCGCAGGCGCAGGTCGCCGGTCAGGGCGCGCGTGGCGGCGACCCGCGCCGCCACGTCGGACGGCACGGCCACCCCGATGGTGTCGGCCAGGGCGACCTCGGCGACGCCGGTCGCCGCCACGGCGTCGACCACCCGACGCAGGCGGTCCATCGGCACCTCGCCGGAGAAGGGGCACCCGAACGCCACCGACAGGGTGACCGTGGGCACGATGCCCGCAGCCCGAGCCAGTGGCGCCACCTCGGCGACCACCGCGATCGCGTCGTCGGTGCCCATGCCCTGGTTGCGGTGGCTGAACTCCTCGGAGACCCCGACCACGCAGTTGACCTCGTCGACCCCGGCGGCGGCGGCCCGGTGGAAGCCGCGCGTGTTGAGCACCAGGCCGATCCACGAGGCCGGGCCGGGCACCGAGGCACGCACGCCCGCGACGACGGCTTCACCGTCGGCCATCTGGGGCACCAGCCGGGGGTTCACGAACGATGCGATCTCGGCCCGGCGCAGGCCTGCCGCCGCGCAGCGCGCGACGAGCTCGACCTTCTGCTCGGTGCTCAGCCGCGCCGCGTCGTTCTGCAGCCCGTCACGCGCGCTGACCTCGACCAGCTCGACGCGCTCATCCGCGCTCACGCGAGCGCGTACCCCGCCTCGTCGACGGCCGCGGCGACCTGCTCGCGCGACGGCTCCGGGTCGGCGGTCACGGTGACCACGCCGGACTCGAGCTCGACCTCGACTGCCTGGACGCCGTCGATCGCCGACACCTCGTCGGTCACCGCCTGCACGCAGTGGGCGCAGGTCATGCCGGTCACGGTCCAGGTGCTCGTCGCCATGGGCCCAAGGGTAGTCCCGACGGCACGCCCGCGTAGGCTCGCGGCGGAGGAGGCGCCGGATGGGCAAGCAGGATTCCGAGGTGACGAAGGGTGGTCCGCTGCACATCGCGGAGCAGGGCAACTTCAGTCACGCCATCTGCGACTGCGGGTGGCGCGGCCCGGGCCGGCGCTCGCGGAAGAAGGCCCGCGAGGACGGGGCGCACCACCTCGACGACCAGTGCAAGGCGGTCAGGAAGGGGCACTGAGCGCCCGGGCGGTCAGACCCGGATGCCCTTGCCGACTGCCACGATCCCGTTCGTGGAGACGGTGAAGCGCTCGCGATCGGCCTCGACGTGCACGCCGATCTGCGCGCCGTCGGGCACGGTGACGTTCTTGTCCAGGATGGCGTTGCGCACCACCGCGCCGCGGCCGATCCGCACCCCGGGCATGAGCACCGCACCCTCGACGTAGGCACCCTGCGCCACGCGGACGTCCTGGGCCAGCACCGAGGAGCGGACGTGCCCACCGGCGATGACCGAGCCCGCGCCGATGATCGACTCGTGGGCGTTGCCGCCCTCCACGAACTTCGCCGGCGGCGGCGAGCCCAGCGTCGAGGTGATGATCTCCATGTGCGCCTCGTGGTAGGCGTCGATCGAGCCGACGTCCTTCCAGTAGGCCTTGTCGCGCTCGGTCTCGCCGGGGATCACGTTCGTGCCGAAGTCGTACACGTGGGCCATCCCCTGCGAGGTCAGCGCCGGGATGACGTTGCCGCCCATGTCGTGCACCGAGCTGTCGTCGGCGGCGTCGGCGCGCAGCGTCTCGACCAGCCACTCCCGGGTGAAGATGTAGTTGCCCATGGAGATGAACGACTCGTCGGGGCTGCCCGGGATGCCGGGCGGGTCGGGCACCTTCTCGTGGAACGCCTTGATCTTCGTGGAGCCCGCGTCCTGCTCGATCACGCCGAACTCGGTGGCCTCGGCACGGGGCTTGCGGATGCCCGCCACGGTGACCGCCGCCCCGCTGTCGATGTGCTGGGCGAGCATCTGGCGCGGGTCCATCCGGTAGATGTTGTCGGCGCCGAAGACCAGCAGGTAGTCCGGGTTCTCGTCCTCGATGAGGTTCAGGCTCTGGTAGATCGCGTCCGCCGAGCCGGTGTACCAGCGGGGGCCGAGGCGCTGCTGGGCCGGCACGGCGGTGACGTAGTCGCCCAGGATCGCCGGCATGGCCCAGGTCTGGGTGATGTGCCGGTCCAGCGAGTGCGACTTGTACTGCGTGAGCACCGCGATGCGGGCGAACCCGGCGTTCACCAGGTTGCTCAGCACGAAGTCGACGAGGCGGTAGGCCCCGCCGAAGGGGACTGCAGGCTTGGCTCGGTCCGCCGTCAGCGGCATGAGCCGCTTGCCCTCGCCGCCGGCCAGCACGATGCCCAGGACCCGAGGAGTCGACATGCTGCCACCGTAGCCAGCGTGCCGGCTCGCCGTCGCGTCGGGGATGGTGCGCTGAGCACGGGTTCGGCCACGGTTCGCCGACCCGCCGCCCGGCCGTGCGGCGGCGCGGCCCGCACCGCGCATCGGCGCGCCGGCCCGGCCTACGCTGGCCGACCATGAGGATCGGACTGCTCACCCGCGAATGGCCGCCCGAGGCGTACGGCGGTGCCGGCGTGCACGTGGAGTACCTCACCCGTGAGCTGCGCAGGCTCATCGACGTCGACGTCCAGTGCTGGGGTGCCCCCCGCGAGGACGCCACGGCCCACCAGGTGCCCGAGACGCTCGCCGGGGCCAACGCCTCCCTGCAGACCATGGGGATCGACCTGGCCCAGGTGGCGGCGCTGCGCGACGTCGAGCTCGTGCACTCGCACACCTGGTACGCCAACTTCGCCGGCCACGTCGCGGGGATCTACCTCGACGTGCCCCACGTGATCTCGGCGCACTCCCTGGAGCCGCGCCGGCCGTGGAAGGCCGAGCAGCTCGGCGGCGGATACCGGCTCAGCTCGTGGATCGAGCGGACCTCCTACGAGGGCGCCGACCGGATCATCGCGGTCTCGCACGGCATGCGCGCCGACGTGCTCGACTGCTACCCGGCCGTGGACCCCGACCTCGTCGAGGTGGTGCACAACGGCATCGACACCGAGCTCTACCAGCCCGACCCGAACACCGACCTCATCGAGGCCGTCGGCATCGACCCGAACCGGCCGTACGTGCTGTTCGTCGGGCGGATCACGCGGCAGAAGGGCATCGCCCACCTGCTGCGCGCGGCCGAGCAGATGGAGGCCGACATCCCGCTGGTGCTCATCGCCTCCTCGCCGGACACCCCCGAGCTCGGCGCCGAGGTGGAGGCCGGCGTGGCCACCCTGCGCGAGCGCAAGGGCGCGGCGAACATGGTGTGGGTCAACGAGCACCTCAGCCGCGCGCACCTCGTGCAGGCCCTCACCCACGCCGGCGTGTTCGCCTGCCCCTCGGTGTACGAGCCGCTGGGCATCGTGAACCTCGAGGCGATGGCCTGCCAGACCGCCGTGGTGGCCAGCGACGTCGGCGGCATCCCCGAGGTGGTCGTCGAGGGCGAGACCGGGCACCTCGTGCACTACGACGAGGCCGACCCGGTGGGCTTCGAGGCCGGCATCGGCGAGGCGCTGAACCGGGTCATGGCCGACCCGGCGCGGGCGCAGGCCATGGGCGAGGCGGGCCGGGTCCGTGCCGTCGAGCAGTTCGGCTGGGACCGGATCGCGCGCAGCACGGTCGAGGTCTACCAGCGCGCGATCGACGGCCGCGGCTAGGCTCGCCCGACCCAGCCGACCAGCGGCCCGGCCAGAAGGAGCACCGCATGGAGTTCGATCCGCAGCGCGGGATCGACTTCCCCGTCGACGCGGGTCGGCAGTCGTCGATGGCCACCGGCCAGGCCGTCTTCGCCGACGCCGCACGGGCGACCGACCCGGCACTGGCCGCGCAGATCGAGGCGGTCGGCACGTGGCGCAAGGGGTACCTGGCCCCGGCCCGCGACCTCGTGGAGTCGGGCCTGCGCGCGTCGGGCGGCTCGGTCCAGATGAGCCGCGACGGGCTGGCCAGCCTGTACCAGCGGTTCACCTTCACCCGCGACGGCCGGCAGATGTCGGTGCCGGAGGCGTTCGCCAGCCTGGACGAGCCCGCCTTCGCCACGGCCGAGGTGGTGGGCACCGGCCGGGCGGTGACCGAGCTGGCGATCCCGTACCACGGCCGGCTCCTGGTCGGCGCCGACCTGCGCCACCAGCTCGATGTCTGGGTGGCCAACGGGGTCGTCGAGCCCAGCTTCGCGCACGCCCTCGAGCTGCTCATCGCCCACCCCGAGTGGCTGGACCTCACCGGCGAGCACGTGGCGGTCCTCGGCGCCGGGGCGGAGATGGGCCCCACGACCTGCCTGCTCGACTGGGGCGCGACCGTCTGGGGCGTGGACCTGCCCCGACCCGAGCTGTGGCGGCGGGTCATCGCCGACGCCGAGCACCGGGCCGGCCGCCTGCGCGTGCCGGTACCCGCCTCCGGCGGGCTGGACCGCTCCGCGCTGACTGGCTCCGCGCTGGCTGCGCTCGCCGGGGCGGACCTGCTCACCCAGGCCCCCGAGGTGCGCACCTGGCTGGCCGGCATCCCGGGGCCGTTCACGTTGGGGAACTACGTGTACGCCGACGGCCCGCTGCACGTGCGAGCCTCCCTGGCCATCGACGCGATCGGGGCTGACCTCGCGGCCGCCGGGCGCGACGTCATGCTCGCCTGGCTGGCCACGCCCACCGACGTGTTCGCCGCGCCGATCGAGGCGGTCGAGGAGTCCCGGCGGCGGTGGCGCTCGGCGGGGCTCTGGCGCTACGCCCGCTCGCCGCTGCGCCTGGCCGGGGCGTTCGAGCGCAACTACCCGGAGACCGTGTGGACCGCCACCGGTGTCGAGTACGGCATCTGCGACTGCCTCGTGCCCCAACAGGGTCCCAACTACCTGCTCGCCAAGCGGCTGCAGCGCTGGCGCGCGATGGCCGCCCGCGAGGACGGGGTCCGGGTGTCGCTGAACGTCGCCCCGAGCACGCGCACCCACTCGGTGGTGAAGAACAAGGCCCTGGCTGCCGCGTACGCGGGGGCCGGGCGGTTCGGCCTGGAGATCTTCGAGCCGGAGACGTCGAACGCGATCATGGCCGCCCTGCTCGTGCACGACCTGCGCAACCCGAAGGCCTCGTCGAACCCGGACGTGCCGATCGTGCACCCGATGCAGCTGTTCGTGGACGGCGCCTGCCACGGCGGCCTGTGGCGCTCGGAGTACGCCGCGCGCTCGGTGCTGGGCCTGGCGGCGGTCGCGGGGATGTTCGAGCGCAACGCCTGAACCGGGCGCGCGGCGAACCGGCAGCTACTTCAGGGCGCGCTTGAAGTAGGCGTGCCGGGCGGCGTCGGCACGGCTGCGCAGCTTGGCCAGGTCCACCGCCGTGTCCTTCTTCACCTTGGCGGGCAGGCCGTCGCCCAGGACGGTCGCGAGGAGGTCGGCGTACTTCACCTCGGCCCGGCGCCAGTCGTCGAAGGCCTTCTCCGTCTTGCTCCCGCTGTCTGCCATGGCGCGACCGTACGGGCCCTGCGTGAACACGCGCCGACGGGGGTGACACCTGCCGTCCACCTCGGGGCACGACCCGTTCGAACGCGGCGGGAACGGGTGGTGAACAGCAGCCGTGCGTGTCCAACGGAACCGCCGAAGGTCCCGGATCCGCAGTGCCAGCCTGCCCGGATGTCGGGCCGCTCAGCGACCGGGCCCGCCAGCGCGCTGCACCTACGGTGAGCACGCCCCCTCCCTGCGATGGAGACACACCATGCCTGCGGCACCTGCACCCCGTCCCAGCGACCTGCGGGGGGAGGCAACCGAAGGCGGGGCCGACCCAGCCCCCTCCCGCCGTACCCGCAACGTGATCCTCGCAGTGGTGGGCTTCCTCGCACTGGCCGGCCTGGCCACCACGATGGACGGCTCCGGCGGCCTCGTGCACGGGGGCGAGGCCAGCCTCGTGCTGCCCGACCTCGGGCTGGTCTCGGTGCTCGGCCTGTCCGGCCACGCGGTGCTCCAGCTCGGCCTGGTGGTGTGCGCGGTGGGCCTGGCGTTCGGGTACCTCGCGTTCCGCCAGCTGCGCCAGCTGCCGGTGCACACCTCCATGCGGGAGATCTCCGAGCTCATCTACACCACGTGCAAGGCCTACCTGGAGCGCCAGGGCCGGTTCCTGCTGCTGCTCTGGGCCTTCATCGGCACCGTGATCGTCGTCTACTACGGCTACCTCGTGGGCTTCGCCTGGACCCGCGTGGCCATCGTGCTGGCCTTCAGCCTGATCGGCATGGCGGGCTCGTTCGCCGTCGCCTGGTTCGGCATCCGGGTGAACACCTTCGCGAACTCGCGCACGGCGTTCGCCTCGCTGCGCGGCCGCCCGCTGCCGCTGCACCAGATCCCGCTCAAGGCCGGGATGAGCATCGGCATGGTGCTCATCAGCCTCGAGCTGTCGATGATGCTGGTCATCCTGCTGTACCTCCCGCCGGACCTCGCCGGGGCCTGCTTCATCGGCTTCGCGATCGGTGAGTCGCTGGGTGCCTCGGCGCTGCGCATCGCCGGCGGCATCTTCACCAAGATCGCCGACATCGGCTCGGACCTCATGAAGATCGCCTTCAAGATCAAGGAGGACGACGCGCGCAACCCCGGCGTGATCGCCGACTGCGTCGGTGACAACGCCGGCGACTCGGTCGGCCCGAGCGCGGACGGCTTCGAGACCTACGGCGTGACCGGCGTCGCGCTGGTGACGTTCATCCTGCTGGCGGTCCCCGACCCCGCGGTCCAGGCCAGCCTGCTCGTCTGGCTGTTCCTGGTGCGGGCCGTCATGGTGCTGGCCTCCGGCGCGGCGTACCTCATGAACGACGCCTGGACCCGCCGGCGCTACGCCGACGCCGAGCGCATGGACTTCGAGCGACCGCTGACCACGCTGGTCTGGCTCACCTCGGTCACCTGCATCCTGGCCACCTTCGCGACCACGTGGCTCGTGCTCGGCCAGGACGGCGGCGCGCTGTGGTGGCGGCTGGCGACGATCATCTCGTTCGGCACCCTGGCCGGCGCGCTCATCCCCGAGCTGGTCAAGGTCTTCACCTCAACGGCGAGCCGGCACGTGCGCGAGGTCGTGAAGAGCTCGCGCGAGGGCGGCCCGTCGCTGAACATCCTCTCCGGCCTGGTCGCCGGCAACTTCTCCGCCTACTGGCTGGGCATCGCGATCGTCGGCCTCATGGGTGGCGCCCTGCTGCTCGTCGACGAGAGCCTGGCCGCGATCATGGTGGCCCCGGCGGTGTTCGCGTTCGGCCTGGTCGCCTTCGGCTTCCTCGGCATGGGGCCGGTCACGATCGCCGTGGACTCCTACGGCCCGGTCACCGACAACGCGCAGAGCGTCTACGAGCTGTCCATGATCGAGCAGCTCGACGACATCGACGAGGCGCTCGAGGCCGAGTTCGGCTTCACCCCGCGGTGGGACCGCGCCAAGCAGATGCTCGAGGAGAACGACGGGGCGGGCAACACGTTCAAGGCCACGGCCAAGCCGGTCCTCATCGGCACGGCCGTGGTGGGCTCCACGATCCTGATCTTCTCCATCATCATGACCCTCACCGACGGGCTGACGACCTCGCTGGAGAACCTCTCGGTGCTGCACGCCCCCTTCCTGCTCGGGCTCATCACCGGCGGGGCGGTCATCTACTGGTTCACCGGGGCCACGATCCAGGCGGTCACCACCGGGGCGCACCGCGCCGTGGAGTTCATCAAGAGCTCGATCCGGCTGGACAGCAGCGCCACCCGCGCGACCGAGCAGGACTCCCGGCGGGTCGTGGAGATCTGCACGCAGTACGCCCAGCAGGGCATGCTCAACATGTTCCTCGGGCTGTTCTTCGCCACGCTGGCGTTCGCCTTCGTCGAGCCGTACTTCTTCATCGGCTACCTGCTGTCGATCGCCATGTTCGGCCTCTACCAGGCGATCTTCATGGCCAACGCCGGCGGCGCCTGGGACAACGCCAAGAAGATCGTGGAGGTCGACCTGCACGCGAAGGGCACGCCGCTGCACGACGCGACCATCGTGGGCGACACCGTGGGCGACCCGTACAAGGACACCTCCTCGGTGGCGCTGAACCCGGTCATCAAGTTCACGACGCTGTTCGGCCTGCTCGCCGTCGAGGTGGCCGTCGCCCTGGCCGACGCCGACCTGCTGTGGCTGGTGCACGGCCTGGCCGCGGTGTTCCTGCTGGTCTCGATGGTGTTCGTGCGGCGCTCGTTCTACGGCATGCGGATCCGCACCGACCTCTCCGACGCCGGCGACGAGCTGGCCGAGGAGCCCGATGAGGGCGACGGCCTGGAGCCATGGCGGCGCAGTGCCCTCGACGACGAGGCAGGGGTGCACTGATGCGCGTCGCGATCAAGCACACGGGCACGCTGGTCGACACCGACGGGCGGGTGATCGGCCACGACGCGGGGGCGACCCTGGTCCGCCGGCTGCTGCGGGTGTTCCCGGAGGCGGTGCTCGTCGGGCCCGGACCGCGGCGCTGCGACGGGTTCGACATGCTGCCGCTGGAGTTCCTCGGCGGGGCGGTCACCACGGTCATCAACATGGACGTGCTGGACTCGGTCAGCGTGTGGAGCACCTTGCGGGACACCTGCGACGAGCCGGCGCTCATGAACTTCGTGTGGTTCAGCGCCTCGAAGCACCAGCACCAGGTCGAGCGGGCCGCGCTGGCGCTGTCGTGCGGGCTGTTCCCGACCTTCGCCAACTCCGAGCGCACCGCCACGGAGGTCCGCGAGATCGTGCGCGCCTGGACCGTCCCGGCGGTCTTCGAGTCCAGCCGGATGGCCTGGGTGAACCTCGGCATCCGCCTCGAGCACGTCCAGCCGCGGCTCGAGCCGGAGGTCCCGGTGGTCCGCTACCCGGCCATCTACATGTCCGAGCGCAAGCAGCCGCGCGTGTTCCTCGAGGTGGTCGAGCGGCTCGCGAAGCGCACGCCGATCCGGGTCGAGGCCCGGCTGCACGAGTCGCACCTCATCAGCGCGCCGGCCATGCGGCTGTCCCGGCGTGACTGGGCGTGGGTCGGCCCGCTGACCGCCACCCGGGAGGACTACTGGCACGACCTGGCCCGCACCACGGCGTTCCTGGCCACGGCGCGCGAGGAGTCCTACGGCCTGGCCTACGTCGAGGCCCTCGTGGCTGGCGCGGTGGGCGTGTTCCCCGATCGGGCCTGGGCGCGCGCGCTCGTGCCGGCGGGCTACCCGTTCTTCTACCGGAGCACCGAGGAGGCCGAGGCGATGCTGGAGCGGGCCGTGACCGACACCGCGGGGTGCCGCGCCGCGATCGACGCCGCCGCCGGTGGCAGCTTCGCCAGCTGGCTGGCCGACCGCCACGACGACGACCAGTTCGAGCGGGCCATCGCGCACCGGGTGAAGGAGTGGTTCGGCGGCTGAGGCCGGCCTGCGGCGTTCCCTCGGGTCGACCTCAGGGCAGGTCGAGGACCATGCCCTCCGCTGCCACCAGCACGTGGTCGCTGCCGAACTCCGCGGTGATCTTGTCCAGCGCCTCGTCGGTGCGGTGCGGCCCGTGGTGGAACAGCACCAGGCGCGCGGCACCGACCCGCTCGGCCAGGTCGATGGCCTCGTCGATCGTGGCGTGGCCGTAGTCGACCGCCCGGGGCCGCTCGTAGTCGAGGAACTGGGCGTCGTGCACGAGCGCGTCCACGCCCTGCATGGCCTCCAGTGCCGCCTCGCTGACCCCAGCGGCCGGCGCGTGGTCGGGCACGTACGCCAGGCAAGCGCCCCCCGCCGCCACCCGGTAGCCGTAGCTGCGCCCGCCCTTGTGGGCCACGTCGAAGGGCAGCACCTCGTACCCCTCCGCACGGAAGGGCTCCGGCTCGGCGGCCGTGAAGCTCCAGGCGCCCTGCAGCCCCTCGGGGGTGATCGGGAACGACGGCGGGGACATGAACCGCGCCACCAGGTCGCGGCCGGACAGCCCGCCCTCGGCCGGGACGACCATGTCGGCGCGCGAGTCCGGCCGGTCCCCGCCGGCGAAGAACGGGATGCCCTGGACGTGGTCCCAGTGCAGGTGGCTGATGAGGATGGTGCCGGCGAAGGCGTCGGGGGCCAGCAGGCCGGTGAGGGCGCGGATGCCCGTGCCCGCGTCGAGGCACAGGTCGGGCCGGGCCGTGGCGTCCGGCGCGACCGCCAGGCAGGACGTGTGACCCCCGTACCGGATGAAGTCGGCGCCGGGCGCGGGGGTGGACCCACGGACCCCCAGGAACGTCACGCGCACGATCGCCACCTCTCCCGACGACCGTGGTCGCCCTGCTATGGCACCCCGCCTATGCCATCGTGGTGCAGATTCCACCACTTGACCAACCTCGATGGGGTGACATGGCCGACCTGCGCCGGCACGTGCCGCCGTTGACCCTCACGTGGGACGCCGAGGCGCCGGGCGAACGGTGGCGCGCCCTCGACGGCACGCTGGTGTTCGCCGACGTCTCCGGGTTCACCGCGCTGACCGAGAAGCTGTCGCGCCGGGGCCGCATCGGCGCCGAGGAGATCGTCGAGACGCTGAACCGGGTCTTCGGGCCGATGCTGCAGATCGCGGCCACCCGCGGCGGGGAGCTGCTGAAGTTCGGCGGGGATGCCCTGCTGTTCCTGTTCCGCGGCCCGGACCACCCCGAGCAGGCCTGCGACGCTGCGGTCGAGATGCGCGCCGCGCTGCGCGAGGCCGCGGCCGTGCCCACCTCGGTGGGCCGGCTGTCGCTGTCGATGTCGGTGGGCGTGCACGCCGGTGAGATCCACCTGTTCCTCGTGGGTGAGCCGACCCGCGAGCTGCTCATCCTCGGGCCCGGCGCCACGGCCACGGCGGACACGGAGAAGGCGGCGGAGGCCGGCCAGATCGCGGTGAGCCCGCAGACCGCCGCGCGGCTGCCCACCGGCGCGGTGAAGGACCGTGGCGACGGCGTGCTGCTGCTGCGCCGGCGCAGTGCGCACACCCGGGCCCCGGGCGCGGCACCCCTGCCGCCGGCCGACGACGCGCTGCTGGGCAGCCTGTTCCCGCACGCCCTGGGCGCCTACCTGGGCCCGGCGATCCCGGACCCGGAGCACCGGCTGGCCTCGATCGCGTTCATCCGGTTCTCCGGCACGGACGCGATGCTGTCCGGGCCCGGGCCCGATGCGCTCGCCGAAGCGCTGCACCGGACCGTGGCGCTGGTCGAGGAGGCGCTGGCCCCCGAGGGGATCACCATGCTGGCCACCGACCTGGACAGCGACGGGGGGAAGTTCTTCCTCGGCTCGGGCATCCCGGCGGCCTTCGAGGACAACGAGGGCCGCATGCTGCGCGCGCTGCGCCGGATCGCCGACGCCGACGCGCCGCTGCCGCTGCAGCTCGGCGTGAACCGCGGCCACGTCTTCGCCGCCGAGGTCGGCATCGAGCAGCGCGGTGCCTACACGGGCATGGGCGACACGACGAACACCGCCGCGCGCATCTGCGCCAAGGCGCCGCCGGGGCGGCTCTACGCGCACCCGGCGGTGCTCGAGCACGCCCGCACCCGCTTCGCGGTGACCCCGGCCGGGCCCTTCCCGATGAAGGGCAAGGCCGTCCCGCTGCTCGTGTACGACGTGGGCGAGGAGCTCGGCACGCGCGAGGAGGCCGCTGCCGACACCGCCCTGCCGTTCCTGGGCCGGGATGCGGAGGTGGCCGCGGCACGAGCGGCCCTCACGAGCGCGCTCGACGGCGCGGGAGGTGTGCTCACCGTGGTGGGCGGGACGGGCCTGGGCAAGAGCCGCCTGGTCGCCGAGGCGCTGGCCGCAGTGCCCGTCGACCACCGGATCGTCGTGCGCTCCGAGCCGTACGGGGCAGCCAGCCCCTACCGGGTGGTGCGCGACCCGCTGCGCGCGCTGCTGCGCCTGGAGCGCGACACCCCCGAGGCGATGGGGCAGGCCTTGCTGGCCGCCGTGTCCCGGGTGGCCCCCGAGCTGCTGCCGATGGCGCCGCTGCTCGCCGACGTCGCGCAGGTGGAGGTGCCCAGCACGCCCGAGGTCGACCAGCTCGACCCGCAGTACCGGCCCGAGCGGCTGGCCGACACGGTCATCGCGCTCGTCGAGCGGGCGATGCCCGGGCGCATCGCGCTCATCGCCGAGGAGTCCCACTGGGCGGACGCGGCCTCCGCGGCCATGCTCGACCGCGTGGCCCTGGCCGCGGCGGGGCGGCCGTGGGCGGTGGTGGCGATCCGTCGCCCGGATGCCGGTGGGTTCGCGCCGTCGATCGGGGAGCGGGTCGAGGTCGGGCCGCTGCCGCCCGAGGTGGTGGAGCGCCTCGTCATCGCCGCGACGGAGGCCACGCCGCTGCGCCCGCACGAGATCGCCGCGGTGGTGGAGCGGGCCGAGGGCAGTCCGCTGTTCGTCAGCGAGGTCACCCGCGTCGCGCTGACCACCGGTTCGATGGAAGCGCTGCCCGAGTCCGTGGGCGCGGCGATGGCCACCCAGATCGACGCCCTGCCACCGGACTCGCGGCGCATCCTGCGGTACTGCGCGGTGCTCGGTCGCAGCTTCCGGCTCACGGTGCTGCGCGAGGTGCTCACCGCCGACGGGCTGGCCCTGCATCCCTCCGACGTGGCCGGCCTGGCCGGGTTCCTCGAGCCGGACGGGCCCGGGCGCATGCGCTTCCGCAACAGCCTCGTGCGAGACGCGGCGTACGAGGGGCTGGCGTACAAGATCCGGGCCCGGATGCACCGGACGGCCGGCGAGACCCTGGAGCGCCTCAGCACTGACCTCGATGCCGACGCGCCGATGCTCGCCCTGCACTTCTGGCGAGCCGGGGACGTCGAGCGGACCTGGACGTACGCCCGACGGGCCGGCGAGGACGCGCGCCGTGCCTACGCCAATGTCGACGCTGCCGAGCTCTACGAGCGGGCGCTGGACGTCAGCCGGCGCGTACCGGGCGTGACCGACGCGGACCGCGCCGAGCTGTGGGCGACCCTGGGCGAGCTGCGCGAGCTGGCCGGTGTGCTGGACG
>JALOLK010000091.1 GCA_025456015.1 Candidatus Nanopelagicales bacterium
ATCGAGCGCCGGCTGGCCGAGGAGCTCGGGGCCACGGCCACCTCGCTGACGTGCGTGCTGCCGGACTTCCGGTACGAGGCCGTCGACGCCTCCGGGGTGCGCGAGAACGAGGTGTGCCCGGTCTACGCCGCGACCCTGCGGCCCGGGCTGGCCCCGGATCCCGACGAGGTCATGGAGCACCGGTGGGTCCGGCCCGAGGCGCTGGCCAGCGCCGCCGCGGCCGGACCGTGGCTGCTCAGCCCCTGGAGCGCCCGCCAGATCGGGCTCATGGACCTGCCCGCCCTGGGCCTGGCCGCGACCACCGCGGGCCGGTAGGCGGCCCGCTCGCGCCCAGCGTCCCCGCGCCGTGGGGCCGGCGTCGTCGCCGGCCTAGGATCGGTGGCCATGCCGAGCCGGTCGATCGCCGCGCCGCTGCGCGCCGTGCCGTGGCTGCTCGGTGCCCTCGGGATCCTGTCCCAGATCGTCTGGGTGCTGCTGCCCGAGGACCTGCGCGACACCGCGACGATCACCTCGGTGCTGCTCATGGTGGCCGCCGGCGCCAGCCACGCGATCCTGCATCGCGGGGCGGCCTGGGCCGCCGGGCTCTACCTGCCGACCGCCGCGATCGGCTTCGCCGTGGAGGCGCTGGGCACCGCGACGGGCCTGCCCTTCGGCGACTACCGCTACGGCGAGCGGCTGGGGCCGATGCTGCTCGACGTGCCGCTGCTCATCCCGCTGGCCTGGTGCATGGCCGCCTACCCGATGCTGCTGCTCGCGCGGCGGCTGGCCAGCACGCGGATGGGGGTCACCCTCATCGGGGCGTGGACCCTCATGGCCTGGGACCTGTTCCTCGACCCCCAGATGGTCGGCGAGGGGCACTGGGCGTTCGCCGACCCGACCCCGGCGCTGCCCGGCTCGCCCGGCATCCCGCTGACGAACTACGCCGGGTGGTTCCTCACCGGCCTGCTCATCTTCTGGGTGCTGGACCACCTGCCGCGACGGGCGGCCGACGACCGGCTCCCGACGGTCCTGCTGCTGTGGATGTACGCCTCCAACGTGCTGGCGGCCGCGGTGTTCTTCGGCCGGCCCGCCGTGGCGCTCTGGGGCGGCGTGGCGATGGGCCTGACCGTGGTGCCGTGGGCGCGGCTGGCCGTGCCCGAGCTGCTCGGCCCGGCCAGCCCGACGCCCCGCGATCCCCTGGCACCCCACCCGGCCGGCCCCAGCCGATGAGCCCACCCCGGGCACCGGCCCTGCGCGAAGCCGTCCTGGCCATGTCAGCGGCAGCCGGGGCGCTGACCGCGCACACCGCCTGGAACCTGCGCCACCTGCGGCGCGCGCCCCGTCCGCCGGCCGACGATCCCGCGCGCCGGGCGCGGGTGGTCGTGCTCGTACCGGCACGCGACGAGGCGCACCGGATCGAGCCGTGCGTGCGCTCCCTGCTGGCACAGGACCACGGGCACCTGCGCATCCTCGTCCTCGATGATGGTTCGACCGACGGCACCGCCGCCCTCGTGCGCGACCTCGTGGATGCCGATCCGCGCTGCACCGTGCTCGACGGCGGGCATGAGCCGCCCCCCGCCGGGTGGCTGGGCAAGCCGTGGGCGTGCCAGCGGCTGGTCCAGGCCGCCCTCGCGGACGCACCAGCCGGTGCGCTTCCGGTCGACCTGCTCGTCCTGCTCGACGCCGACGTCACGCTGGCCCCCGGTGCCATCACCCGGATCGCGGCCCTCATGGCCGACGCCGGGCTCGAGCTGGCCAGCCCGTACCCCCGGCAGCTGGCGCTCACGCCGGCCGAGCGGCTGGTGCAGCCGCTGCTGCAGTGGTCCTGGTGCACGACCCTGCCGCTGCAGCTCGCCGAGCGCTCTCCGCGACCCAGCCTGACCGCGGCCAACGGCCAGCTGCTCGCGGTCACCCCCGCGGCCTACGCGCGCAGCGGGGGGTACGCCGCGGTCCGGGGCGAGGTGCTCGAGGACCTGGCGCTGGCCCGCGCGGTGAAGGCCGCCGGCGGTCGCGTCGCCGTCACCGACGGGACCGACCTGGCCACCTGCCGCATGTACGAGGGCGCCACGGCGCTCGTCGAGGGCTACACGAAGTCGCTGTGGAGCGCGTTCGGCTCACCGGCGGGCGCGGCGGCGGCGACCACCGCCCTGACCGGGGTCTACGTGCTGCCCGCCGTCGCGGCCCTGGCCGCCCGCGACCGGCGCACCCGCGCGGTGGGCGCCCTGGGCTACCTCGCCGGCGTCACCGGCCGGGTCCTGGTGGCCCGGCGGACCGGCGGTCACAGCGCCGACGCCCTGGCGCATCCGGCCTCGATCCTGGCCCTCGACGTGCTCACCGCCCTGTCGGTGCGCCGCCACCGCCGCGGCGGGCTCGCCTGGAAGGGCCGCCCGGTCACGACCAGCCACCCCCGCAGCAGCTGATCCAGCACGCGCGTCGGCCGCCGGGGGCAGCAGCAGGCCGCCTCACCCGTCGCGCGGGGAGCGGTCGCCGAGGTCGTCGATGGCGAGGTGCTGGGGGGCGACCGGGTCGGCGCGGTAGACCGCCCGACCGACCATGTGCGCAGCCACGGGCAGCGTGAGCAGCTGGCAGGTCCCGGCGAGCACGAGCAGGCCCAGGTCGAGGCTGGCTCCCACCCGCAGGCCGATCGCCAGGATCACGAGCAGCACGCCGAGCACCTGGGGCTTGGTGGCCGCGTGCAGCCGCGAGAGCACGTCCGGGAAGCGCAGCAGGCCGATCGCGGCCGTGAGGGAGAACAGCGAGCCCAACACGAGCAGGCCCATCGCGAGCAGGTCGACCAGGTCCTCGCCGGCGCTCATGCGTCCACCCCCAGGGTCGTCGGCGCCCCGGCCTCCTCGCCGCCCGAGTCGTCGTCGCGCGCCACGAACCGGGCCACGCTCACCGAGCCGACGAAGCCCACGAGGGCCAGGGCCACGATGATCGGGACCGTCGTCGTGTGCCGGTTGTACGCCGCCTCGACGCCCAGCGCGCTGATGAGGATCGACACCAGCACGTCGAGGGCCACCACGCGGTTGAGCACCGTCGGACCGCGGATCACCCGCACGAGGGCGAGCAGGGCGGCCAGCGTGAGCACCCCGCCGGCGACCAGCGCCAGGACGGTGATCATGACGTCCCCGCCGGGTGGACCACGGGCTCGCCCGGTGCCGACAGCGCTGCCAGCACGCGGCGCTCCTGGGCCAGGACGCGGGCCCGGAACGCCTCGGCCTGCTCAGGCGTTGCCACGTCGAGCACGTGCATCGACAGCAGCCCCGACCCCGGGTCCAGGTCGATCACCAGGCTGCCCGGCACCAGCGACATCATCTCCGCGGTGATGGTCGCGAACAGCTCGTTGCGGGTGTGCAGCTCGGTGGTGATGACGCTGGCGCGGGGCGCCGGCCCGGGCCGCACGGCCAGCCACGCGACGTGGAAGCTGGCGACCACGACGTCGAGCAGGAAGCGCACGAGCAGCACCAGGGCGCGCAGCGGGTGCAGGCGCACGCCGATCGAGATGGGCGGCATCCGCAGCACGGCCAGCAGCAGGGCTCCCACGACCATCCCGCCGAGCACGTTGGCCAACGACAGGTTGCCCCACATCACCACCCACGCCACGGTCAGCCACCCCCAGGCGACCGGCTGCTGGCGCACGGCACGGATCACGGCACACCTCCCGGGAAGACCGCGTCGATGTAGGGGGCGCGCTCGAGCATGTCCGCGGCGGCCCGGTCCGTCACGGCGAACAGCGGCCCGGCCACCACGGTGATCGCCAGCCCGACGGCGACCAGCGCCGCGGCTGGCAGGGTCATCCCACGGGGCACCCGCTCGAGCCCCTCGGTGGCCGGCTCGATCGGGGGCTGCCAGAAGGCCCGGCTCCACACCCGGGCGATCGCGTAGAGCGTGAGCAGGCTGGTGAGCACCGACCCGGCGATGAGCAGGTACGCCAGCCAGGTGGCCTGCTCGGCACCGGCCTGCAGCAGGCCGGCCTTGCCCAGGAAGCCGGAGAACGGCGGGATCCCGGCGAGGTTCATCGCGGGCAGGAAGAACAGCACCGCCAGGACCGGGGCCAGCTTGGCCAGCCCACCCAGCCGGGTCAGCGACGTGGTGCCCCCGTACCGCTCGATGAGGCCGATCACCAGGAACAGCGTGGTCTGCACCGTGATGTGGTGGGCGACGTAGAAGATCGCCGCCGAGATGCCTGCCGCGGTGCCCACGGCCACGCCGAAGAGCATGAACCCGATGTGGCTGACCAGCGTGAAGGACAGCATCCGCTTGATGTCGTCCTGTGCCACTGCGCCCAGGATGCCGACCAGCATCGTGGCCAGCGCGGCCCACATGAGCAGCTCGGTGAGCTGGTCGCCGGGGAACAGCAGGGTCTGCGTGCGCATGATCGAGTACACGCCCACCTTGGTGAGCAGGCCGGCGAAGACCGCGGTGACCGGGGCCGGCGCGGTCGGGTAGGAGTCGGGCAGCCAGCCGAACATGGGGAACACGGCGGCCTTCACCGCGAACGCGACCAGCAGCATGAGCTGCAGCACGAGCCGCGTGCCCTCGGGCAGGGCGTCGAGGCGCTCGGCCATCTGGGCCATGTTCACCGTGCCGGTCGCGGCGTACAGCATCGCGATCGCGCTCAGCAGGATCACCGACGCGAGCAGGCTGACCACGACGTACGAGATGCCGGCCCGGATCCGCGGGGCGCTGCCCCCGAGCGTGAGCAGCACGAAGCTCGACGCGAGCAGGATCTCGAAGCCGACGTAGAGGTTGAACAGGTCCCCGGTGATGAACGTGTTGGACACGCCGGCGGAGAGCACCAGCATCGTGGGGTGGAAGATCGGCAGCGGCGCCTGCTCGTCGGCACGCTCCTCGTCGGTGCTGGCCGCGCCCTGGCCGATGGAGTAGAGCAGCACGCCGAGGGTGACCGTCGCGCTCACGACGAGCATGAGGGCCGCCAGCCGGTCGACGATCAGCACGACGCCCATCCGGGCTGGCCATCCCCCGACGGTGACGCTGAGCGGGCCCTCCCGATCCGCCCCCACGAGCAGCGCCAGGGCGACCACCAGCACCAGGCTCAGGGTCACCACGCTCACGGCGCGCTGCAGCCGGATCCGGCCGGTGACCACGACCGCCACCCCGGCGCCGGCCAGGGCCAGCACGACGGGCAGCGGGACCAGGATGTCCCAGTCGATGCCGGTCATGGCTCGACCACCGCGTCGGTGCCGGGGCCCGGCGGGCGGTCGTCGCCGGCGGCGTCGTCGTCGACGTCCGGGCGCTCCTCGTCGTGCGGCGCGACGTCGCGCACGGCCAGCTCGACCAGCCGGAGGTCCTCGACGTCGTCGGCCACGATGTCGGTCTGCGACAGCTGCCACGACCGGTGGGCCATAGCCAGGATGAAGGCGGTCATGCCCAGCGTGATGACGATCGCGGTGAGCACCATGGCCTGGGGCAGCGGGTCGCTCATGTCCGACTCGGGGGTGCGGCCGTAGAACGCGGCCTCGCCAGCCGGCCCGGCCGCCACGAGCAGCAGGACGTTGGCGCCGTTGCTGAGCAGGACGATGCCGAGCAGCGCGCGCGTGATGCTGCGCGCCAGCAGCAGGTACACGCCCGTGGCGAACAGCACCCCGGCGACCACGGCCAGCGTGAGGTTGGGGATCACGCGCGCACCTCCTGCTGCGCGACCTGCTGGCGGTCGAGCTCGGCCTGCTCGCGGTCCCGCTCGATCTGCGAGTCCAGGCCCGCACCGAGGCTGCGCAGGATGTCGAGCACCAGGCCCACGACGACCAGGTACACGCCCATGTCGAAGAACAGCGAGGTGACCAGCTTCACCTGCCCGAGCAGCGGCAGCTGTGCGGTCAGGATCTGGCTCTGCAGCACCTCGCCACCGGTCAGCAGGGCGGCCAGGCCCACGCCGGCCGACAGGAACATGCCCGCGCCGAGGAGGGCACCGGGCCGCACCGGGGCCGCCGCGCGCAGCTCGGCCCGGCCGCCGGCGAGGTAGCGCACGGTGATCGCCAGGCCGGCGACCAGGCCCCCGGCGAACCCGCCGCCCGGGTTGTTGTGCCCGGAGAACAGCAGGTACAGCGAGAACAGCACGATGGTGTGGAACACCAGCCGGGTGACCACCTCGAAGATCACGCTGCGCTCCCCCGCGGTGACCGCCCTGGCCAACCAGCGTGGGACGGGCACGGGCAGGGGGTCGGCGTCCGCGCCCTGGTCGCGGGCGGCCCGGAACTGCGCCTCCACGCGGACCAGGCGCCGCTCGCGCAGGAACACGAGGCTGGCCACGCCGGTCGCGGCCACGAGGAGCACCGAGAGCTCCCCCATGGTGTCCCAGGCCCGGATGTCGACCAGGATGACGTTGACGACGTTCCGCCCGCCGCCGAAGTCGTAGGCGAGCTGGGACATGCCCGCCGAGGCGGGCGTGGCCGTGCGCACCGCCGCCGCCGTCATCGCGACGCCGACCACCACGAGCCCGACCGCGGCGCCCAGGCCTGCCCGTGCCCACCGCCCGATGCCAGGTGGGGTGTCCCAGAACCGTGGCGGCATCCGGCGCAGGACGAGCACGAAGACCACGAGCGTGAGGGTCTCCACGAGGACCTGGGTGAGGGCCAGGTCGGGCGCGCCGTGCAGGACGAACAGCATCCCGACCCCGTACCCGGTGACCCCGACCAGCATGGCGGCGCGCAGCCGCCGCCGGGCGCGGGCCGCGGCCACCGCCGCGACGGCGATGACCACGCCGACCCCGAGCTGGGCCGGGGTGTCCCAGCGCACCTCGCTGGGCCAGGTCACGCCCCGCACGAGGGCTGCCCCGGGCAGCGCGACGAGCACGAGGAGCACCGCGGCCAGGCTCAGCGGCAGCGAGCCGCGATGCAGCGCGACCGTGATCTCCAGCGACGACCGGTCCGTCGCCCGCAGCACGCGCCCGTAGGCGCGCTCGGCATCGGGCAGCGGCGGCACCGCGTCCTGCAGCACCTCCACCCGGTCACGGGCCAGCACGACCAGCACGCCGAGCGTCAGCGTGAGCAGCGACAGGCCCAGCGCCAGGTTCACCCCGTGCCACAGGCCCAGCGTCGCCGGGTACGCGTCGGCGGGCCACGCCAGCGTGTAGGGCACCAGGTACGGCTCGAGCGCCTTCGAGCCCACGCCGAGGACCACGCCCGCCACCGCGAGCAGCGCCGGCGGCGCGAGGATCCCTGCGGGCAGGTGGTGCACGGGCGTCGGGGGCATGCCGGGACGGGTCCCGAACGCGCCGAGGAGGAAGCGCCCGCTGTAGGCCACCGTGAGCACCGAGCCGGCGACGAGCACGACGAGCACGACGACCTGCCAGGGGTCGCCTCCCGCGTACGCGGTGAAGGCCACCTCCTTGCCCACGAAGCCCAGCGTCGGCGGCAGGCCGGCCATCGAGGCCAGCGCGAGCCCGGCGGTCAGGGCCACCGCGGGGGCGGAGCGGCCCAGGCCGGAGAGCTCCCGGAGGTCACGGGTCCCGGTCGCGTGGTCGATGACGCCGACCACCAGGAACAGGCTGGCCTTGAACAGGGCGTGGGCCAGCAGCAGGGTCTGGCCGGCCAGTGCGGCATCCCGGGAGCCCCCGCCGAAGAGCAGCATGAGCAGGCCCAGCTGGGCGACCGTGCCGTAGGCCAGGAGCAGCTTGAGGTCGTGCTGGCGCAGCGCGCGCCAGCCGCCGAGCAGCATCGTGGCCGCCCCGAGCGTGAGCAGCAGGGGGCGCCAGGTCGGCAGCTCGGAGCAGGCCGGGGCCAGCCGGGCCACGAGGTAGACCCCGGCCTTCACCATGGCCGCCGCGTGCAGGTAGGCACTCACCGGCGTCGGGGCGGCCATCGCGCGCGGCAGCCAGAAGTGGAACGGGACCAGCGCGGACTTGCTGATCGCCCCGACGAGCACGAGCGCGACGGCCGTGGCCACCAGCGGCCCGGAGAGGTCCTGCTCGAGCAGCACGGAGAGCTGGTAGGTCCCGGCGACCTCGCCGAGCACGACCAGCCCGACGAGCATGGCCAGCCCGCCAGCGGTGGTCACCACCAGCGCAGTCATCGCGGCGCCCCGGCTGTCGACCGAGGTGGTCCGATGGCCGATGAGCAGGTACGAGAAGATCGTCGTGAGCTCCCAGAACGTGTAGAGCAGGAGCAGGTTGTCGGCCACGACCAGGCCCAGCATCGCCCCGGCGAAGGCCGTCAGGTACCCGGCGAACCGCCCCAGGCCCGGCTCGTCGTCGTCGAAGTACCAGATGCAGTACGCCATGACCATGGCGCCGATGCCGCCGACGATGAGCACCATGAGCCAGGACAGCGAGTCCAGCCGCAGGTCCAGCGCCAGGTCGATCGAGGGCACCCAGGCGACGCTGCTCGACGGTGGCGCATCCGTGCTGGCGGCCCGGGTCTGTGTCAGCGCCCAGAGCACGGCAGCGGCCGGCGGCACGGCCAGGGCGGCGAAGGCCCGGGTGCCCCATCGGGCCACCAGCGCCGGGGCGAGCAGCGCCGCCACGGCATGGGCGAGCAGCAGCGCGATCACGCCGCGCCACCCTGTTCCCGCTGGCGGCGCGCCCACACGATCCGGGGTGCGCGAAGCACGCGGACCGTCGGGGGCATAGCGACATCTTGGCCGATCCGGGGGGCTCGGGCCGAGGGACCCGCCGCGCCGTTAGGGTCGCGGGCATGGCTCGCGTCGTCGTGATCGGTGCCGGCATGGGGGGGATGGCCGCGGCCGCCCGGCTGCGGGTGAAGGGCCACGACGTGACGCTCGTGGAGGCCGCCGACACCCACGGCGGCAAGCTGGGCACCTACCGTCGGGACGGCTTCGCCTTCGACACCGGGCCGAGCCTGTTCACCCTGCCGGCGGTCTACCGCGACCTGTTCCTCAAGACCGGCGGGCCGCTCGAGGACGCCGTCGAGCTCGTCGCCCTCGACCCCGGATTCCACGTGCGGTTCGCCGACGGCACGCTGCTGCCGATGCCCGGGGTGGGCGCGGGGGCGGCGGCGACCGCGATGGGCGACGTGCTCGGTGGCCGCGCCGGCGACGACTGGCGTGCCCTGCTGCAGCGCGCCGGCCAGATGTGGGCCGTCACGCGCCGGCCCTTCCTCGAGTCCCCCCTGCGGGGCATGGGTGACCTGGTGCCGCTGGCCCGCGACCTGGGCGCGGTGCGCACGGTCGCCCCCTGGCAGACGCTGCGCCGCCTGGGCCGGGCCACCCTGTCGGACTGGCGAGCCCAGCAGGTGCTCGACCGGTACGCCACCTATGCCGGCTCGGACCCACGCCGGGCGCCGGCCGTGCTCGCCACGATCCCCTACGTCGAGGCCACGTTCGGGGCCTGGCACATCGCCGGGGGCCTGCGCAGCCTCGGCGACGCGCTGCGCGCCCGGCTGGACGAGCGCGGCGTCGAGGTGCGCCTGGGCACGCCCGTGGCACGGATCCTGCTCGACGCCGGCCGGGTCAGCGGGGTCCAGCTGGCCAGCGGCGAGCCGGTGCCCGCCGACGTCGTGGTGGCCAACGCCGACGCAGCGCACGTCTACGGCGAGCTGCTCGGCCCGCAGGCCCCCCGCGAGCCGCGAGCTGCTCGGCCCGCAGGCCCCCCGCGAGCCGCTGCGCCGGCTGGCGCGGGCCACGCCGTCGCTGAGCGGCTTCGTGCTCCTGCTCGCCGTCGCCGGGCGCACGCCCGGCCTGGCGCACAACAACGTGTGGTTCCCCCGGGCCTACGACCCGGAGTTCGACGCGATCTTCGGCCGCTCGCCGAAGCCCGTGCCGGACCCCACGATCTACGCGTGCGTCCCCGACGACCCCGCGATGCGCCCCGACGGCCACGAGGCGTGGTTCGTGCTGGTGAACGCCCCGCGGCACAGCGCGAGCGGCACCGCGCGCGGCACGATCGACTGGGATGCCCCCGGCCTG
>JALOLK010000092.1 GCA_025456015.1 Candidatus Nanopelagicales bacterium
CGTGCCAGGCGCGCTGCTGGGTCCAGGCCGCGACGTAGTCCTGCGGCTCCTCGGCGATGACGACACGCAGCGGCACGGCGCCAACGGTAGTCGCGCGGCCCGGCGTGGGGCGTCCAAGCCGTGCCGGGCTGTGTGCTGGTCCGCGCGGCCTGTGGACGACCGGTTGGCGGATCCGGCGACGGGGGGCAGCATCACCGGCCATGGGGGAGCAGGCGGGGCAGGGGGCACCTGGCTGGCAGCCGGAGCCGGGCGCGCAGGAGCAGCCGCGCTGGCAGGAGGTGGCGCCGGGCGTGCTGGCCGTCGACGGGGCGGCGCACTGGGACTGGTGGGCCGAGGCGGTGGGCCCGGGGGGTTCCGGCGCGTCGGGGTCGGGGCCGCCGGGCCCTGCCGCCGGTCCGCGCGTGGCCCGACCTGGGCCCCGCCCTCGGTTGCGTCCGGCGGTGCTCGGGCTGGCCGGGCTGGCCGTGCTCGGCGTCGTGCTGGTGCTCGGGGTCGGTCGGGGCGGTGCCGGCACGATGGCGGGCTCGGTCCCGGTCACGGCGGAGCCGCTGCCGGCGGCGTCGGCGGTCGGCGACGCGGACGGGGGGTCGCCCACACCTGGGCACGCGGGTGCGCCCGCTGCGCCGCCGCTGGATCGCGACACGACCGCCATGGAGCGCCCGGGCCCGGAGGGCGCGGGCACCCCGGACTGGTGGGCCGTCCTGGCCGAGCTGGACGCCCGTCGCTCCGCGGCGCTCGCCGCAACCGACCCCGCGCTGCTGGGCGCGGCGCTCGCCCCCGGTTCGCCGGCCTGGGCCGCCGATGCCGCGACCATCGAGGGCCTGGTCGCCGCGGGCGTGGCTCCCGTGGGGCTCTCAACAGCGGTGGTGGCGCTGGAGGACGTGGCGCCGCTGGCGTCGGAGTCGCTCGCTGTCGAGTCGCTGGTCGAGGAGGCGCTGCCCGAGGCCAGCGCGTCCGCGCCTGCTGATGCGCCGTCGCCGCAGGCCGTGGCCAGCATCGGCCCGGACGCTGCAGCCGTCGCCCTGCGCGTGGTCGACCGCCGATCGGGCTACACCCTGGTCGACCCCGCCGGGCAGGTCGTGCACGAGGTGCCCGCAGCCGACGAGCGGCGCTGGCGGGTCACGCTGGTGCGGGTGCCCGACGCGCGGGGCGCGGACGAGGGCGACGACCCCGGCTGGCGCGTGCACCGCGTCGAGCCGGTGCCCTAGGTCAGCGGGTGGCGAGCGCTGCGGCCAGGGCGGCGTCGATCGTGGGGTCCTGGAAGGTGAAGCCGAGCTGGGGCAGCCGGGCGGGCAGGACCCGGGCGCTGCCGAGCACCTCCGAGGAGAACTCGCCGAGCACCAGCTCGAGGGCCTTGGCCGGGACAGGCAGCAGGGTGGGCCGGCGCACCAGCCGACCCATGGCCTCGGTCACCTCGGCGTTCGTGGCGGGGTGTGGGGCGGTCAGGTTCACCGGGCCCTGGCCGTGCTCCAGCAGGTGGGTGAGCGCGGCGAGCTCGTCGCGCAGGGAGATGAACGACCACCACTGCCGGCCGTTGCCGAGCCGCCCGCCGCCACCGAGCTTGAAGATCGGCCACAGCCGGCCCCACGCCCCGCCGCGACCGGCCACCACCAGGCCGGTCCGGGGATGGACGACGCGGACGCCAGCCTCCCGCGCCGGGTCCGCGGCGGCTTCCCAGGCCACGACCACGTCGGCGAGGAACCCGCTGCCCGCCGGGGAGTCCTCGTCGACCGCGGTGTCGCCGGTGTCGCCGTAGAAGCCGATCGCCGAGCCCGAGACGAGCACCTGCGGGCGGGACTCCAGCCGGCCCAGGGCACGGGCGATCGTGTCGGTGCCGCGCACCCGCGAGTCACGGATCTGCGCCTTGTACGCGTCGGTCCAGCGGTGGTCACCGACCCCAGCCCCGGCCAGGTGGACCACCGCGTCGACGCCAGCCAGGCCGGCCAGGTCCACGGTGCCGCCCATGGGGTCCCAGCGCACCTCGTCGGGGCTGGTCGGCATCGCGCGCACGAGCCGCACGACGTCGTGGCCCTCGCGGCGCAGGTGGGGCACCAGGGCACCGCCGATGAGCCCGCTCGCCCCGGTGACCGCGACGCGCATCAGCCCAGCTCGGACTCGAAGTCGCCGTTCTCCAGCCGTTGCTTCAGGGCGGTGAGGAACCGGGCCGCGTCGGCCCCGTCGACCAGCCGGTGGTCGTAGGTCAGGGCGAGGTAGGCCATCGACCGGATGGCGATCGAGTCCGCGCCCGTCTCGTCGGTGACCACCACCGGCCGGCGCACGATGGCCCCGGTGCCCAGGATCGCCACCTGGGGCTGGTTGATGATCGGGGTGTCGAACAGGGCGCCCCGGCTGCCGGTGTTCGTCAGCGTGAAGGTCCCGCCGGACAGCTCGTCGGGGGAGACCTTGTTCGTGCGGGTGCGCTCGGCGACGTCGACGATCTTGCGGGACAGTCCGGCGATGTTGAGCGTGTCGGCGTCCCGCACGACCGGCACGAGCAGGCCGCGCTCGGTGTCGACCGCGATGCCGAGGTGGATCGCGCCGTGGTACGTGACCGTCCCGGCGGCCTGGTCCATCGAGGCGTTCACCACGGGGAACTGCTTGAGCGCCTCGATCGTGGCCTTGGCCAGGAACGGCATGAACGACAGCTTCACGCCCTCGCGTGCCTCGAATGCGCGCTTGTGCTTGGCCCGCAGGACCGCGATGCGGGTGAGGTCGGCCTCCACGACGGTCGTGAGCTGGGCCGAGACGTGCAGGGACTCGACCATCCGCTCGGCGATGACCTTGCGCAGCCGGGTCATCTTCTCCGTGCGGGTGTCCCCGGCGGCAGCAGCGGCGGGGGCCGCCGCGGGAGCCGACGCGGGAGCCGACGGGGTGGCAGCCGCTGCCGGGCCGGACGCGGTCGCGGCTGGGGCGGGTGCCGCGGCCGCCGCTGGGGCTGCCGGGGCAGGCGCCGGGCTGGAGGCTGCCGGGGCAGCAGCGGCAGCAGCGGGGGCGCCGTGGGCGGCGTCGAAGACGTCCTGCTTGGTGATCCGTCCGCCCACGCCCGTGCCGCGCACGCTGGCCAGGTCCACGCCGGCCTGGGTGGCCAGCTTGCGGACCAGGGGGGTCACGTACAGGTCGGAGGGGGCGCCGGCGGCGTGGGCTCCGGCGCCCGACGAGGCGTCAGCCGGGGCGCCGGGTGCGGGCGGAGGCGGGGCCTGCGGGGCCGAGGCCTCCGGCTGCTGCGGCGCGGGGGTCTCCGGCGGCGCGGCAGGCGGCTCCTGCGTGGTCGGGGCGATCTCGGCGTCGCCCTGCGCGGCCTGGGCTGCGGCCTCGCTGGGGGCGCCGACCGAGGGCTCGGCGGGTGTTGCACCCCCGGCCGCCGGCTCGCCGATGACGCCGAGCGTGCTGCCCACCTCGACGGTCTCGTCCTCGGAGACCCGGATCTCGAGCAGCGTGCCGGCCGCCGGGGCGGGGATCTCGGTGTCGACCTTGTCGGTGGAGACCTCGAGCAGCGGCTCGTCGGCGGCGACCTGGTCACCCACCTGCTTGAGCCAGCGCGTGACGGTGCCCTCGGTGACCGACTCGCCGAGGGCCGGCAGGATCACCGGGGTCTCGGAGCCGGGCACCGCGGAGCTGCCGGAGCGGGGTGGGTTGGGGTCCGGCGGGATGCTGGGGGCCGCTGCCGCGGCCGCCGCCGCCGGGGCCATCGCCACGGGGGCGGGAGCTGGTGCGGGCGCCGGCTCGGGCTCAGGGGCCGCTGCCGGGGGGGCGGCGGGCGGGGCCTGCTCGGCCGCCGGGGCCTCACCGGCCTCGCCGATCACGCCGAGGGCCGCACCCACGGCGACCGTCTCGTCCTCGCCGGCGGCGATCGACAGCAGCACGCCGGAGGCCGGGGCGGGGATCTCGGTGTCGACCTTGTCGGTGGAGACCTCGAGCAGCGGCTCGTCCGCGCTCACCTGGTCGCCGACCTGCTTGAGCCAACGGGTGACGGTGCCCTCGGTGACGCTCTCGCCGAGCTGCGGCATGGTGACGGTGACCGACATCGTCCGGTTGTTCCTCTCCGGTGGTGCTGCGGGGGCGGTGCTGGCGGGAGCCGGCCGGCGGCGCGGCGCCGGGTCAGGCGTGGGCGTGCAGGGGCTTGCCGGCCAGGGCGAGGTGGGCCTCGCCGAGGGCCTCGTTCTGGGTGGGGTGGGCGTGGACGAGCGAGGCGACCTCCGCGGGGTAGGCCTCCCAGTTGTAGATGAGCTGGGCCTCGCCGATCTGCTCGCCGATGCGCGAGCCGACCATGTGCACGCCGACGACGGGGCCATCCACCTTCCGCACGAGCTTGACGAAGCCGGTGGTGGCCAGGATCTGGCTCTTGCCGTTGCCGCCGAGGTTGTACTCGTAGGACTGCACCTGGTCGGCGCCGAACCGCTCCTTGGCCTGGGCCTCGGTCAGCCCGATCGAGCCGATCTCGGGCTCGCAGTAGGTCACCCGTGGGATGCCGAGCTCGTCGATCGGCGGCGGGTTCAGCCCGGCGATGTCCTCGGCCACGAAGATGCCCTGCTGGAAGCCGCGGTGGGCCAGCTGCAGGCCCGGGACGATGTCGCCGACCGCGCGGACGCTGGGCACGTTCGTGCGCAGGCGCTCGTCGGCGAGCACCCAGCCGCGGTCCATCGCGATGCCCTGCTCCTCGAACCCCATGCCCGAGGCGTTCGGCCCGCGACCGACGGCCACGAGCATGATCTCGGCGGCGAACGTGGAGCCGTCCTCGAGGGTGGCCACGACGCCGTGCTCGTCCTGGGTCACGCTCGCGAACCGGACGCCGGTCGTGAAGTTGATCTTGCGCTTGCGGAAGGCCCGCTCGAGCGCCTTCGAGCACGCCTCGTCCTCGGCCGGCACCAGCCGCGGCAGCGCCTCGATGATGGTCACCTCGGCGCCGAAGGACTTCCAGACCGAGGCGAACTCCACACCGATCACGCCGCCGCCGAGGACGATGACGGACTTCGGGATGGTGTCCAGGCCCAGCACGTGGTCGGAGGTCATGACGCGCCCGCCGATCTCCAGGCCGGGCAGCGTGCGGGCGTACGAGCCGGTGGCCAGCACGACGTGGCGGCCCACGTACTCGGTGCCGTCGACGGTGACGGTGTTGGGCCCGGTCAGGTGCCCGGTGCCCTCGACGTAGGTGATGTCGCGGCTCTTCACGAGGCCCTGCAGGCCCTTGTAGAGCCGGTTGACGACGCCGTCGCGGTACTTGTTCACGGCCACGAGGTCGATGCCGTTGAGGCTGAGGTCCACGCCGAAGGTCGCGCTCTCGCGCGCGGTGTCGGCGACCTCGGCGGCGTGCAGGAGGGCCTTGGTCGGGATGCAGCCCCAGTGCAGGCAGGTGCCACCGAGCTTGTCGCGCTCGATCAGCGCCACCGACAGGTTGAGCTGGGAGGCGCGCAGGGCACAGGCGTACCCACCGCTGCCCCCACCGAGGATGACGATGTCGAACTGGTTGTCGGCCACGGATCAGGACCTCTCTCGTCACGTCGCAGTGCGGCTCAGGGCGGGTCGTGGTGCGCCGGCACGCAGGCGCCGGCGTCGGCAGGGCCATCCTGCCAGCATGTGCCCGCTCACGCCCCGAGGAGCGCGACGTCCCGCGGGGGTCAGACCGCCGCGGCAGCCATCCGCTCGACGACCGACACCAGCGCGCGCACCCCGAAGCCGGTCCCGCCCTTGCCGAAGGGCCCCCACGGGGTGCCCTCGTTGAAGGCCGGCCCGGCGATGTCGAGGTGCGCCCAGCGCACGCCGTCGGGCACGAACTCGCGCAGGAAGGCGGCCGCGGTCATCATCCCGCCGTTGCGCTCGCCGACGTTGGCCAGGTCCGCGACCGGGCTGTCGAGCGAGGCGCGCAGCTCCTCGGGGATCGGCATGGGCCAGACCAGCTCGCCGGCGGCGGTGGCGGCGGCCACCACCTCGTCGCGCCAGGCGTCGTCGTTGCCCATCGCGCCGGCGATCCGCCCGCCGAGCGCGACCAGCTGGGCCCCGGTCAGCGTCGCGATGTCGATGATCGCGTCGGGCTCGTCCTGCCCGCAGCGCACCAGCGCGTCCATCATGACCAGCCGGCCCTCGGCGTCGGTGTTGAGCACCTCGACGGTGCGCCCGCCGAACGCGGTGATGACGTCGCCGGGGCGCTGGGCGGTGCCGCTGGGCATGTTCTCGGCGACGGCCAGGTAGGCGGTCACCCGCACGGGCACCTCGAGCAGCGCGATGGCGCGCACCGCGCCGAGCACCGCCGCGGCCCCGGCCATGTCCATCTTCATGGCCGCCATCCCGGCAGCGGGCTTGAGCGACAGGCCACCGGAGTCGAAGGTGATGCCCTTGCCGACCAGGGCCAGGTGCGCGGTCGCGCCCGCCGGGGCGTAGGCCAGGCGGACCAGCCGCGGGGGGTTCGCCGAGCCCTGGCCGACCGCGAGGATGCCGCCGTAGCCGGCCTGCGCCAGGGCTGCCTCGTCGAGCACCTCGACGGCGACCGGCAGGTCGGCGACCGCGGCGATCGCCTCGTCGGCGAGCGCGGCGGGCGGCAGGGCGCGCGGGGGGGTGTCCGTGAGCCGCCGGGCCAGGAGCACCGAGCTGGCCACGACCTCGGCGCGGCGGTGCGCCAGCGCCAGGCTGGCGGGATCGCCGACCACGACCAGGACACGCTCGGGGGACGGCGTCGGCGGGTCGCCAGCCGGGCGGCCGGGGATCCGGTGCGCGCCGATGATCGCGCCCGTCGCGACCGCCTCGACGAGGGTGGGGTCGTCGCCGGTGGGCAGGGCCAGGGCGATGCCGGCGACCGGGGCGCTGCGCACGGCGGCACCCGCCGCGCGCAGCAGGGCCGCGGGGTCCTCCGCCGCTGCCGCCTCGCCCAGGCCGGTGAGCATGAGCGGCGGCAGCCCGAACGCGTCGCCGGGCAGGCGCAGCACCTCGTCGACCTTGCCGGTGGCACCGACGCTGAGCGCCGCTGCGGCGATCGCCGTGCGCTGCTCCTCGCCGAGGCCTGCCGCGGCCGGCACCGTCGGGCCGTCGGGCGTGCTGGCGACGCCGAGCACGAGCAGGTCGGCGGTGTCGGGGGAGGTCGACAGGTGCAGGGTCGTCATGCGCGGCAGCCTAGTGAGCGCGCGAGCGTCCACGTGCCCGCGGCCGTTGGCGTGCCGCCGGGCCCGGTCAGACCACGACGAGGTCGAAGTCCGCGACCGAGCGCAGGACGTCGGCGTAGTGGGCACGCTGCGCCGGGGTCGGCTCCTGCAGCGGCACGGGGGAGGGCCGCACGCCGTGGGCCCGGAAGCCGATGAGCTTGACCCGCAGGGCGGGGTCGAGGTCGGCCAGCCACCGGCCGGTGCGCAGCAGCAGGTCATCGGCGTCGTTCAGGCCGGCGACCAGGAGCAGGCGCACCTCGTACAGCTTCCCGGTCGCCGCCAGCCGGCGCAGCGAGGCGAGCACGGCCGCGTTCGACGCGCCGGTGAGCCGGCGGTGCAGGTCGTCGTCGAGGCACTTGAGGTCGACCATCGCGGCGTCCATCACCGGGTCGAGCAGGTCCCAGGTCGCCGGCTCCGTGTCGCCGTTGGAGTCGACGAAGCAGGTCAGGCGGGGCAGCTCGGCGCGCACCGCGGCGAACAGGTCGCGGACGAACCGCGGCTGGCGGGTCGCCTCGCCCCCCGAGACGGTGATGCCGGACAGGAAGGGTGCGGCGGGGCGGATCCGGTCGAGCAGGTCGGCCACCTCGAGCGAGCGGGCCTTGGGAGTCGCGTCGTGCGGGCAGACCTCGAGGCAGGTGTCGCCGCCGGTGCAGGTGCCCGCGTCCCAGCGCACGGCGCCGAGGTCGTCGACGCTCAGGGCGCCCGACGGGCAGGTCAGCACGCAGACGCCGCAGTCGATGCACGGGTTGATCGTGAACGGGTTGTGGCAGGCCAGGCAGTTCAGCGTGCAGCCCTGCAGGAACACGACGAACCGGTTGCCGGGCCCGTCCACCGCGGAGAACTCGATGACGTCGGCGACCAGGCCCGCCGTCGGGCTGGTCACGCCCGCGGGCTCAGCTCGGTGGCGAGCACGCGCTTGACCGCGCGGGTGGTGACCGTGTGGTTCACCTCGGCGGTGGCGGCCAGGTAGTCGCTGGCGTGCCGGGCCCCGTGCTCCTCGATGCCGACGAGGTCGGACTTGCGGACCAGGTAGCCGGTGATCCGGATGAACTCGTTGGAGTCGAGGTTGAACGTGAAGTCGCGCATGCCCACGGCCAGGGCGCCGCGGATGACGTCGACCATGGCCCGTGGGTTGGCCCGGACGGTCTCGTCGACGTGGACGATGTCGGAGATGCCAGCGGCGAACAGCGCGTGGTGCGGCGCGCAGGCGGCGATGTGCTCGCGCAGGCCAGGCTCGTCGCCGATCGGCAGGCGCGTGCCGGCCGTGGTGTCGAGGTCGAGGTCGATGCCGCTCTGGCTGTGGAGGTAGGCGAACCCGCCGCCCCCCTCGCAGTACGGCAGCGGCCGGGCGGCCACCAGCTCGGCCACGCGTCGGGTGATCGTCCATGCCGCGGCGTTGGCGGCCTCGTCGTGGCCGTAGCGGGCCTCCGGGCGCCCCTCGCGGGCCATCAGCGCGTTCACGCACTCGGCGAGGCCGAAGATGCCGAACATGAGCGAGAAGCGGTCGAGGTCGACCAGGCCCTCGGTGGCCAGGAAGTGGGAGTCGAAGAAGCCCTGGTCCTCGACCAGCGAGCGGATCCTGGCCTCACCCAGCTCGGCGGTGAGCTCGACCCAGTGCGGCAGGGCCTCGTCGCAGAACTCCGCCAGCCCGCCGAGGTGGCGCTCGACCGCCGCCCTGAGGTTGAGCCGGACCAGGCTGTGCGCACCCCCGCGGACCTTCAGCGAGTTGTAGCAGCTGACCACGCCGTACTCGTCGCCGTGGTCGGCGACCATCATGGGGTGGTTGACGAAGTGCGGCTTGCCGGTTTCGAAGACCGTGCGGACCGCGTCCTCGATGAGGTCGTCCGGGGTCTCCGGCGACACCTTCAGGGTCAGGTTCGGCACCACCTGGCGCAGCGAGCGCTCCACACGCCAGATGGCACGAACGACCCGTCCGTCGGCGGGGCCCACGTTGGCGTGCACGAAGGCGTCGGGCAGGATCCGGTCGAGCTGGATCCAGAAGCGGCGCAGCGTGGCGTCCAGCTCGGCGTCGGGCAGACCGGCCGGCACGAACGGCTCGAGCAGGGCGTCGAGGTCGCCGAGGTACACCGGGTAGGTGGTCACCGAGGGGACGTGCGCGTAGAGGATCAGCAGGAAGGCCAGTGCGTCGTCGAGCGTGGTGGGTGGCTCGAGCTCCAGGTGCGCCACGCCCTGGCGCAGGGCCTTGGCGTAGTCGGGCAGGACGTAGCGGGGGGTGAACGGCCGGTTGCCCTCGTACATGTCGCAGATCACCCGGGCGTCGAGGGCCTCAGCGCACAGCGGGGACAGCGTCGGGTAGGGCAGGGCGTTGGCGGCCAGGGCCGCGAGGCGGCGCAGCTGCTGGTCGTAGCCGAGCGCCCGGCTGGTGACCAGCCGCTGGGCCTCGTCGCGGAACGCGGCCATGTCCATCGCGCCATGCTAGTGCGGCGGCGCCGGC